>JAJPKB010000323.1 GCA_021323915.1 Chloroflexota bacterium | reverse complement strand
GGGCCGCTCGCCGTGGTTGGGCGCGGAAGCTACGTCCGTCGCCACGATCCCTTCATGTATTTCGTCGGTATTCGCGAAAACCCGGCGCGTTGCGCGCAAGTGGTCCCCCTCGAGCGGTTCTCGGCTGACCTCGCGGCGAACCGCCTCCCCGATTTCGTCTGGATCACTCCGAACGTCTACCACGATATGCACAGCGCGTCGATTCGGACCGGCGATGACTGGCTGGCGTCGTTTGTCCCGGCTATTCTTCGATCGCCGGCCTGGCGCGACGGCGGTGTGCTCTTCATCACCTGGGACGAGGGAACGACCAGCGCGGGATGCTGTGGGAACGCGACCGGCGGCCGCGTTCCCACGCTGGTGATCGCGCCGAACGGTAAGCCTGGCTACCGCTCGGACGTTCAGTACACGCACGATAGCCTGCTGCGGACGATCGAAGACGCCTGGCAGCTCGGACATCTGGGACACGCCGGGGATCCGACGACGTCTCCGATGTTCGACTTCTTTCGGTGAGCCCTCAGCCGACTTCGACGGCTTGCCGCGTGGGCGGAGCGCCGGAACGCCGCGGGGGACTGGCGGGCGCGGGAGACGGCTGCGAATCGACGCGGTGGAGGTGGTACTCGATCTTACGGACGAGCTGGTAGGGATCGAAGGGCTTGGTCACGAAGTCGTCGGCTCCGGAGCGGGCGATGTCTTCGGCCTCTTCGAAAGCCAGGGCGGTTACGACGAGGACCGGGATGTTCGGAGCATACCTCTTGAAGAGCTCGACCAGGCGGAACCCTGAAACGGTGGGCACGTTTAGATCGATGGTGACGAGCGCGGGTCGCTCGTCATCGAATGCCCGCAAGGCGGCAAGACCGTCCTCGACCACGGTAACCGGGTATCCCGCGGCAAACAGGTTCCACTGAAGGATCTCCGCGACCTGAGGGTCATCCTCGACGACGAGGATTCGCTCACTTTTGAGCATCCTCTACCTCCCTTGCGCGTACGTGATTAAGACGGCGTCGTTGCCGTCGGGGCTCGCTCCATAAGTCGCTGGCGGCGGGCGATCAATTGTTGTCGGCGGTGGTTTCGCATCGATGCGTCAAAGACGTCCAGCAATATCTTCACGCTGGCGACGAGGTTTTCCGGATAGAAGGGCTTGGTGAAGTATTCGACGGCTCCCTGCCCGAGCCCACGCAGGACGTCCTGATCGTCCCCCTTGCAGGTCAGCATGATGACCGGTCGACCCGCGGTGGTCGGATCTTTTTCGAGAGCCTCAAGGACTTGCCAGCCGTCCAGCTCGGGCATCAGAACGTCGAGAATGATCAGGTCCGGCTGGAGGCTCCGGGCCGCGGCGAGCCCGGCCGCGCCGTCCGAGGCGACCATGACCTCGTAGCCGGCTCCTTCGAGGTTGACCTGAACGATCTCGCAGATGTCCGGATCGTCGTCGACAACCAATATCGCGTGCGGCATCAATTATCCCTCCTGCGGGAGACTGACGTAAAACGTGCTTCCCTGGCCGGGTTGGCTTTCGACCCAGATCCGGCCGTCGTGGGCTTCGACGATGCTCTTGCAGATAAAGAGGCCGAGCCCGGTGCCCGGCACGCGCTTGACGATCGGGGCGTCGCCCCGATAGAACTTGTCGAAGACAAAGCGAAGCTGGTTCGGCGGAATCCCGATGCCGTGATCTCGGACCGACAGCAGCGCCACCTTCCTCGACTCGTTGCCGCGGCCGACCGGATCGTCGGTCGGGGCTGGCCCGGTGGCGACGCGGAGCTCGACGTGCACTTCGCCGCCCTCCGGTGAGTACTTGATCGCGTTGGTGATCAGGTTGGTCAACACCTGCTCGATCTGATCGCGATCGACCCGCGCGATTACCCCGTCCGGTGGGACGTCGCACCGCAGCGCGTGCGATCCGACGGACGTCCGCATACCCCCGACGACCTTGTGCACGGCATCCGCAAGATCGACGATTTGGAGGTTGAGCTTGAAGCGGCCCGATTCGAACCGGGACGCCGAGAGCAATTGATCGATCAGCCGCGTGAGACGGTCCGATGCATCGTTGATGCCACGGAGAAAGCGCGTCTGACGCTCGGCGTCGAGGTGCAGCGCCGGGTTGAGCAGGGTCGCGGCGTATCCTTTGATCACGGCAAGCGGGGTGCGTAGCTCGTGACTGACCATGGACATGAAGTCCGACTTGAGCCGCTCGACTTCCTTTTGTCGACTGATGTCGCGAACCACCGCGAGCGCGAACGGCCCCTCGCCATTCCTGGCGGCGACGTACGCGTAGCTCGCCGCCACGTGCCGTCGGTTACCCGACCGGTTCACGATGGTGGCTTCGACCACCTCGTCTTGCGTGGTGCCCTGGATCAGGACGCGCCTGGTCGCGTCGCTGAGCGAGGGCGGGTTGTTCGGCTCGCCCGGGAAAGCATCGGCGCACTCACGCCCCAGGACCTCCGGGGTCGACCACCCGGTGAGCATCTCGGCAGCCGGATTAAAAGCGACGATCCGTCCATCGCGGTCCGCCATATAGATCGCGTCGGTGGAGTGCTGAAAGATGACGTCCAACCGCTTCTTTTCAAGCTGGAGGCTGGTGTAGAGGTCGGCGTTCCGCTGGGCCGCGGCGGATAGCTCCTGGACCTGATGCTGGAGACGCGCGAAGAGCCGGGCGTTGTCGATGGCGATCGCCGCCTGAGCGCCGAACGAGGCGAGCAGATCGATCTCGGCGGGCGAAAATCGCTTGGGCAGAGCGTGAAACACGCCCAGCGTCCCGATGATCTCACCGCGAAGGTAGAGCGGAACGCCGGCGTACGTTCGGAGCGATTCATTCGTGCCGTGACCGTTGCTGCCGGCGACGTGCTCGTGCAGATCGGCAACGTAGAACGGCTCTCCGCGATCCACGACCTTGTCGGCCAGTTCAGCGAGCAAAGGACGCACCGAGGCATCGTGCTCCGGTGCGTCGCTCGGCACCCATTGCGTTGTTCCGAGCGCCCCGTCGCTGGGCCGGAGGGTCAGGCCGCCAACCGTCGCGCGGAGCATCTCGGTCGCGAGCTCGACGACCAGACGTAAGGTGTCCGCGAGATCGAGCCCGGCGGCGAGTGCGTCGCCGATACGTCGGAACGACCCGAGCAGCTCGTGGCGCGAACGGCGGCTCTCTTCGTAGAGCTGCGCATTTTCGATCGCGACCGCAGCCTGGCTCGCGATCGCCTGAATGATCGCGATTTCCTGCGAGGAATACCAGTAAGGGCGGCTGATGTGATTCAAGAAGAGAGTGCCGATGACTCGTCCCTTGCTCGCCAGGGGCACGACGAGAATCGACTTGTCGCCGAAAAAGTCGACGGCCTTCTTGTCGGTCCGGGGATCGGTCGCCGCGTCGAGAACAATCACCGGTTGACCGGTCGTGATCGCTTCCTGGGATAATCGCTCGTCCTTGATCGGCAGGATCTTGCGCTTCCAGCGGGCGGCGAAGCTTGGGTCGATGCCGTAGATCGCGGCGGGCAACAGGAGATCGTGGGTGCTGTCGAGGAGCCAGAGACTGCAGCGATCGGCGCCGGTGAGCCGCGCGGTCTTCTCGGCGACGCGCTCCAGCACCTCGTGCAGATCGAGTGTCGAGCCAGCGGCCTGGGCTACTTCGAGGAGAACGGCGGATTCGTCAGCGCGAAGCCGAACTGGCGACGCGGGAGATAACTCAGTGCTCGTTGGCAAGACCATCGCCTTATCCCGGTCTACCAGCACTGGTAGACCTCGCACACTCGTCGGGAGGCCACGACTCGAACAAAAAAGTCGTGGATAGCGAACGTCAACGTTCTAGGCTTGGTTAGGGGCGCGATACGTTTGGCTCGAATGCCGAGCCATGGTCTTGACGAACCGAAGACGTGAAGCGGTCGCTGATCGGCAAGTGTCCGGTTGTCTGGCCTAGCTGCATTATACAACTCACGGCGGATTCACGCAAGCCGAGCAGGCAGCACCTTCGGGGTTAGTTGCTCGCTCGGTCGACGCGTCGGACGACCCCGGTCGAGCCGTCGACGACAAGGTTTTCGCCCGGCCGAATGACCCGCGTGGCCCGTGAGACCCCGACCACCGCCGGCAGCCGGTACTCGCGCGCGACGACCGAGGCGTGAGAAAGCTGCCCACCGGTTTCCATCACCAGCGCGGCGAGACGATCGAAAATCGGCGTCCAACCGGGATCCGCGCCCCGAGCGACGAGCACGTCCCCCGGCTCGATCGCCGCGAGGTCGTCCGGATGGAGGACGATTCGGGCCGGACCCCGCCCCACGCCGGGACTGACCGGTTCGCCCCGAAGCGACACTATCGGGGTGAGTGTCGTTTGGAGATCCGTCTCGTCTTCGTCCGCTGTCTGGCTGCCTCGGAGAAAGCGGGGATAGACGGTCAAGGCCGCGTTCTCGGCGAACCGCCGCCGTCGCTCGGCGACCAGTGGCCGAAGATCCCCACCAGGCAGGGTAATCGCTCGATCAACTTCGTCCGCCCTGAGAAAGAAGACGTCATCCGCGCGCCGCAGTCTCCCCTGCCGAACCAGCGTCGCCCCGGCCAGGACGTACAGGCGGCGAAGCAGCGCCAGACCCCGCTGCCAGGTCAGCCGCTGGTTCTCCCGCAGGCGCGTGTAGCGCCGGGTCAGCTCGACGAGCGGCGCCAGGATCGGCCCCGGCCATTCGCCGCCGGGGACCGTCGGGCGACGAGAAGCGGACTCTGCCCGCTGGTCCTCCGACGCTGGCTCGGAAAGAGTGGGAGGATCTCGCTTGAGCGCGATCGCCGCCGTTGGATTCGCGATCAGCCTCAGCACCTGTTCTGGATCGTCGGCGAAAGTCGGGCGAATCACGTCCAGGCTGAACGAGCGGTGGCCGTGCTCCGCGAGGAACTGAGCGAGCGCCTTCTGGAACTCCTCACCAGGTGAGGATCCGGCCAGGGCGGCGAGCCGCGCCAGCGCCCGGTTCAGCTGAACCGAATAATCGTCGAGGTCGGCGACCGCCGCGGCGCAGACGTCTTGCGCGCGGGCCGTGCCGATCAGCCAGCGCGCGACCCGACGCAGGACCGAGTACCAGACCTCGGCAAAGGTCAGGCTCCATCGATGAATGCGCAGCAACCGACGATTGAGCTGCTCCACTTCGCCAATCAGGTCCAGGATCGTCCGCGGGTCTGGCGCCGCTTCGCGCTCCAGCACGCCGACGACGAACCCGACCTCGGCCATCGCTCGCACGTAGCGACGTTCGAACCGCTCCCAGTTGCCGTCGTTGTGAAACGGCGAGACCGTCAGCGGATCGCGCGCCATCGCGCCGAGCAGGCCAAGCCAGATCCGCGGCGAGAGCAGCGACCGTGGCGCCGATGCCCGGCGGCGGCGGCCGGCGTCGCGGCCGGGGAAGAAGCGGTCGGCATCTTCCGGCAGGAGCGCGTCAGGGAATAGCTTGTACAGGGCTTCGAAGACCGCGACGTAGACGTAGGGGCGGCCTTTCCACAGGCGCGTGATCGGCTCCAGCTCGGCGGGATCGACCCCGAGCATGCGGAGCGGCTCGCGGAAGGCGATCTCTTCCAGGTCGCGTTGAAGGATCGACCAACCCAATGGAGAGACCGGGTCGGCGAGACGCTCGTCGAGGAAGCCGCTCGTCCACTCGCGGGCGTTCAAGCGGGACGAGGTCTCGTCACGCGCGACGTCGGGGCGCGTCGTGACCGGTCGCGCCTGAAAGATGAACCACCGTCCGCCGGCCAGACCCCATTCCACGTCCTGGGGCGCCTCCAGCCGCTCTTCGATCTGAAGGCCAAGCAGCGCGAGCCCGCTCAGCTGGGTTCGATTGAGGACCGGCCGACGACGGCGCCAGAGCGGCACCGCGCTCAACCGCGTGCCGGTCGAGAAGTCGAGAACCCGTTGGCAACGCTTGTCGCCGATCCTCGGGCGTGCCGACTCAGCCAGCGTGTCGCGATCCACCAGGTAACGGTCGGGACTGACCTCTCCCTGGGCAAGCGCCTCGCCAAGCCCCCAGACCGCCTCGACGACGAGGTGAGGGGCATCGTCGAGCGGATCGACGGTGAACATGGTACCGGCGGCATGGCAGATGATTTGCGCCTGAACCAGCACCGCGATCGAGGTCGGGCGCTCGGCCGGTTTCAGGCGCGCACGATAGCAAACGGCGGACAGGCTGAAGCTGGACGCCCAGCAGCGACGCAAAGCCCGGATCAGTCCGTCGAACGCCCGAACGTTCAGCACCGTCGAGTGCTGACCGGCAAAAGAAGCTTCCGGTAGATCCTCGCCGATTGCCGACGAGCGCACGACGACCGCGCCGGTCTCCCGAACCGTCTCTCGGAAGGCGGCGCGGAGGGCGCCGACCACCGGCGGGGGAATCTCGCCTCGCTCGAAGGTGCCCTCGATCCGTTCGACCAGCGACCTCAGGGACGTCGAGTCGCCCATAGCGCGCGCTGCCCGTTCGAGATCGACGATAGCGTCGGTCAGGCCGTTCGCCTGGATGAAGCTCTGATAGATGGTCGTCGGAACGACGAAGCCATTGGGCACCGGGATCCCCGAGCGGACGAGATGGCCGAGCGTGGCCGCCTTCGTGCCGACGAAGGGGGCATCGTCGAGATCGATTCGATCGAGTGGAACAGCAGGTGGGTGGGACATAACACTAGAATTATAGGGACTGAAGGTGCGAGTTCGCCAATTCCGGGTATGGGATATGCGGCCGGCGAGGGCGGGGTGCCAATGTCGCCACGGATCTGGAGGATCGGAGCGTTCGGGGGAGCCGCGGCTGGCATTGTCTACATGATGGTCGAGCAGATCTTCGCGGCGCTTGGCGGGAAGCCGATCGACGTGCCGTTCCGCCTGTTCGCCAGCGTCGTCCTTGGCGAGCGCGCGTTCGCCGCCGAGACGTCGGTCGCCAGCGCCACCCTCGTCGGAACGCTCGTGGTGTTGATCAGCGCGACCGCGTTCGGGCTGGTGTTCGCGGGGCTCACCCATCGTTATCCGGGGCTCGCCGCGACGGTGGGGACGCTGATCATCGCCGGTTGGACCTACGGCGGCGGCCTCTGGCTCTTCATCTTTTACGTGCTGGGCACCCTTTTTTGGCCCTGGCTGACCGAAACGGATCCCACGGTCCAGCTCGTGTCGACCTCCGTGGGCTTTGGCGTATCGCTCGGCGCCTGTTTCGCGCTGGCGGGCGTTCACCGATCGCCCGATCTAGAGTAGCTGCCTCACGTTTGTTACAATCACTGGTCGATAGCGCCCGGCCAGGGCGGGGCACCGGGCGCCCTCTGGGCCGCGCCGGTTGCCCTGATTCTGCAATCGGCGGCCTATCGGATACTCGAGACAGCGTTTGTGCGATGACGATGATGGAAAGTAGGGGGATCTGAGCGGTGCGGTTGGATGGGAAGGTGGCGCTGGTCACCGGCGGCGGGTCTGGCATTGGCGAGGGGGCGGCGCGCGCGTTCGCCCGCGAGGGCGCCCGGGTGGCGGTTGTCGATCTGCGACGGGAGGCGGCCGAGGCCGTCGCCCAGGCGATTCAGGCCGAGGGCGGCCGAGCTGAAGCTTTCGTGGCCGACGTCTCGAACGAGGAGCAGATCCGGCAGGCGGTGCAGGGCGCGGCGCAACGCCTCGACGGTCTGCACGTGGTCTTCGCCAACGCCGGCATCAACGGCATGCAGACGCCGATCGAAGAGATGACGCTCGAAGAGTGGCACCTGACGATCGAGACGAACCTGACCGGCACGTTTCTGACGATCAAGCACGCGATACCGTTCTTGCGGAACGCCGGCGGCGGATCGATCATCATCACCGCATCGATCAACGGAAACGTGATCTTCTCGCTGCCCGGCTATTCGTGCTACTCGACGTCGAAGGCCGGTCAGGTGGCGTTCTCGAAGATGGCGGCCGCCGAGCTGGCGCGCTGGGGGATCAGAGTTAACGCGATCCTGCCGGGTGGAGTGGCGACGAACATCCGAGAGCGGACCTACCGTCGCAACCTCGAAAAGGTGACCTACGACATCAAGATGCCACGACCGTTCCCACCGCTGACCGGTCGACCGGCGACGACCGACGAAGTAGCCGAGCTGACTCTGTTCCTTGCCTCGGATTCGAGCCGGAACATCACCGGCGGTGAGTTCCTGATCGACGCCGGGGCATCGCTGCTGCGCGGCTGATCGGCTTCGGCGGGTATGCTAAGATTTGGACCGATCAACCGACGTTAGCGGTTATTCGAGGTAGGAATGGCAGTCGAAACGAAGACGTACGGCCTGTTCATCAACGGCGAGTGGCAGGACGCCGACAGCGGCAAGACGTTCGCGGTGAAGAATCCGGCCACCGGCGAGATCCTGGCGAGAGTCGCCGACGGCGGCGTCGCCGAGACCCGGCGCGCGATCGAAGTCGCCCACCGAGCGTTTCCCGCCTGGTCGCGGACAACCGCCGACAAGCGGGCGGTGCTCCTGGCCCGGGCAGCTCAGCTGATGACCCAGCGCACCGACGAGCTGGCCAGGGTGCTGACCCAGGAGAACGGCAAACCGCTCCCGGAGTCGCGCGGCGAGGTGGCTTCGGCCGCGTCATTCTTCCAGTGGAACGCCGAGGAAGCGCGCCGAATCTACGGGGAAGTCGTGCCGACAGCCTTCGACGACCGGCGAGTGCTGACGATCAAGCAGCCGTTGGGCGTGGTGGCGGCGATCACCCCCTGGAACTTTCCACTGAGCATGGTGACGCG
The DNA here is from genome assembly GCA_021323915.1 of Chloroflexota bacterium. Lineage (GTDB taxonomy): Bacteria > Chloroflexota > UBA6077 > FW602-bin22 > CADDYW01 > JAJPKB01. The sequence continues at coordinate 2,101 of JAJPKB010000323.1, read as the reverse complement.
CAAGCTTGGACCGGCGCTGGCGGCTGGCTGCACTGCGGTCCTGCGCCCGGCCCGGGCGACTCCCCTGGTGGCAGCCTTGACGTTTGAGATTCTTCAGGAGGCTGGCTTTCCGGCCGGCGTGGTCAATCTCATCACCGGCACCGACTCGGCCGGCATCGGTACCGAGCTCGCGACGAATCCGCTGGTGCGCAAGCTGACCTTCACCGGCTCGACCGAGGTCGGCAAGCAGCTTCTCGCCCAGGCCGCGGGAACGGTGAAGCGTGTCTCGCTCGAGCTGGGCGGCCACGCGCCGTTCCTCGTTTTCGACGACGCGGATCTCGATAAGGCGGCCCAGGCGGCGGTCCTTTCGCGGTTCCGCAACGCCGGCCAGACCTGCATCTGCACCAACCGAGTCCTCGTCCAGCGCTCGGTCGCCGACGTGTTTACCGCGAAGGTCGCGCAGCTCGCGGGCGGTCTTAAGCTCGGTAATGGCCTGCACGCGGGCACCCAGGTCGGTCCCCTGATCGACGAGCGCGGCTTCGCCAAGGTCCAGGAGCACGTCGCGGATGCACGCAGCAAGGGCGCCGCGGTCTTGACTGGTGGAAAGCCAGCGACCCTGAGCGATGGCCTGAACGGCTACTTCTACGAGCCGACCGTCCTCGGCAACGCGACGACGGCGATGAAGGTGACCTACGAAGAGACCTTCGGCCCGGTGCTGCCGGTGATGACTTTCGACACCGAGGATCAGGCGATCGCGATGGCGAACGACACGCCGTACGGGCTGGCCGCCTACTTCTACGCCCGCGACGTCGGTCGAATCTTCCGGGTCTCGGAGCGACTGGACTACGGCATCGTCGGCGCCAACGACCCGGTCCCAGTCGGCGCGCACATTCCGTTTGGCGGCTACAAGGAGAGCGGACTCGGCCGCGAGAACGGCAGCGAAGGCATCAACCACTTCCTCGAGGTCAAGGCGATCTCGATCGGGCTGTAGATTAGGGGGTGAAACAGAGGGGCGCGTTGGTCGTCGCATCGACGATGCGCCCCCTGCTTCTTCAGGAGGTCCAGGAGATGGTTATGGTGCCGGAGAAGGTCATGCAGCGCCGCCTCACCTTCCAGGATTACCAGGCGCTGCCCGACGACCAGGACTACGAGATCATCGACGGGGTGTTGTACGTAGCGCCACGCGCGCGGTCGGGCCACCAGGCCGCGGCCAACGAGCTCTCGACCATCCTCACCACCTACGCCAGAGAACACGGTCTCGGCCGGGTGATTCCCGATGCGGATCTCGTCGTCGCCGACCGAGACATCTATCTGGCGCCAGACATCATGTACTTTGGGAAAGGCCGCTTCGAGGGAATCGACCGCGACGACTGGATCCGGATCATCCCGGACCTGGTCGTCGAGGTGCTTTCTCCGAGTACCGAGGACTACGATCGACGGAAGAAGCGCGAGATCTACGCTCAGCTTGGCGTGCATCATTACTGGATGGTCGACCCGCGGTCCCGCGCGGTCGTCGAGTGCGTGCTCCAGCCCGACGGGGGCTACCAGGAGCGAGTTATCCACGCTGGCGAGCTGTTCCGGCCAGCGCTGTTTCCAGAACTGGAGATCGATCTGGCGGCGGTCTTTCGCTAGCTTTCTGCCGCGTGGATTCAGATCGCCAGCTCGACGTCGCCGATCCGGACGCCGTTTGGCTCCAGGTGGAGGGTCAGGCGCCCGCGGTCGGTCTCGACGGCGAGCGCGTAACGGCCGGGGCCGTGGGTGCTGAGGTCGAGACGCTCGATGGTCTGACCGGCGACCGCGGCGAGCGCGCGGTTCACCGCGCTCACCGAGCCGGCGACGATCGCTCCCTTGGGAGTCTGGTGGAAGAGCCGAACAAGCGCCTCCTCGCCAAGGGCGCCAAACCGGGCGCGGAAACGACCGGTGTGCAGTCCCATCTCCAGGAAGCTTTCGAGCTGGCGCAGATGGTCCGGCTGGACCACGCCCGCCTCGACGTCCGCCAGGAGCACCTGGTATCCCTTTCCCGTGGACGTGTCGCCGAGCGTCGCGACGACGTCCCGTAGCAGGGGAGCGAGCATCGACTGATCGCGCGGATTGACCGAGACGGCCGCGCCGGCGGATTCCT
>JAJPKB010000003.1 GCA_021323915.1 Chloroflexota bacterium | reverse complement strand
TAAAGCCGGCGATTGCCTATGTGGCGATCACCGGAACGATTGGCGCGCTCCAGATCTTTACCGAGATCTACGTGATGACCGGAGGTGGGCCAAACTACGCGACGGCGAACCTTGTCTTCTTCATCTACGACCGAGGCTTTACGATGTTCGATTTCGGATCGGCCTCGGCGGTCGCGGTGCTTTTGCTCGTGGTGACCGTTGCGATCGCGCTTCTCCAGTTTCGTATCTTCGCCAGCGACGTGGAGTATTGAGATGATCCGGACATTGCGCGATTCGACGCCGGCCGAAAAAGTCATCTTGATCATCGCCTACGTCGCCCTGACCGCCTGGGCGGTCGTCAGCCTGTTTCCGATTTACTGGATGGTGACGACGGCGTTCAAGCCCCCGAGCACGGTGATGAGCCTGCCGCCGGAGTGGATTCCGAGCTCGATTTCCCTGGAGAACTTTTCCGAGGCCCTCCTTGGCTACCCGGTGATACGCTGGACCCTCAACAGTGTGATCGTGGCCGGCGCGGTCACCCTCGCGCAACTACTTTTCTCGACGATGGCTGGCTATGGCTTCGCGAAGAGGCGTTTTCACGGCCGAGATCTCATCTTCTGGGTGTACCTCAGCTCGATGATGGTCCCCGGATTCGCGCTGCTCGTCCCGCTTTACACCATGATGGCGGGCTGGCACCTCATCAACTCGTACGTTGGCTTGATCGCTCCCGGGCTGACTGCTCCCTTCGGGGCATTTCTCATGCGCCAGTTCATCCAGACATTGCCAAACGAGGTGATTGCTGCCGGCAAGATAGACGGTTGCTCGGAGATCGATCTTTTCTGGCGGATCATCGTCCCGTTGGCCAAGCCTGGCATTGCCGTGCTGGGCATCTTCGCGTTCGTTAGCCAGTGGAACGCCTTCCTCTGGCCGCTGATCATCACCAGCACCGCGGATATGCGAACGCTTGTCGTCGGCTTCGCGATCGTCCAATCCTCCCAGAGCGAGCTACACACCAACTATGGCGCCACCATGGCTGCTTCGACCTACATGGCCATTCCGATGTTGATCGTCTTCTTCGCGTTCCAGCGCTATTTCCTTCGCGGGATCACGATCGGGGCTCTCAAAGGATAAAGGACGGTCGATCGGCGAACGCTCGAAAGACGACCAGTCCGGGTAGCCGCGTCACGCGTTCGACGCAGTCGGCCAGCACAACAGCACCGATGGTCGTCACCTCCAGGCCGTCTACGTCAGGACTTTGAACCTGGCGTCCCCGATCGTACGCACCTGCGGGGTCCAATCTGCCTTCCAGTCCTTGAGTTGCGGCCGACAGTAGCTCGGTAAGGCTCAGGCACGTAGCTATCCCTCGCGTAGACCGGTCATCGTGATGCTCGAGACAAAGTACCGCTGGGCGACGAAGAAGACGACGATCACCGGGACGAGCACGATCACCGAGGCGGCCATCAGCAGGTGAAAGAGCGTATCAACGTCGCCCTTGAAGAGCAAAAGGCCCACCGCTAACGTCATGCTGTCCGGGCGGTTCAAGTAGATCAGCGGGCCAAAGAAGTCGTTCCAGTGACTGACGAACGAGAAGGCGATGATCGTGACGACAATCGGCTTGGAGAGCGGCATGATGATCCGGGCAAAGATGTCCCAGCGGTTGGCGCCGTCCATCAGGGCCGACTCGTCGAGCTCCATCGGAATGGTCATAAAGAACTGGCGCATCAAGAAGATGTAGATGGCCGACCCAAAGAACGCCGGCACGACTAATGGCTTCAGGGTGTCGAGCCAGCCCAGCTCCCGGAAAAGGATGTACTGGGGAATCAGCGTGACCTGCGAGGGGAGCATAACCGTTGAGAGAACGAGGATGAACAACGGCTTGCGTCCGGGGAACTCGAGCCGGGCGAAGGCGTAGGCGACGAGCGAGCTGGAAACGAGCAGGCCAGTCGTGGCTAGAACCGTGTAGACGATGGTGTTCGCCAGGAACCGGTTAAAAGGTTCGGCGGTCCACGCCCTGGAGTAGTTCTCCCACATGATCGGGTCGGGAATCCAGCGCGGTGGAATCTGGACAAGGTCGGGCTGGGACTTCAACGACGTCGAAACCATCCAGAGAAACGGCGTCACGAAAAGGGCCGCCAGTGCGGTTGTCACCAGATAGGCCATCACCCGACTCATCGTCTGTCGGGCATACTCCCAGACTGTCTGACGGGTGGGCCTCGCCGCTGAAGGGTAGGCGAAGGCTGACATCGAGTCGCATCTCCTCTCAACGCGTGCCCGCGTAGTAGACCCAGCGTCGCGCGAGACCAAATTGCACCGCGGTGAGGGCCAGGATGATCAGGAAGAGGATCCACGCCAGGCCCGCGGCGTATCCCATGCTCAGGTCGCGGAACGCTGTCCAGTAGAGGTAGAGCACATAGAACAGGGTGCTCTCGGCCGGCCCACCGTTCGTGATGACGAAGGCGGCAGTGAAGACCTGGAACGAGCCGATGATCGCCATGACCACGTTGTAGAAAATGCTCGGTGTGATCATCGGGATGGTGATGTGCCGAATCTTGGTCCACCAGCCGCCGCCGTCGATCTCGCAGGCCTCGATGAGGTGCTGGGGTACTCCCTGGAGCCCGGCCAGATAGATGATCATCGGGTTACCCACGGTCCAGAAACTCATAATGATGAGCGCCGGCAGCGACCAGGTGGTGCTGAACAGCCAATTCGGCCCGTGGATACCGATGCTCGCCAGGGCGATGTTCAGAAGACCGTAGTTACTGTTGAAGATCCACATCCAGAGCACCGCGGTGGCGACACCGCTCGTCACCGTCGGAAGATAGAAGAGCGTTCGAAAGATTGCGATGCCGCGTAGCTTTTGGTTGAGGAGAAGGGCCAGGCAGAAAGCGATGAGGTTGGAGCCGGGCACCTGGAACAACACGTAGTAGGCAGTGTTGAAGAGCGTCTTGGCGAAATGGGGATCGTCGGTGAAGATTTGGACGTAGTTACCCAGACCAACCCACTTGGGCGGGACCAGGAGGTCCCACTGGCTGAAGCTGAGGACCAGCGATGCGACGAACGGGCCGGCAGTGAACACCACGAAGCCGATCGCCCACGGACTGAGAAAGAGGTAGGCGATCAGCCAATCGCGTTTGAAGCGACGGTGCCCACGGGTTAACGCCGCGGCAGCAGACATTACCCTCTCTTGATCTGACATACGCTGGTCTCTCACTCATCAAGGATGTATCGGGAGGGCCGCGGCCGTGGCGGGACGATGGGTGCATCGTCCCGCGAAAAAGGGCCCGGGATAGGCATGGCCGGGTCAGGTGTCGAAGCTGTAGTTGGAGGTGTCAAACTGGCGGGACTTCCCGATCTCGATCAGCTTGTTAAGTTGTGGATTGAGGTTGAGCAGGGTCTGTCGGATCGTCTGCTGGCCCAGGATCGCCTTATCGAGCTCCGTGGTCATCAACTGGTCCGTCTGGGCTACCTTGTAGTGCATCAGCTCACCGGAGGTGAAGCCCCCGGTGATGAACGACGAGACGTGGACGGGGGGTGGAGTATTGAACTGGTTGCGCCCTGCCGTCTTGAGCGACGGGAGCAGCAGCTTCTGCTGCGCCAGGATCACCTGCATGTCGGGCATCGAGTAGCCGGCCAGGAACTTGAGCGCGAGATACGCGTCGTCCGGATTGGGGGTCTTCGAGTAAATAAAGTTGGCATTCGCGGCGAAATTCGCCCGGCTCGGACCGGACGATGCCGAGGCCTTGGGCATGCGGACGACGTCCCACTCGAAGGCATTCTTGACGCTGTCACGCGTGATCGTCAGCCGACCGGTGCTATCCTCCATGAACCCGACGATACCCGCGGAGAACGGGTCCGTTACCCCGCCCTGGCTCAGTGCCGTCGCCTGGTCCGGCGGCAGGATGGTCTTGTCCTGGAAGAACAAGGTGTTGTAAACGAACTCGCACGCCTCGATGAGCTTGGGATCATCGAAGGTATACTGGAAGGGCTGCAACGTGTAATCATGGCCGCCGTTGGAGAAGATGAATCCGCAGAGCTGATAGGCCATCTGATCGAGGCCGAGCTTGGCACCGTAGATCTTGATCTTTCCGTCCTTGGGCGGCAGCGCCGTGACCTTGAGCAGCATGTCCCGGAAATCAGCCCAGGTCCACTCGCCTTTGAGGTCGTCCCACGGATCCTTCGCCCCCGCCTGTTTGAGCATTGTCTTGTTGAAGTACCACGCGTGCGGGCTGAGCACCCAGGGCATGGCGAAGACCTTGGACGACAGGATCTCGTACCCGTTGATCCAGGACAGCTTGGTGATATCGATATTGTCGGCCCTCAGGCGGTCGGTGACATCGAGCGCCTGGCCCTGGTCGGCGTAGAGGATATTGAGGCTGCCGTCGCAGATCGCGGTGTCGGGAGCCGTGCCGGAGGCGAGCTGGGTCGTCAGCTTGTCGGAGAACTGGGATCCGGAGCCCTCGAGGCTGATCTTGATGTTGGGCCACTTCCCCTCGAAAACCTTGAGGCCGGTCGACATGATGTCGAGGCGATATTGCGGCCAGAAGGTCCCGTATCGAAGCGTGACCTGCGTACCTCCCGCCGTCGGCTGTGCCGCGACGGGAGAAGCGACCGTGGACGGCGGAGCTCCCGTTGGTTTGGTCGCGTGTGTCGGCGCGGCGGTCGGGGCAGTAGATGTTGCCGTGGGGCTGCTACAGGCGATAACCAGCGCACCCGTTGCCGCGACCGAGGCTACCCCGAGGAACGTCCGACGCGAGAATCGAACTGGCGGCTTGGACGGCATGACGTTCACGACTTTCCTCCTTTTCCTCGCCGGATGAGGCCCTGCTACCGTTTCGCGCGAATGCCTTCACAGCTCGTAGGTGAAGTATTCGCTTTCACACGGGTTGCCCACGCTCACGTGCAGGCGCCCCCGATCCGGCTCACCGATGACCGAAT
>JAJPKB010000097.1 GCA_021323915.1 Chloroflexota bacterium | reverse complement strand
TGGGGCTGGCGATCGCCCGGGGAATCGTCGAGGCCCACCGCGGTCACATCTGGGCGGAGAACGTCGGGCGGCGCGGGGTGGCCTTCACCTTCACGCTCCCCTCGCCGCCACGCACCGAAGCGGCGCCGGTTCTCGTGCCCGCGCCCGACGGCTGGCGGCCATGACCGGACCGCGCCCCCGCATTCTCCTCGTGGACGATGAGTCGAGCGTTCGAATCACGGTCCGGCGCGGCCTGGAAGCGCTGGGCTACGACGTCGAAGTGGCGACGGACGGGCTCGAAGGAGTGAGACAGGTTGAGCGCTGGCATCCGGACGTCGTGTTGATGGACCTCGCAATGCCGAAGATGACCGGTCTCACCGCGATCGAGCACATTCGCACCTGGTCGGAGGTGCCAATCATCGTCCTCTCGGTAATGGGCGAGGAAGCCGACAAAGTGCGCGCACTCGGAGTCGGCGCCGACGACTATCTGACCAAGCCGTTCGGCCTCCAGGAGCTGAACGCACGGATTCGGGTAGCGCTCCGCCACCTCGCGCGTTCGTCGTCCGACCAACCGGTCCAGGTTGGCAGCGTAAAAGTTGACATAAGTAAACGCCTGGTCACCGTCGACAGCCAGGAAGTCCACCTCACGCCGATCGAGTACGAGGTGCTCAAGCACCTGGTTCTCAACGCCGGCCGGGTTCTGACCCACGAGATGCTCCTCGACCGGGTGTGGGGACCGGAGTACCACGCCGAGGTCCATTACCTTCGTCCGGTGATCACTTCCCTGCGAAAAAAGCTCGGTAGCCAGCTCATTCAGACCGAACCGGGCGTGGGTTACCGTTTGAGGATCGCCGCGCCGTAGGGCAACCGGATCCTTCCCTCGCCACGATTCACCTTCTTGACGACGCACATGGTCGCGGATATATTCTGTGCCGTCGGAACCGCGCCAGCCTTGTCGTCAACGAAACAAGATTCGTAAAGAGAGGACGCACGAGACATGCGAAGGCAGATGACCCGGCGCCAGGTATTGCTCGGAAGCGGAGTCGGCGCGATGAGCGCCATTCTGGTGGCCTGTGGCGGACCGTCGAGCCCGGCCGCGACCCAGGCGCCCTCGGCCGCGGCACCTGCCGCGCCTACTAGCGCCGCGGCCGCGGCCAGCGCGCCGACGGCAACGCCACAATCCCAGGCTGTCGCGACGAGCCAACCGGCGGCGACCGTTGCGCCGACCCAGGCGGCCCAGCCGCAGGTCGCCAGCGTTCCCCGGAACGAGACCTTGATCGTGAGCGTCTCGGACAGCGTCAACCAGATGAACGACGCGGCGATCGCGAATCCGTTCCTGATCGGCGCCCAGCGCACCGGCTGGCACTTCGCCTTCGAGTCGTTCTATTACTACAACGAATGGTGGACCGACCAGGTAACCGCGCCCCCCGGCTTGACCGGCAAGAACGGCGAGATTCCCTATCTCGCGACCGATTACCAGTACAGCGACACCTACGACGAGCTGACGATTAAGCTGCGCCCCAACGTCACCTGGAGCGACGGCCAGCCGTTCACCGCGAACGACGCGGTCTTCACCATCAACATGCTGAAGGACAACGCCCCGAAGCTGAACTTCTCCTTCGAGATGAAGGAGTGGGTGAAGGACATCGTCGCGCTCGACGACCATACCCTCAAGATCACCCTGACCTCGGCGAACCCGAGCTTCATGTTCCAGTATTTCCAGTGGTACGAAGACCACGGCTTCCCGATCGTGCCGGAGCACATCTTCAAGGGTCAAGATCCGCTCACCTTCACGAACCTGGACCTGGCCAAGGGCTGGCCGGTGGTGACCGGACCGTGGAAGCTGGTCTATTCGAGCCCCCAGCAAAAGATCTGGGACCGACGCGACGACTGGTGGGGCGCGAAGACCGGCTTCCATCCGCTGCCGAAGATGAAGCGCGTCATCGTCCTGCCGCGCTTCGAGGACTCGAAGCTGGCCCAGTTGCTGATCGCCAATCAAGCCGAGGCGACCCATCAGCTTCAGCCGGCGGATGCAACGACGGTGATGGCGCAGAACCCGAAGGTCATCGTGCGGACGCCGGACAAGTCCCATCCCTGGGGCTGGATCGCTTCGTTCCCGGAATACCTGGGCTTCAACTGCTCCAAGGCGCCCTACGACGATCCCGACATTCGCTGGGCAATCAACCACGCGATCGACCGCAAGCAGATCGTCGATATCGGCTTCCAGGGCGACGGCGCGGGCGCGGTCCTGCCGCTCGAGACGAACGCCGCGCTGAAGCCGTTCTACGACGCGGTGTCGGATCTGCTCCAGAAGTATCCGATCGACGACCACGATCCGAACAAGACCGCCCAGATCATGCAGTCCAAGGGCTACGCGAAGGACCAGGGCGGGTTCTGGGCGAAGGGTGGGAAGCGCTTCCCACTGCTGGTCGTGACCCCGGCTGGGTTCTTCGACAACTACGTGCCGGTGCTCATCGCCCAGCTCCGCAAGGCCGGCTTCGACGCGGCGTTCAAGTCGCCGGCCGACGAGGCGACGATCCAGCAGCTCGGCACCGAAGACGCGTTCATGAACGGCCAGCAGGGGAGTCTGCGCGATCCCTACATCACGCTCGAGCAGTACCACAGCCGCAACTCGGCACCGACTGGGCAGCCGGCCCAGTACCCGTTCCGGTGGAAGAACGAGATTTTCGACAAGGCCGTCGAGGGAATGGCCAAGCTGCAAGGGACCGATCAGCAGTTCATGACCTTCTACCGGCAGGCGATGGAGCAGTGGATCCCGGCCTTGCCGGTGATCCCGCTGGTCCAGGACTTCGTGATCATTCCAGTCAGCACGACCTATTGGACGAATTGGCCGACCAGCAAGAATCCTTACACGATGCCGGCGTTCTGGCTCCGCGGCTCGGCGACGCTGCTGCTCGACACCCTCGAGCCGACTCAATCGTAACGAGTGCGAAGCATCGCGTCGCTGGCGAGGAACACCCCTGAAGTACCGAATCCTGGGCTCGACTGGCCTCACCGTCTCGACGATCTGTCTCGGAACGGTGTACTTCGGCAGCTTCATTCCGGTTGACGAGTCGATTCGGATCGTTCACCGGGCGCTGGATCTCGGCGTCACCTTCGTCGATACCGCCGAGATCTACATGCGCCCGCGGTACAACGCGTCGGAAGAGGCGGTCGGGGAGGCGCTGGTTGGGCGCCGGCATGAGGTCATCCTGGCGACGAAGAAGCGCTACGATCCCCGCCAGTTTCGAACCGGCGGCCCGAGCGACCACGGGATGTCCCGGCGGCAGATCGTGGCGGCGATCGAGGGAAGCCTGCGCCGCCTCCGAACCGACTACGTCGACGTCTACTACGCTCACCAGCCCGACCCCGAAGTTCCGTTGGAAGAGATGCTTGGCGCGTTCGACGACCTGGTTCGCTCGGGCAAGGTTCGGTACGTCGGCCTGTCGAATCACCCGGCCTGGCGAGTAGTGGACGCGCTCTGGATCACTGAACGGCGATACCTGGCGACGGTCTCCTGTGCGCAGGCGCTTTACAACCTTCTGGACCGCACCGCCGAGCGGGAGATGGCGCCCACCTGTCAGGCGCTTGGCCTTGGCCTGGTGACGTACAGCCCGCTGGCGGGCGGCGTCCTGACCGGGAAGTACGGTGGCCCGGCCGATCCCCTGCCGCCCGAGAGTCGGGCAGCGCGCGTCGGCCGATCGCCCCG
>JAJPKB010000135.1 GCA_021323915.1 Chloroflexota bacterium | reverse complement strand
TCGTCGAATCGGACCGCTGGCCGGCGCAGGCGGGCGTTCCGAAAGATCCCCTCTCGAACGGCCAGGAGCTTCAGGAATTGATTGGAGACGTCGATGTGCTGGTTTCCGAACACCAGCATGGGCAGCAGCTGCTCGAACAGGGCGCGGGCATCGGCCCGCCGGCCTAGGTGGTAGCGTCGAAGTATCTCCACGAAGACCCAGTAGTGACCGGTCAGCATAAAGGCGTGAACGCCACGGTCGAGGCCTTCGATCAGCTGGGTACAGGCCCATCCTCCCGAGACGTTGAGTCGGCCATCCGTCGCTCGGAGAACCGCCGTATACTTCGGCCCAGCCGGAACCACCTCCACCTTCAAACACCGGAAGGCGTCGATTTCCTCGAAGAGCATCCGGATCGTCTCCACCGGCAACCCGGGGCCGTTCCACTCCAGATCCTGGATCATCAGCATGGGCGCGCCGGCCCGCGCGATCTCCTCGAAATATCGCCTCAAGGAGCTCGAGTCGTCGCGCATCGAAAGCGGCGCCTGGACCATCACCCCGGCGCAACCCAGATCCGCCGCGAGCTCGACCATGGCGATCGATTCGTTCGACGACGCCGCGCTGGCCCCGGCGACGATGGGCACCCGACCCGCGGTTTGCCGGACGATGGCGCGCACCATGGCTCGGCGCTCTTCGAAGCTGAGCTTGTCCACTTCGCTCGCCACGGCCGGCGCCAGCAGTCCGGAGACCCCCGCGGCGATTCGATCTTCCACTCCTCGCTCGATCGCTCCGACGTCGAGACGGTCGTCGTCGTTGAAGGGGCTGTTCACGATCGCGACTACCCCGAAAAGCGGGTACAAATCCTTCATCAGACGTTTCCCACCTCGCCGCGCGGTCCGGTCGGAGTGTCGCCATCGTCAAACCCGCCAAGCGGCCAGCTATCCACCAGCTCGTCGAGGGTAAGCTCCAGCTGAGCCTGCCATCGCCACGACGATGCCACGATGTGATCGCGGACCTCGTCCCGCGCGCCCGCGGCGTCGCCTGCCTGGATCCGCTCGAACAGGCGCACGTGGCTCCGGTAGCTCCAGGCGGGCCACTCCTCGGCGCTCTCCGGTCCGCGAGGTGCACCAACTCGCCCGGCTCCTCGCGCCACGAAAGCGCGGAGCACGATCCGAAAAAGCTGGGCGATCGGCTCCATGACTAGGGCCAGGAAGTCGTTGTGGGCCCCATCGCGCAGGGCCCGGTGAAACTCCACATCGGCGAGAACGTTTTCCTCTGCGCCCAACTCGACGCTCTGACGCATGCTAGCCAGCGCGCTCACCATGTCGGCCAGATCCGCCTCGGTCCGCCTCTCCGCAGCCAGGCCCGCGATCGCCACTTCGAGCACCTGCCTCGTCTCCCATAGCCCCTTGATCGGCACCTGGCGCCAGACGCCGGACAGCACCAGGTGGTCGAGCATCACCCGTCCGTTCGGCTCGAGCACGACGACCCCACGCCCTTGTTCGGGCCGAACCAGACCCCGCGTCGCCAGCACGCGAACCGCCTCCCGGATAACCGGGCGGCTAACGCGGAAGCGAACGGCGAGCTCAGCCTCCGAGGGAAGGAGGCTGCCGGGGGAAAACTGCTTATCGAGGATGGCGTTAAGGAGGCTCGCGGCGAGCTGCTCCGAGAGGTTGGCGCGGACCAATTCGGACGGCAACTTATCAGGTCTCCTGATGAATATTCCCGCATGCAGCGTACCAAGGACGGCGGATCCCGTCAAGCGCCGGCGAGGGCATCACGCCCGGTCGGTCCTCGGGTCGCGCTCGTTTCGCTGGATGACGTGGATGAAGAGTATTGACCGTTCAGAATTCAAGTGTTAGGATTCGGAAGGTCACCTGACAAGTTAATGCCAGATCTGGTGTCTGCCGCCGACGTTCGCGAGAGATGGAGGATCGATGAACTCATCACCGTGGTCACGCCGTCGCTTACTCATCGCGCTGGGCGGTCTACCTGCGATGCTGTCGCTCCTTCAAGCATGCGGCTCCGCGGCCCCAGTCTCACCGACCAGCGCACCTCAATCGACAACTGCGCGACCAACAGCCTCCGCGGCCGCGCCTGCGCAGGCAACCAGCAAACCATCTGGACAGGTGTCCATCAGTATCGCGGTTCGCCCCGAGTCCTCCTTCGCCTGGCAGGCGCAGCAAGCAAAGACGTTTGCTCAGCAACATCCAGAGATTAACGTCCAGGTCTTCCAGGTGGCGTACGGTGACATGCCGAAGAAGCAGTTGACGATGCTGGCGACCAACACGCTCCCCGACGTTCTCTACAGCGGCAATAAGTGGTTCGCCTACACTGCCTATAAGGGAGCGTTTGAGCAACTGGACAGCTATGTCAAGGCTGCCAAGGTCGACCTGTCGCAATTTTTCAAGACGAGCGTTGTCGATGGGCAGCTCGAGGGAAAGCTCTACGGGCTGCCCTACGACTGCAATTATGGCAACCAGAATACGCTGTTCTTCAACAAGGATATCCTGGCCGATCGGGGAGTCACGCCGCCAACCGACGATTGGACGATGGACGACTTCACGAATTTGTGCAAAAAGGTCACCGACACCAAGAACCACGTGTTTGGTACGAACTTCCTCACCGAGAACTACTACGACTTCGCATGTCTCGCCCGGACGCTGGGTGGAGACATTCTTTCCCAGGATGCCAAGCAACTGACGCTGACGACCGACCCCAAAGCCCTCCAGGCAATGCAATGGGAGATTGAGCTGCGGACGAAGCCCGCGGTCGCTCCTAACCGTAGTGAGGCCCAGGCCCAGGGCATGGACTTCTATGCCGGGAAGATCGTTTTCTGGGCCAGCGGCGTTTACTCATTTGTGCCAGCGCAGGGCCTGATCAAGGACAAGTTCAAGTGGGACGTTGTCCTGGCTCCCAAGGGACCGACCGGCCTGCGTGGTTACGAGGCGTTTGCGACCCTGTTCTCCCTGTCGGTTCAGAGCAAGAGTAAAGATCAGGCATTCGATCTGATCACCGTCGAGACGTCGGAGGAAAGCGGCCAACTGGGCTTCGCCATGGGAACGGTCCCGTCGCGGCCAGCGATCTGGCAGTCCGCGGCCGCTCAGAAGATGAGTACGATCTGGTCACGCGCGGCGACGTGGCTCTCGGACAGCACCAACAAGGGGCCCTTCCCCATGCCCTGGAACTTCCGCTTTTCCGAGCTGCAGGACAAATGGCAGAATCTCGCCGATCAGGTCTTTTATGGAGACGTGCCTTTCGACGCCGGGGTCAAGCAGATTCAAGATCAGTGCGGGCAGATCGTCGGCCTCCCGCGCGCCTAGAGCAGAAAACGGACACCTATTCGGCATTCGTGCCCGACCACCCCGCCCCGGGGTACGGAAGATTCGGGGGATACCCCCAAACCCCCGCCCTGGCAGGGCTCTAGCTTGAATCGGGGCGGTCGGAGCCGTTTCCCCGAACGGGCATACCAACTGCCCGCGGCCAACCCAACCTGAATGAGCCGGCGCATCGTCCAGCTGAGGAAATTGCTGATTGGTGGGTGTGTAGCGCGTGAAAATCACGAACGTCGAGATGTTCCTGGTCCGGGGACCGAACCGGAATTACCAGATCGTCGTCGTCGACACCGACGAAGGTCTCTCCGGCATCGGCGAGGCCGGGCTGACCCATAAGGAGCTGGCCGCCGAGGGCGCCCTCGAGCACCTCAAGCCACTCTTGATCGGCCAGGATCCCACGCGCATCGAGCACCTGTGGCAAATCCTCTTTCGAATCGGATCGTACCCGGCCAACAAGATCGCCGGGAGCGTCATCTCGGCGATCGACATCGCCCTCTGGGATATTCTCGGAAAGTCAGTCGGACTCCCGGTCTACAAGCTCCTTGGCGGTGCCGTGCGCGACCGCGTCGTTTGCTACCCGCACAATCGGGCCCGCGGCTTCGAGGTCGAGCCGCTCGTGGAGCACTGCCTCCAGACGAAGGCCGACGGCTGGAAGTTCGCGCGCTGGGACATTCCCCAGGAAGGATCGCTCTTCGAGCCGACGCGAGCGATTCGCGGAGGCCTTCGACAGATGGAGGCAGTCCGAGCCGCGGTCGGAGACGACATCGAGATTATCGTGGACGTCCACACCCGCCTGGATCCGGCCGAGGCGGTCGTGTTCTGCCGACAGGCCGAGCGGTACCGGCCGTTCTTCATCGAAGATCCGTTGCGATCCGAGAACGCCCACAGTTTTCGACTGCTTCGGCAGCAGGTCGGCGTACCGATCGCAACCGGCGAGCTGTACGCTGGGAAGTGGGAGCTTCGTGAGCTCATCGAAGACGACTTGATTGATTTCTGTCGACTGGATCTCTGCGTCGTGGGCGGATTCACCGAGGCCAAAAAGATTGCCGGCTGGTGTGAGACTCATTACATCAAGATGGTGCCGCACAACCCACTTGGCCCGGTCT
>JAJPKB010000290.1 GCA_021323915.1 Chloroflexota bacterium | reverse complement strand
TTCGCCTCGGTTTAGATCAAGAGGTCGTGACACGCCGAGAGCCACACGGGTACTACGAGCCGGTGGGATAGGATCTCGTCGATTCTGCTCAGGCGGTTACCCTTATGGGAGCTTCCACTCTAATCCTCCTGCACGTCAGTGCTACTTTCGTAAACACTGTCGTGTCTACAGATCCCGCTTTGCGAAGCTCCAGATCGTCAGGCCCATGACGACCACGACCCAGGCGACCGCCCAGACCAGGTAGGCGGGCGTTGGCGGCGCGGTCACCGCGAAGGGGTTCGCCGCCGCCTCGCGGCTGGTCGCGGTCAGCGCCGTCACCGCCGCCGGCTGCATGTTGTAGATCACGCCCCGCCAGAGGCCGTCGGTTGGCATCAGCAGGCCCATCACCGTGCCGACGTTGGTGATCGTCTGGTTCTGGAACGCCAGGCCGATCGCCTCGGCGATGCCTCCCATCCAGGCCAGCCCGAAGAGGACCAGCGAGACGATGCCGGTCGTCATCGGCGCGAGGCGGGTGCTGCAGAGCAGGGCGAAGGTGAGGAGCACCACCCCCTGGCTCACCAGGAACAGCAAAGCGAGAACCGGTCGCGGCGGTGAGTAGCCGACGACGAGCCCGACCCCGACGAACTCGAGCGCACCGGTGATCGCCGCGTACGCTGCAACCAGCACCACCAGCCCGAGCCACTTGCCCAGAACGACGTCGCTTCGTCGAATCGGCCGGGGGAGCATCGCCAGCGCGATTCCGGAATCGATCTCCCCGGCGATCGACGGCGCCGCGACGAACACCGAGCCGAGCGCCAGGATCACGTTGAACATGTAAGCCACCAGGATCAGCAGCTCCGCCGCGACCAGCTTGATCTCGGTCGGGGAGCAAGGCGCGCGGTCGCGGCCGCAGGTCAGTGTGTTCAAGCGCGAGAAGCCCCAGGTTGTGAAGACGATCATCGCCAGGGTCAGGATCGCCGCGGTGAGCAGCAGGCGACGGCGGCCCGCCTCGCGCAGGGTCAGGCGGGCGATGGTCAGGATCGCCATCAGGACGTGCCTCCGAGGAGCTGCAGAAAGCGATCTTCGAGGGTTTGCTGACGGGGCTCGACGGCGTGAACTCTCCCGCCAAGCCGGACGATCTCGGCGACGAGGTCCGGAATCCGCTCCGCGTCCATGCCACGCACCGCGTACCAATCGTTCTGAATCTCGACGGTGCCGAAGCGGTGGAACACGATCTCCGCCGACGGGCTGAGATCGGTGATGCGCATGCGCACCAGGTTCGTCTCGCCCAGGATCTCCGGGATCGTGCCGAGCGCGATGACCCGGCCGTGGTCCACCACCGCGACCCGATCGCAGACCAGCTCGACCTCGCTCAGCAGGTGAGAGTTGAGAAAGACGGTGACCCCACGCGCCTTGAGCGTTCGGATGATCTCGCGGACGTCGTGGCGACCGACCGGATCCAGCGCCGAGGTTGGCTCGTCGAGAAAGATGAGGTCGGGCTGGCCGAGCATCGCCACGCCGAGGCCCAGGCGCTGCTGCATGCCTTTCGAGAAGGTTCCGACACGGTCGTCGGCCCGGGCAGCTAACCCGACCGTCGTCAACGCATGGTCGATCTCCTCCGAGCGGCGGCTCCGGGGAATGCCGGCGAGCTCGCAATGGAGGGTGAGGACCTCGCGCGCCGACAGCCAGTCCTGGTAGCGAAAGAGCTCCGGTAGATAGCCGACGCGTCGGCGGGTGAGGCGGTCGCCGACCGGCGCGCCGAGGATTGAAGCCTCCCCGGACGTGGGGCGGGTGAGACCGACGAGGAGCTTGACCGCCGTCGTCTTGCCGGCGCCGTTCGGGCCGAGGAATCCGAAAATCTCACCGCGTGGCACGGACATGGTCAGGCCGGCCAGCGCGGTGATTCGGCCGTAGCTCTTGGCAAGCTCGCGGGTTTGAATGGCCGGCGCCACGGCGGCGGCTGGCACCGCCGCCCCCGGCGCGAAGAGTGTCTCCGCCACGGATCTTCTCCTATCACCGGGGAAGGGCATTGCTGGCACCGCCAGCAATGCCCTTCCCCGGTGATACAAAATTAGTGCAGCGAGTTGGCAACCGCGATGAGCTGGTCCTCGCTCAGCGTCCCCGCGACGCCGTAGACCATGCCGTTCTTCTGCCAGATGATCCCACCGCCCAGGCCGGTCGAGTCGGCGACGGCGAGGCCGGTCACGCCCTGGACCTGCACCTGGTGCGACGACGCCTTGCTGACCGGAATCGGGATCGGCAAGGTCGAGCTTGGATCGCCGATGGCCTTGATCGCGTTAGCGAGGTCCGGCGAGATACCCGGCTGTTCAAGCAGGTAATTCTCGAGCTCCGACGCCGACACGCCGGTCGACTTCACCTCGGGAACGGCCGTCTGCCCGATGATCAGCATCGGGCCGGCGGTGGTGGCTGCCTGCACGGCGCTCGCCGACTCGTTCGTCGACTGCTTGACGGCGCTCTCCGCCTGGGCCGCCTTTTGCTTATCGACGTAGACGGTCAGAACGGCCGGACCGGTCGTCACCTGGATGCTGCTCCCGTCGATGTTCGCCGGCATGGGCGGAAGGGTCTTGCCCTTGGCCGCGGCCGCCGCCTTCGCCTTGGCCGCGCTGAAGGTGAACGAGCCGGACTCGCCGGGGATCACTTCGTAGGTCGCGGTCGTCGGCACGCCGGTTGGAAGCGCGCCAGGAACCAGAACCTGCAGCTTCGCCGCCGCCGAGGCCGCCGCCGCGGTCGATACCTGCTGCCCCTTCTGGTGGGTCGGTCGGACCACCGTGCCGTAATCGGCCAGGTCGGGCAGACTCTGCATCTCCTCCGGACTGATCGGGACGGCGGCGATCTGCTTCGGCTGGAAGATCGTGATAAAGTCCTGGGCGTACGAGCCCATCGGCGTCAGCACCACCGCGCCGGCAAGCGCGGCCGCCGCCACCGCGCCCCAGATCGGCCTGCTTATTCGTCGGCCACCCAATCGCACCATTGTCGTTATCCTTTCGCCCCATCGCTGTTTGGGAGGATCGCCGCCGGGTCGAACGCTCAGCCGCACCGGCTCGGGATGCCCTCGCCAGCCGTCGCCTGCTATGGAATCGGAACCCCCGGTCCGATCGATCGCGGCCCACGCTCGACCGAGGAGATCGCCGGATGGCGACGACGCGCGCGACGCGGCCAGCCGAGTCGCATCGCCGATCGCCTCCCAGGTGACCATCGCGGATCGACACGCGGCGCACCCAACGAGGTGCCGGCGGACCTGCTCGGCTTCCGCGCGTCCGAGCGTTCCGTTCAGGTAGGCCGGCAACTGCTCGGACACGTGATCGGCGTTGTTTCTTGGCATCATCGTTCCACCTCCTCCGAAGCGTCGAGCAAATCCCGCAGCGCTCGCTTCGCGTTACTCAGCCTGCTCTTGACCGTGCCCTCGGGAATCCCTAACGCCGCCGCCATCTCTCGATAGGAGAGACCGTTGACGAAGGCCAGCACCAGCGCTTCCCGGTGGACGGTGGCCAGGCAGCCGATCGCGGCCGCCAGCTCTTCCCGCTCGACGCTCGCCAACGCCGCGTCCTCGGGCTCGGGCTCGCCCGCTGCCAGGACGTCCAGCTCGGACGCATCGGCGAGCGGCACCGCTCGGCGGCGTTGGTTGTTGTGCGCCTGCCGGCGGGCAATGCCGATCAGCCAGGTCTGAACGGTCGAGCGTCCCTCGAAGCTGGCGGCGCCCTTCCAGACCGCCACCAGGGTATCCTGGAGAACCTCTTCAGCCAGCCCGTGATCGCCGGTGATCTGAACCAGGTATCGAAAGAGGGGCGCCTGGTAGCGGGCGTACAACGCGGCGAGCGCGTCGCGATCGCCCCGCGCGATCCGATCGAGAATGCTTTGATCGGGGTCGGCAACCCGTTCGTTCACCCAGGTGACCTCCCGCGCTGCTGCGTTCCGCACGTCGGTGACACCTCCCGAAGAGTGAGTAGCGGGAAGTTGGAGAAAAGTTCACGGTGGAACCTGAGGCCACCGACGGTCAACCGGAGAACCGGGGCGGTTCCCGAGCCGCCCCCGACGCACCAGGCCC
>JAJPKB010000631.1 GCA_021323915.1 Chloroflexota bacterium | reverse complement strand
TGCCCACATCCCGGGTGGTGGATGTCGGACCGATGTACGTGGTGCGGCTTCAGCGCGCCGTTCTTCAGCAATGGAAGGTGGACGAGCCGTGGGCACGGGCCGGCGAAGTGACGGTCGCGAACGGCGGCGACGTCGCAAAAGACGCCGGCATCTTCCCCTGGCAGAAGCTTCGCCCCAGCGCCCCGCCAATCGGAAGCTGGGATCCGAAGCCGGGCGTCTACGTCCTGAGCGGTCACGCGACCTGGTACGGGCCCGGCTTCGTCGGCAAGGCGATGGCCAACGGCCAGACCTATCAGCCGGGGGATCCGACGACGACCGCCTCCAACGCCTTCCCGCTCGGCAGCGTGGTCAAGGTATTCTCGCCTCAGACTCAACGCACGATCACCGTCGACGTGCGGGATACCGGCCGTTTCCCCTACCCTGACGTCCTCGACTTAAGTCCCGCCGCTTTCCAATCCCTGGGAGGCGAGCTTCGGGCCGGCGTGATCCCGGTGTCGGTTGAGCTCGTGTCGCCGGGGGCGGGACCGACCAGCTCGAACACCCAGGCCCCGCCCCCGCTGACGCCAGCGGTGGGCTCGTCGCCGTCGCTTCCGCCGGGTTCGCCCCCGCCGCTTCCAACCCCTCCGCCGTAAACGACCCGGAAATACCGGCTCTTCGCGAGCACGTAGGGATCAAGGTCTCCGCCCCGCGAGCCGATGAACACGTAGGATGCGCCGATCTGTCGGGCGAGCGCCGCCAGCGCGCCGGGATTCGCCGCGTCTCGTTGAACGCTTCGCGCCAGATCGTCGATCCGGTTGACGTTCGAGGAAGGTCCGACGGCGTAGAAGAGGGGCGGCAGGTTCGTCCGCCGGTTCGCGAGCACCGGAAGCCAATAGCCGGCGTCGGTGCCTGCCCAGTTCGTGTATGCCCATTGATATCCGTTGATGATAAACCGCGCATCGGTCGGCGTGTTCTGACGGATCCATCTCATCGCGGCGAGGTCGCCCGGACGAACCAGCACGCAACAGGGATTGGCGACCGTGGTGAGGGCGGGCGCCTGGGTCAGCCCCAGCGCCAGGACGACGCCGGCCGCGGCAACGCGAGCCTCCCGGCGTCGATGAGACGGTGACAGCGCGGCGACCGCGGATTCCAGCCCCAGCCCGACGAGCACCGCTGCCGGAACGAAGAGCGCGATCGCCACGCTTCCGTCGTCGAGGAAGAGGAAAACCGGTAAATGAAAGGTCGGCGCGTTCGCCAGGACGAAGACGAATGCGAACCAGGTCACGAACAGCGCGGCCAGCGAAGGCCGTCGAATTACCGCGAGGAGAAGACCGACGCAGCCCAGTGCGACGACGATCCGGTCGTCACCGGCCGTCGCCAGCTCGACCGGGAAGGTCACCGGTTGCCAGGCGTAGGAGTGAACGATCAGATCGTGATGGGCCGACCAGAGGCGCACGGCCCAGGGCGCGATGATCAGAAGGCTCAGCGCGCCGGTCAGGCCAAGGGCGACCAGCCGCGAGGCGAAGGATCCAAGGCTTCGATCGGCCAACGAGTCGGCGACCGCGAACGCGACGCCCAGACAGGCAAGGATGATCGCCACGCGCGGGTGGACGAGAACCATGGATCCTGCCGCGACCGCGCCACGATCAACGGGAGCAAAACGGCCCGGATGCGCGTCCGCGAAGACGGGGGCCGAATGACGTTTCGCAAGGCATCGGCTGCCGCCGGAAGCGCGACGAGACCGGCCAGCTCGGGATAGCGTCCCCAACTGACGTAATACGCAGGCTGGGTCGTCACCATCGCGACGAGAACCGAAGCGACCGCCCCCGCCAGCGCCGAGCCGGTCAGATCTCGCGCGAAGCGATACATCGCCAAACAGATTAGCGCGTCGAGGATCTGACCGGTCGCCAGGACCGCGTCGGCGACGCTCGCACCGCTCAGCCACGAGCCATAGGCGGCAATTGTCTGGAACCCGAAATGGTAATCGAAGATCTGACCGGGTAAGATCGGCCCGTAGGTGGAAGGAACGCCGCGCACGCTGAGGATGAGCTGAGCGACGTAGCTGTGCTGCACCGGATCGACCCACATCGGTGCGACCAGGCCCTTCGCGTCCACGACACGTATACCCATGGCGACGATCGCGGACGCCAGGCCGACGAGCGAGCACGCCCCGAGTCGGAGACCTGGACGCCGCCACCACGTCACCGCGAGTCCGGCTCCGATCAGCGGGATGGCAACGCCTCCCCCTAGACGGACCGGCGTCGCGAGAATGAGCGATAGCGGCGCGAGGAGCACGCTCCACCCGACGGCGAGACCAAGGAACGCGGCCGGATCGTCGTCGCGATCGGCCAGCAGCGACGCCAGGGCGAGCCCCGGCATGATGCAGAGGACAAGCTCGACCGGCCAGAGCGCGCCCGATCGCTCGATCGTCGCCTGCGCTTCGGATGCCACTTGACCCGGCGACTCGTCGCAGTAGGCGCGATAGACCAGCGAGCCGGGCGCGGCGGAGCCGTCGACGAAGCGTCGGTCGCCGCCCGTGCCTCCGACGCGTCCGGAGGCCCAGACGGTGGCCGAGCTCGGTCGGCGGTCGTCGGTCCAAACGAACAGGGTGTACCGCTGATCGGCTGAGCGCTGAATAGGTGGAAAGGACAGCCTGATCCACTCGTTGGGCCGAAGGTCCGCTTCGACGAACCGAGCGCTGCTAATCATCCGTGTGTTGCCAAGAGGCGGAAAAAAGCTCCCCCTGCTCCCGGCCGTCGGACCAGGGACAAGCGCGGCGTACAAGGAGCCTTTAGACGTAGCGACGCCCGGATAGACCGCCAGCTGGAGATCGATCGCGGACAGGCCGTCGCAGTGCGCGACGAATGTTTGGGCAACCGCCCGCCCTTCTCCCAGGACTCCAGCCGGCTGATCGGCTCGGTCCTGAAGGTTCTGTTGATCGAAGAACGGGCCGCACCCCGCCAGCGCGAAGAGTAGCATCAAGAAGGCGACGCCGCGAATCACGTGGTTTCTAAGGCTGGCCGCATGGCCGTTTCCGATTGCATACCGAGTCACGGATTCCGCTGGCTCTCCACCGGGGACGAGACATGAATCGGCCATTTTCGTCGGCCCTTCTCGGTCGAACGCTAACGGGTCGGCGAAGGATAACCCGCGGCCGGCACCGGAGTCGGAACGGGCGCCGAGGACGGCGGCGGATATCCGTTGGCCGAGGTTGGAGACGGTGGCGGGCGCGGCGATAGAGTGGGTGTCGCGGAAGGTCGCGGCGTTATCGTCGCGGTCGGGGTCGAGGCCGACCGCGTGGGTGCCCGCGAGGGAGACGGCGACGGCGTGAACGTGGCCGTCACCGAGGCGTCGCGGTAAAAGGACTGAAGGCTCGACCCATCCGGAACGGTCGGAGACGTCCCTGAACGAAGGGTTAAGGCCGCCGGGGGCGTGGTCAACGGCGTCGATCGAATGATCACAGTCGTGGGAAATGGCGCCGGCCCGCTCGGCGGCGGCGTGCTTGCCCCGACCGCCAACACCGACGGCGTGGGTGGTGGAGGTGGAGGGGTGGTCACGAACCTCGAGGGCAAAATCGACAGCGGCGAAGCAGAGGTCGTCGAAGTCGGAACGAGAACAAGCGGTGGCGCATCGGTCGGGGTCGGCGGGTTCAACCCACCGGGCATGCAGCCACCGGTCAAGATCGCCAGGGCGAGCGCCGCCGCCACGACCCGCAGCGCCGATCGTCGAGTATTCCAGCCACGCAGTCGCTGAGCCAACCGCCCTCCACCCACGGACTATCCGAGCGCGATCTTAATCCGATGCGCCCAGGGCGCGCAAGGAAGGAATCGCCGTCCTCATCCTACCGCTTGCAGGCTCCGGAGCCGCGCGACCACGTCGGTCAGCACGTCGAGAAAGCAATCGACCTGTTCTGCGGTGTTGTCTTTTCCCAGGCTGACTCGCAGGCTGCCGCGCGCTTCTTCCGGAGTAAGCCCCAACGCGATGAGCACGTGACTTGGCTCGAGCGACCCGGACGTGCAGGCCGACCCGGTCGATACCATGAATCCCCGTTGATCGAGCGCGAGGAGCAGGGATTCGCCGGAGATGCCTTCGAATCGAAAGCTCGCCAAATTGGCCAGACGCGACGTGGGATGCCCAGTCAGCCGCGCGCCCGCGATCCGGCCAGGCACGCCCGAGATCAGCCGGTCACGGAGGCTCGCGAGGTTCCGGTTTCGTTGCTCCTGATCCTCCCGCGCCAGGCGGAGC
>JAJPKB010000162.1 GCA_021323915.1 Chloroflexota bacterium | reverse complement strand
CGGTGCAGCTGATCGTGCCGATCGCCCTCGAGGAGGGGCTGCGCTTCGCCATCCGCGAGGGCGGCCGCACCGTCGGCGCTGGCGTCGTCACCAAAATCCTGGAGTAATGCAGAAAACACTGGACGTGTCCGACCCGGCGTCCGGCGAGGATGAAAAATGCCAAGACAACGTATTCGCATCCGCTTGAAAGCTTACGATCACAAGATTCTTGATCAATCGGCCGTACAAATCGTCGATACCGCCGAGCGAATGGGCGCGCGGGTGGCAGGTCCGGTGCCTCTGCCCACGCAAATCGAGAAGTTTTGCGTGATCCGCTCTCCACACGTGGACAAGGATTCCCGCGAGCAATTCGAGATTCGCACGCACAAGCGACTCATCGACATCATCGAGCCCACGCCCAAGACGGTGAACGCATTGATGGGGCTCACCCTGCCGGCCGGGGTCGACATCGAAATCAAACTGTAGGTGACAGATGGTACCGGGGATCCTCGGCCGCAAACGCGGCATGACAACGATCTTCAGCCCCGAGGGTACCGCGATTCCCGTCACGGTCCTGGAAGCCGGCCCCTGCTTCGTAACGCAGGTCCGAACACCAGAACGCGAGGGATACCGCGCGGTCCAGGTTGGCTTTGAAGAGTCCAAGCGATTGAACAAGCCGGAGCGCGGTCACTTGAAGAACCTGCCGCCGCTCCAGCACTTGCGTGAGTTCCGCCTGGCGGAGGAAGAAGCGCCGACGATCGGCGACAAGGTCGACGTCAGCATATTTGCGCCGGGCGATCTCGTCGACGTCGTCGCGACGTCGAAAGGAAAGGGATTTGCCGGGGTGGTGAAGCGACACCACTTCCGTGGCGGCCCTAAGACCCACGGACAGTCGGACCGCCACCGCGCGCCGGGCTCGATTGGGGCCACGACGACCCCGGGCCGGGTGCTCAAAGGTATGCGCATGGCCGGGCACATGGGCGCTCGACGAGTCACCGTGAAGAACCTGCGGGTTGTTCGCGCCGAGCCCGAGCGAAACCTTCTCTTGCTCGAGGGAGCCGTGCCCGGTCCGAAGTCCGCGCTGGTCGTGGTTCGCAAGACCAACCACCGTAAGTGATTCCGTTTTGGGCCGGTCGCGAGCGCCCCGACGACGCTCTGTGCGCCGGGGCGCTCGTACTGGGCACAACGCGGAATCGTCGGAAGACAGGTAATCCGGGAGCGCGGGCGTCTCGCCCGCCCCGGGGCGTCCGGGTTTGAGCGGGTAAGACGCGCGCGCTCCCGGTAAAGATACCGATGATTCCGGTCTTTATCTGATCGCACGAGCGGCCTTGAGCATCCGGTTTCGTTCCTGTATAATTGTGACTTGTGGCCATCGTTTGCCGTGATCGCCACGGTAATTGAGCTATGCCCTGAGGAGCACAGCGTTGGAAGTACCTGTTTACAACAACGCCGGCGATGTCGTCGGCACTACCGAACTGAATGAGGCGGTCTTCGGCTTGCCGTACAACGAGGGGCTGGTTCATCAGGCGATCGTTCGGTATCTCGCGAATCAGCGCATCGGCACCGTCGACACGCTCCGCCGCGGAGAAGTCTCCGGAGGCGGCAAGAAGCCCTGGAAGCAGAAGGGCACCGGACACGCGCGCCAGGGAACGACCCGCGCTCCCCACTACCGTGGGGGCGGGGTCGTGTTTGGTCCGCATCCCCGAGATTACCGGCAGGCGATGCCGGTGAAGATGCGCCGCCGCGCGTTGAGTTGCGCGCTGTCGCAGCGGGTGCGTGAGAACGGCATCCGCGTGCTGGATACCTTGACCGTGGAGCGGCCTCGGACCAAGCAGGTCGTCGAGCTGCTGGAGAAGCACGGCGCGCCTCGTGGAGCCTTGCTGATCACCCCGGAAATCGACCGCAACGTTTATTTGTCGGCCCGCAATATTCCCGGTGCCACCACGACGTTCGTCGATCAGCTCAACGTATACGAGGTGGTGAACCACCCGGTGATCATGTTGCCGATAGATGCGGTTCGCCGACTCGAGCAAAAACTCGCGGCCACTGGCTAATTCAGAACCCGCCAGTACGAAAGTACCTGGCGGGTTTTAATTCCGAGGACCTGACGATGGAACTTTACGACGTGTTGCGGCGACCGTTGATCACCGAAAAGAACACGATGCTCGGTGTGCAGAACAAGTACAGCTTTGAAGTCGCGGTGGCCGCGAACAAGCCTATGATCCGACGCGCTGTCGAAACCCTGTTCAAGGTCGATGTCGTCGACGTGAACGTGAGCCGCGTCCATGGAAAGATGCGCCGCGTAGGCAAGAGTCGGGGCATGACCCGCGATTGGAAGAAGGCGGTCGTCACGCTGAAGGCGGGCCAGCACATCGAAGCATTCGGTAGCCCGTAAGGGAAACGAAGGGAGACCACCATGCCGATAAAATCCTATAAGCCGACGTCTCCTGGGCGCCGTGGGATGTCCGCCTTCACCTACGAGGAGATAACCGCCAAGAAGCCGGAGAAGTCGCTCACGGTTCCCCTCAAGAGCAAGGCTGGGCGCAACAACCAGGGGCGCGTTACGACGCGCCACCGGGGCGGTGGCGCGAAGCGCGCCTACCGAATCATCGACTTCAAGCGCAACCTCCGTGGGGTCCCGGCGGAAGTCGCATCGATCGAGTACGATCCGAATCGATCCGCTCGAATCGCGCTCCTCAAATATGAGAACGGGGAGAAGCGGTACATACTCGCGCCGCTGGGCCTGAGCGTGGGACAGACGGTCATGGCCGGTCCTGAGGCCGAGCTGCGACCGGGCTGCGCCCTGCCGTTGAGCAACATCCCGCCAGGAACCACCGTCCACAACGTCGAGCTGATTCCGGGACGTGGCGGACAAATCGTCCGAAGCGCCGGCGCGGGGGCTCAGATCATGGCGCGCGACGAGACGATGGTGCTCCTTCGCCTCCCATCCGGGGAGGAACGACGGGTCAGCGCACGCTGCTACGCGACCGTTGGCCAGGTCGGCAACGTCGAGCACGAGAACATCAGCCTGGGTAAGGCCGGTCGCAAGCGTCACCTGGGGTATCGTCCGACCGTTCGCGGCTCGGCGATGACTCCTCGCGACCATCCGCACGGCGGCGGCGAAGGGAAGGCGCCGGTTGGCTTGCCGGGTCCGAAGACTCCGTGGGGCAAGCCGGCCATGGGCCATCGAACGCGCAAGCGAAACAAGATCAGTAGCCGCTTCATCGTGCGGCGGCGGAAGTAAGGAGGTCGAGTGACTCGATCGGCGAAGAAAGGACCGTACGTCGACGTCGGTCTGCTCAAGAAAGTCGAAGTGCTGAATCGCGCGGGAGAAAAGCGCGTGCTGAAGACCTGGTCGCGAGACTCGACCATCTTTCCACAGATGGTCGGCCACACGATCGGGGTTCACGACGGCCGACGGCACGTACCAATTTATGTGACCGAGAACATGGTGGGTCACAAACTCGGGGAGTTCGCTCCAACGCGGCATTTTCGCGGCCACGGAGGCGGAAAGTCGGCGGAGCGAGCAACTCAGGTGAAGAAATAGAAACGGGGCGAGATAACGATGGAAGCACGAGCTACCGCGAAATACCTTGACATCTCGCCGCGGAAAGCGCGACTGGTCGTCGATGCCGTTCGGGGCCGACCGGTGAAGCAAGCGCTAGCCATGCTGCAGTTCATGCCGCAAAAGAGTGCTCGACACGTTCGGAAAGTCATTCAGTCCGCCGCGGCGAACGCGGAAAACAATTACTCGATGGATATCGACTCGTTGATCGTGTCGATGATCTTCGTCAACGAAGGGCCCACCCAGCGCCGTTTCCGCCCGCGGGCGCACGGTCGGGTGAGCCCGCTGCTCAAGCGGTCCAGCCACGTGACCGCGATTGTCGCGGAGAAGGAGGGTCGTTAATGGGCCAAAAGGTCCATCCAATCGGCTTCCGTCTGGGAGTCATCAAGGATTGGGAAGCGCACTGGTTTGCCGAGAAGGACTACACCCGCCTTCTCCACGAGGACATCGCTCTGCGGAAGCTCATCCAGCATCAGCTCCGCGATGCGAGCGTCTCGCACATCGAGATCGAGCGGTCCGCCAATCAGATCGTCGTAACGATCCACACGGCAAAGCCGGGCATCGTGATCGGCAAGAACGGTGCGAAAGTCGAAGAGCTACGGCATCAGCTGGAAGAGACGAC
The DNA here is from genome assembly GCA_021323915.1 of Chloroflexota bacterium. GTDB lineage: Bacteria > Chloroflexota > UBA6077 > FW602-bin22 > CADDYW01 > JAJPKB01. The sequence goes on along the minus strand of JAJPKB010000162.1, from coordinate 12,900 downwards.
CGGCAAGAAAGTCCGGGTTAACATCAACGAGATCCGACAGCCCGAGCTGGACGCGACGCTGGTTGCGCGAAGCATCGCCGAGCAGCTGGAGCGACGAGTTGCCTTCCGACGCGCGATGAAGCAAGCCGTCACCCGGTCCGTTCAACGCGGCGCGAAAGGCATCAAGGTCATTATCTCCGGACGGCTCGGCGGAGCGGAAATGTCGCGACGCGAGCGCGAGGTGTCGGGCAAGGTTCCCTTGCACACCCTTCGCGCGGACATCGACTTTGGCATCGCCGAGGCCTTGACGACGTTCGGCATCATCGGCGTGAAAGTTTGGATTTACAAGGGCGAGATCCTGCCAAAGGCCAAGGTTACCCAGCCCGCTCAGGCGCCCGCCGTGGCCAACCCGCCGGCGGCTCCCGCGCCCGCGGCCGTTTAGCGTGATCACGCTCGTGAAGAGGTGCTGATCGAATGTTAATGCCGAAGCGGGTCAAATACCGAAAGGTGCACCGCGGACGGATGAAGGGCCAGGCTACCAGTGGTAACACCCTGGCTTTTGGCGAATACGGAATCATTACGACCGAGCCGGCGTGGCTGGAAAGCAAGCAGATCGAGTCGGCTCGAAGGGCGATGACCCACCACATCAAGCGGGGTGGCCAGATCTGGATTCGGGTTTTCCCGGACAAACCCGTTAGCGCCAAGCCCGCCGAAGTCCGAATGGGAGGCGGCAAGGGCGCGCCCGATCATTGGGTCGCGGTCATCAAACCGGGCCGTATCCTGTTCGAAATCGGTGGGGTGACGGAAGCGGTTGCCCGCGAGGCGATGCGCCTGGCCAGCCACAAGCTACCGGTCGCGACGCGCTTCATCCAGCGCGAGAGCGTCCCGACCGAAAGCGCCGACTAGAGGACGGGGGAACTACCGGTGAAAGCACGAGAAGCTCATCAACTGAGCGATGAAGACCTTCGTGAGAAGCTGACCGAAGCGTATCAGGAATTGTTCAACCTGCGCTTCCAGAAGGCGACGCGCGAGCTGGCGAATTTCGCCCGCGTCGGTCAGGTCCGGAAGGATATCGCGCGCTTCAAGACCATCTTGCGCGAACGCGAGCTCGCGCGCGTCTAAGGAGTAAGCAGCACCAGTATGGCAAGTAGACAACGTCCGACGCGTATCGGGCGAGTTGCCAGCAACAAAATGCAGAAAACAGTCGTGGTCGAGGTCGAGTCCCGTAAGCTGCACCCGATCTACCGTCGGATGATCCGGCGGATCACGCGGGTCAAGGCCCACGACGAAGCCAATGCCTGCGCGATTGGCGACCTGGTCCGACTGGAAGAGACGCGACCGCTCAGCAAAGAGAAGCACTGGCGAGTCGCCGAGATTTTGGAGCGGGCAAGGGTCACGAGCCCGGTCGAATAGAGGTAGCTGCCCAGGAACGATCTCGGCGGGGTAAGCGCCGATCGTCGGCAATGGGCGTGGGATCTGAGGCATGGACGTCACCGGGTCTCCGGTGGGTTCGTGCCTCGCGTCCTGTTATCGAACCCGGCCCGTCCTCTGCCTGCGGAAAGAGAGGAAACACGTGATTCAGCCACAATCGCGACTGAGAGTCGCCGACAATACCGGCGCGCGAGAGATCATGTGCATCCGCGTGCTCAACGGGTCAAACCGGAAGACCGCGGACGTTGGCGACGTCATCGTCGCAGCGGTCAAGAACGCGAATCCGGGCGGTTCGGTAAAAAAGGGCGAGGTCGTTCATGCGGTCATCGTTCGGACCGCGAAGGAGCACGCACGCGCCGACGGCTCGTTCATTCGGTTCGATGAGAACGCGGCGGTGATTTTGTCCGACAAGAACAATCCGAAGGGAACCCGAATTTTCGGGCCCGTCGCCCGCGAGCTACGCGAGCGAAACTTTATGAAGATCGTTTCACTCGCCCCGGAGGTGCTCTAACTCATGAACGTCCGAACGGGAGACACCGTCCTGGTCATCTCGGGGCGAGAACGTGGAAAGACCGGACAGATCAGCCGCGTCCTTCGGAAGGAGGAGCGCGTCGTGGTCGGTGGACTCAATCTGGTCAAGCGCCATACCAAGGCGCGACCCGGAGTGGTCCAGGCCGGTATCGTGGAAAAGGAAGCGCCCATTCACGTCTCGAACGTGATGCTCATCTGCCCGGCCTGCAATCGGCCGACGCGAGTGGGGCACCGTCTGTACGAAGAAGAGGGCGTTCGACGTAAGGCACGCGTGTGCAAGCACTGCGGCGAAGTGATTCCCGCGGCGCCCGTCCAAGGTTGAGGGATAGACAATGGCAGTACAAATGCGCGAGCGCCTGCGAGACGTGTACCGCGAACACATCGTGCCGACTATGATGCGCGAGTTTGGCTACACGAATCCGATGCAGGTGCCTCGCTTGAAGAAGATCGTCGTCAACGTCGGGCTGGGAGAGGCGATCCAGAACGACCGTGCGATCGAGGCGGCGTCGAAAGACCTCGCGACGATCACCGGGCAGCGCCCCGTCGTGACCCGCGCCAAGAAATCGATTGCCGCGTTCAAGCTTCGGGAGGGCGCACGGATTGGCGCGATGGTGACGCTACGCGGCGATCGGATGTATGCCTTCCTGGATAAATTGGTCAACGCCGCGCTGCCGCGCGTCCGAGACTTCTCGGGCGTGTCGCCGAAGTCTTTCGACGGTCGCGGCAACTATACGCTCGGCCTTCGCGAGCAGCTGGTGTTCCCGGAGATCGAGTACGACAAGGTCGATCGCGTTCGCGGCATGGAAATCACCATCGTCACGAACGCGCGTAACGACGAAGAGGCGCGCCGGCTCCTTCAGTTGTACGGCATGCCGTTCCGCGCGAGCTGACGAGGGCGGTGGGGCAGGGTTTTGGGGATGGTCCGAACGGCGGATTCGTTCGTCTCCCAGGATCCAGTCCCGAAGCCTTGAACCCTAATAGAGGAGAACGATGGCCAAAAAGAGTAAAATTGCAAAGAGCCTGCGGCCTCCCAAGTTCGCCGTGCAGCACCGGAATCGCTGTCACGTCTGCGGGCGACCCCGCGCTTTCATCCGGAAGTTCGGGCTTTGCCGGATTTGCTTCCGGCAGATGGCGCTCCGCGGACAGCTACCGGGCGTTGTGAAGTCGAGCTGGTAGGTCCTTCAGGAGAGACGAAATGTACATGACTGATCCCGTCGCCGACATGCTCACGCGAATTCGCAACGCCTCCACGGCGCGCCACGACTTCGTGGACATTCCGGCGTCGAAGTTAAAGCTAAGCATTGCCCAGATTCTCAAGCAGCAGGGCTTCATCAAAGACTTTGAGACGGTCAAGGACGCGCGCTACCCAACGTTGCGCCTCCGTCTCCGCTATACCGGAAACCGCGAGCCCGTCATCACCGGCATCCGTCGGATCAGCAAGCCAGGCCAGCGAATCTACGCAAAGGCCTCGGCGATGCCTCGGGTGCTCGGAGGGCTTGGTGTCGCTGTCGTCAGCACACCCCAGGGTTTGATGACCGAGCGGCAGGCTCGCCGAAGCAACGTCGGCGGAGAAGTCCTCTGCTACGTCTGGTAGGAGTCAGAGCATATGTCACGAGTGGGACGGGCGCCGATTCCGGTTCCGGCCGGCGTTCAAGTTCAAGTGACCGACCATACGATCACGGTGCGCGGCCCCAAGGGCGAGCTGACCAGGGTCATCCATCCGGCGATGGGCGTTGAGCTAAACGATGGGCAGATCCTCGTCAAGCGTCCGAGTGACGCGACCCAGCACCGCGCGTTGCACGGCCTAACCCGTGCCTTGCTGGCGAACATGGTCACCGGCGTTACGACCGGATTCAGCAAGACGCTCGAAATCACCGGTGTTGGCTACCGAGCGACGAAACAGGGCGAAAAGCTCGTCTTTCAGCTCGGCTATTCCCATCCGGTCGAGCTGGTTCCCCCGAAGGGAATTCAGATCGGGGCCATCGAAACCTTCACTCCGACCGCCACCAACGAGTGGATGTCGACCCGATTCGCGGTCCAGGGCATCGACAAGGAGCTCGTGGGAGCAGTCGCGGCCAAGATCCGGCAGTTGCGCGAGGTCGAGCCCTACAAAGGGAAGGGGATTCGCTACCGCGGTGAGATCGTTCGACGGAAAGCAGGCAAGGCGGCCGGCAAAGGCAAGACCGCGAAGTAACGTAGGGAGGCAAGCAGGTTAGGGTATGGCAGCAAAGACTGGCCGTGAGCTTCGCGTCCGACGCCACCACCGAGTTCGACGAAAAGTATTCGGTACGGCGGATCGCCCACGCCTCGCGGTCTTCCGAAGTATGGAGCACATTTACGCACAGGTTATCGACGACGTCGCCCAGCGAACCCTCGCCGCCGCGTCGACCCTTGAACCGGAGATCCGCGACGGCCTCGCCGGTAAGACGAAAACGGCGCAGGCCAAGGTCGTTGGGACGATGATCGGCGAGCGCGCCAAGGCGCTGGGAATCGATCGAGTCGTCTTCGATCGCGGGGGATTCCTGTACCACGGTCGAGTCGCGGAGCTCGCGAACGCCGCGCGGCAGTCCGGTTTGCAGTTCTAACCAGGAGGAAGCATGGCACGAATTGACCCCGCGACGCTGAGCCTCGAAGAGAAAGTCGTCAGCGTCAACCGAGTGGCGAAAGTCGTCAAGGGCGGCCGCCGTTTTAGTTTCAGCGCGTTGGTCGTCGTCGGCGACGGGAATGGTCACGTCGGCGTGGGTCTCGGCAAAGCTAACGAGGTGCCGGACGCGATTCGTAAAGCCGCGGACGCCGCGCGCAAGAACGTCATTCTCGTCCCGATGAACGGAACGACGATTCCGCACGAAGTCCTGGCGTCGTTCGGCGCGTCGAAGGTTTTGCTGAAGCCCGCCGCGCCAGGAACCGGCGTGATCGCCGGCGGCGCGGTCCGAGCAATCGCCGAGGCGGCCGGGATTCAGGATATCCTGACGAAGTCCCTGGGCAGCCCGAACCCGATCAACGTCGCACGCGCGGCCATGTCGGGCCTCGAGGCCCTCAAGGAGCCACAGGCCGAGGCCCAACGCCGAGGAGTTCAGCTCGGCATCCGAATTCAGGCGCCGGCCCCGCGCCCCGCGCCCCGACCGGTCGAAGCGCGTTCCGCGGAACGTGCGGGTGGCCCGCGCCGGCGAACCGGTCGCGGTGGTGGACGTCCCGCCGGTGGCGGACGCCCGGCTCCGGCCGCTGCTCCGGCCGGCCGAGGGTCGTGAGCCATGGGCAAGCTGAGCGTCACTCTCGAACGCAGTATTATTGGCCACCCCCGAGACCAGAAGGAAACGGTCCGTTCGCTGGGACTCCGCCGGATGCACCACACGGTCGTCGTCGAAGACAACGCGTCGATGCGGGGCATGCTCCATAAGGTGCGACATCTGGTCCGGGTGGAGCCACTGGAAGAAGCCGAGGCAAAAGCATGAGTATGAATCTCAATGAGCTTCACGCCGAGCCCGCTTCCCGCCGCGTCCATCGTCGGCTCGGACGCGGGCACGGGTCCGGGCGCGGCAAGACGGCCGGGCGCGGTACGAAGGGACAGAAGGCACGCGCCGGTGGTCACGTTCCTGCTTACTTCGAAGGCGGTCAGAACGCGCTGGTCCATCGGATGCCGGTCAAGCGTGGACTTCACTTCCGTTCGCCACCAAACAAGGTCAAGCCGGCCACGGTCAACCTGCGGCAGCTGGGCCAGTTCCCGGCGAATCAATCTGTCGACATCGAAACGCTGATCGCGGCGAAGCTCGTCGACAAGTCAGCCCGACAGGTCAAGGTCCTCGCCGACGGTGAGCTGACTCATCCGTTGACCATCACCGCCCACTATTTCTCCGGCAGCGCCAGGGCAAAGATCGAGGCGGCCGGTGGACAGGCGATTCAGGTCGAGCAGCCTTCGACCAAGGAGCCCTAAACCATGCTCCAGGCTTTAACACGCGCGCTCCAGCTGCCAGATTTGCGCAACAAGGTGATTTTCACCTTCTTGATGCTGGTCGTCTTTCGCATCTTCGCTCACATTCCGGCGCCGGGCGTTGATCCGGCCGGCCTGACAAGCTTGTTTCAGCAGAACCAGCTGTTGGGCATGCTGAACCTGTTTTCCGGTGGAGCGATGCGGTCGTTCTCGATCGCGGCGATGGGCGTCTATCCGTACATCACGGCGCAGATCATCATGCAGCTGCTCGTCGGGGCAATCCCAAGCCTGGAAGAGCTGAGCGGCGAAGGAGAGCGCGGTCGCCAGAAGATTAATCAATACGTCAATTGGATGACCGTCCCGCTCGCCGCCCTTCAGGCGTACGGGACCGGGGTGCTCCTGCACAGTCAGCAGCTACCGAATGGGCAGCCATTGCTGGCGCACTTCGGCCTGGGTGGACCGGATACCCTTCCCACCCTGGCGCTGGTGATCTCGATGACGGCCGGTAGCATGTTCCTGGTCTGGCTGGGCGAGCTAATCACCGAGAACGGCATCGGAAACGGCGTCTCGATTATCATCTTCGCCGGTATCGTCGCGGCGCTACCCCAGATGGTGGGCCAGACGCTGTTTGGCGGCACCACCAACTTCGTGGCGACGGCGGTTTTCGCCATACTTGGCATCGGGACCGTCTTCGCGATTGTCGTGGTGCAGGAAGCTCATCGCCGTATTCCAGTCCAGTACGCGAAGCGCATTCGAGGCAACCGGATGTATGGGGGACAGTCGACGCACGTGCCATTGCGGGTCAATTCCGCGGGTATGATCCCCCTGATTTTCGCGATGTCGATCATGCTCCTGCCGGGCACGGTCGCGAGCTACCTTGCCGCGACCCCTGGCTTCGTCGGAGCGATTGCCGCGAACATTCGCGACGTGTTCAACGCGACTGGTCCGGTCTACTGGTTCTGCTACTTTGTGCTGGTGGTTATGTTCACTTTCTTCTACACGATGGTGATCTTCCAGCAGCAGAAGCTGGCTGAGAACTTGCAGAAGTACGGTGGGTTCATTCCGGGGATTCGGCCGGGCCGACCCACCGAGGAGTATCTCAACAAAGTTCTTTTCCGAATTACTATTCTCGGCGCGGTGTTCCTGGGGGTCGTGGCGATCCTTCCTTTCTTCGTACAGGGGATCAGCACGTCCCTGATCCTGAGCAGCACCGGACTCCTGATCGTGGTGGGCGTGGTCCTGGACACTATGAAGCAGTTGGAAGCGCAGCTGATGATGCGCAACTACGAGGGCTTTATCAAGTAACTCGGGAGCGGATCGCGGAGATCGCCTCCACGGCAAACCGGCAACGGAGAAGATCCCCGCGATGCCAAGCGTTACACCTGGCGGGAGTGATGATAATTGTTGTGCTCGGGCCGCCCGGGGCCGGCAAAGGCACCCAGTCGGACCTGCTGGCGAAGGAACTTGACTTACCGCACCTGTCGACAGGAGACTTGCTACGCGAAGCTATCGCGAACCGGACGCCGATGGGCCGACTGGCGCAACCTTATATGGACCGCGGGGAGCTAGTCCCCGACGACGTGGTTATCGCCTTGATCAAGGAGCGCCTCGTGCAAGGGCATCCGCCGACCGGCGCTATCCTCGACGGGTTTCCGCGCACCGTGGCTCAAGGTCATGCCTTGAATGAGATGCTCGCGGAGCTCGGGCGGCGGGTGGACTGGGTGATCTACCTGAGCGTCCCGACCGAAGAGTTATTGGAACGGATCACCGGCCGCTACGTCTGCCCGCGTTGCGCGGCGACCTATCACCTGCGTGGGTCGCCGCCTCGAACGCCCGGCGTGTGCGACGTCTGCGGAGCGGCACTGCAGCAACGACCGGATGACCGCTTGGACGTTGCCCGACGCCGTCTGACCGTCTATTTCGAGCAGACCGCGCCCCTGATCGACTTCTATCGGCGTCAGGGCGTTTTGACCGAGATCAACGGAGAACAGAGCATCGACGCCGTCTTCGCGGATGAGCTGGCGGCTATACCGCCGAGACACCGGTAGTTAGTATAAAGTGGCTATTCATCTAAAATCTCAACGGGAAATCTCGATCATGCGCGAGGCCGGACGGATCGTGGCCGTCGTGCTTCTCGAGCTGGAATATCAGATTCGTCCCGGCACGACGACGGCGGACCTCGATGCCATGGCCGAGCGGGCGGCGCTCGCTCTGGGCGCAACCCCGGCATTCAAAGGGTATCTCGGCTATCCGGCAAGCCTGTGTGCGTCGATCAACGACGAGATCGTTCACGGGATTCCGAGTCCGCGGCGGGTTCTCAAGGAGGGCGACGTCGTCAGCCTGGACTTCGGCGTTCACTACAAGGGGTTCGTCGGAGACTCCGCCATCACCGTGGGCGTGGGGGAGATAAGCTCGGACGCCCAGAAACTCTTGCGGGTCACTCGGGAATCTCTGTACGCGGGTATCGAGCGTGCGCGGGAGGGAAATCACCTGTCCGACGTGTCCCACGCCATCCAGTTGCACGCGGAGAAGAACGGCTTTTCGGTGGTTCGGCAGTACGTCGGCCACGGGGTTGGCCGAAAGATGCACGAAGAGCCGCAGGTACCGAATTTTGGTCCGGCCCACCAGGGACCAATTCTGCGCCACGGCATGACCTTCGCCATCGAGCCGATGCTGAACACGGGTAGCGAGGAAACGCAAGTGCGTCCGGATAATTGGACGGTGGTAACGAAGGACGGGGGGCTATCGGCCCATTTCGAGCATACGATCGCCATCACCGAGGGCGAGCCGCTAATTTTGACGCTACCCTAACGCCCCACGACGGGTACTTTGGAGGGTTATGCCGAAGCAAGAGCAAATCGAGGTCGAGGGCAAGGTCACCGAGGCGCTGCCGAACGCGATGTTTCGCGTGGAGCTAGCCAATGGCCATAACGTCCTGGCGCACATCTCGGGTAAGCTGCGCCTGAACTTTATCCGCATTCTGCCGGGCGATCGGGTGATGGTCGAGTTGTCGCCCTACGATCTCAGTCGGGGTCGCATCACCTACCGACTGAAAGGGTGACGTGACGGCAAACCGCCGGAATAATTTGACTGCGGCCGCGACCTAGGGTATACTAGTAAAATAGACCGCTCGTACGATCGAGCGGTATTTTGTGTCGAGATCGAAACAAGCGACAGGGCAGGGAACCATCGATGAAAGTACGAGCATCGGTCAAGCCCCGCTGCGAGAAGTGCCACGTCGTTCGTCGAAAGGGCGTTGTGCTGATCCTGTGCTCGAATCCGAAGCACAAGCAAAAGCAGGGGTAGAGGAGATACCGTGGCGAGAATCGCCGGCGTAGATATCCCGCGCGACAAGCGCGCGGACATTTCTCTGCGTTACATCTACGGCATCGGGCCCACGCTGGCTCGGCGCATTCTTGATGTCACCCAGATTCGACCGGAGACCAGGGTCAAGGATCTGACCGAGGACGAAGTCGCGCGCTTGCGCGAAGTCATCGAGCGCCAGTACAAGGTGGAGGGCGATCTCCGTCGTGAGGTCAACCTCAACATCAAGCGTCTGATCGAGATTGGCTGCTATCGGGGCCTCCGGCATCGACGAGGACTTCCGGTGCGCGGGCAGCGAACGCGAACAAACGCGCGTACTCGGAAAGGGCCTCGCAAGACCGTCGCCGGCCGCCGCAAGGCCTCGGCCAAGAAGTAACCGAGGCAGCATCGCGCCGCGTTTTTCGGGCGGTCGACTGGGTCTCGGCACTCATTACTAGAGTTGGGAGCGTGAATGCCACCAGTTAAGAAAAAGACGGCCACGCGCGTTCGTCGTCGTGAACGTCGTCAAATTCCGCGGGGCCGAGCGTACATCCAGTCTACGTTCAACAACACGATTGTCACGTTGACCGATTTGACCGGAGCCGTTCTGTCGTGGAGCAGCGCCGGCTCCAGTGGATTCAAGGGCTCACGGAAAAGTACGCCGTATGCCGCTGGCATGGCGGCGGAAACCGCCGCGCGCAAAGCCATGGAGCAGGGCGTCCGTCAGATCGACGTGCTGGTCAAGGGACCGGGAACCGGCCGGGAGGCGGCGATTCGCTCGCTCCAGGCGGCCGGACTTATGATCAACTCAATCACCGACGTCACGCCGATTCCCCACAATGGGTGCCGGCCGCCGAAGCGACGACGGGTCTAGGACAGAGGAAACACGATGGCACGATATACCGGCCCGGTGTGCAAGATCTGTCGACGCGAAGGTTTGAAGCTCTTTCTGAAGGGTGACCGCTGCTTTACGCCCAAGTGCGCGGTCGAGCCGAATCGAAAGCCGTATCCACCCGGTCAGCATACCCAGCGGCGCCGAAAGGTTTCGGAATACGGCATCCAGTTGCGCGAGAAGAACAAGGCGCGCTTCATGTACGGAGTGCTCGAGCGTCAGTTCCGCCGTCACTTCGCGGAAGCGGAGCGCCGCGCCGGTTCGACCGGTGAGAACCTGTTGCGCTTGCTGGAAATGCGCTTGGACAACGTGGTCTTTCGCCTTGGTTTCGCGGAGTCTCGCGCCCAGGCGCGACAACTGGTGACCCACGGACATATTACCGTCAACGGGCGGAAGTTGAACATTCCGTCCGCGGAAGTCAAGATCGGTCAGGTCATCGGGGTGCGCCCGCGAAGCCGACAGCTCGAGTACTTCAAGACGTTGGCCGAGCTACTGAAGCGACGAAGCGTTCCCGAATGGCTCAGTCTCGACGTGGAAAACATGAGCGGTCGCGTCCTCACCGCTCCCAACCGCTCCGACATCGACGCCAACCTGCAAGAACAGCTGATCGTCGAGTTCTACTCGCGCTAATGCCCTTCCCCGGAGAATCCGACCGATGCCGTTCCGGACGAGGGCCGGCTCCCCGGGGACGGCTGAACCAGTCTCCGACGCGTGGGATGGCGGCGGACGGTTCTTTCCAGTCTGGTGCGCTGGTGAGTGTTGACATGGAGGGGTGACTAGAATTGATTGACATTATGATGCCGAAGGTGGAGGCGCGTGAGACGACTCCTAACTACGGCCGTTATCAGATTGAACCGCTGGAGCCTGGCTTCGGCACGACGCTTGGAAATGCATTGCGGCGGGTCCTGCTGTCGTCCCTGCCGGGGGCGGCGGTGACGTCGATTCGGATCGACAACGTTTACCACGAATTTTCCGACATTCCATACGTCAAGGAAGATACGACCGAGCTCATTCTCAACGTGAAGCAGCTTCGGGTGCGCAGCTTCACCGACCGCCCCGTCCAGATGCGCATCGAGGCGCGCGGCGCCGGACAGGTGACCGCCGCCGACATCATCACGTCACCAGACGTCGAAATTGTCAATCCCGAACTGCACATCGCCACCCTTGACTCGCCTGACGCGCACTTCAGCATGGAGCTGACCGTGGAGCGCGGCAAGGGATATCAGGCCGGGGACCACCGCGAGGGGCTGCCGATTGGCGTTGTCCCGGTCGACGCGATCTTCACGCCGATCCGTAAGGTCAACTTCACCGTCGAGAACACGCGAGTTGGTCAGGTGACCGACTACGAGCGACTCGTCGTTGACGTTTGGACCGATGGTACGATCGCGCCGGACGACGCGATGTCGCAGGCGGCGAATCTGTTGGTTCGCCACCTTTCGCTCTTCACCGAGCTAGTCAGCAAACAACTCGGTCGTACCGAGAAGGTCGCGGCCGGCGCGGTCACGATTCCACAACGTCTCTACGAGATGCCGATCGAAGATCTGAACCTTTCGGTTCGAGCCTACAACTGCCTGAAGCGAGCCGGCATCACGAAAGTGGGACAAGTCCTGGAAATGTCCGAGGATGACCTGCTCGGCGTCCGAAACTTCGGCCACAAGTCGCTCGACGAGCTTCGAGAGCGACTGGCCGCGCACGGATTGCTCGAGCATTCTCGACTCGGCGAGCAGCCGTCGAGTGAGTTTGGGTACGAGGCCGAAGAAGAGGAGACCGACGGCGGCGCTGCTGAGACGCCCGAATCCGACGAGTTCGAGGAGGAGGACGAAGACGCCGACGAGGAAGCCGAGTCCGACGAATTCGATGAGGACGAGTTCGAGGACGACTACGACGAGGAAGAGGAGTAGGCGCGATGAGACACGGCGTCGGCGGAAAGAAGTTGAACCGTTCCACCGCCCACCGATTGGCGCTCTACCGGAACTTGGTCACCGACCTTTTGCGCCACGAGCATTTGACGACCACTCTCGCCAAGGCAAAGGCGATTCAGCCAATCGCCGAGAAACTCGTGACTGTTGGCAAGGTGGACAGCGTCCATCATCGTCGGATGGCCGCCGCGCAGCTGTACGATCCGATAATCGTGAAGAAGCTGTTTGAGAACGTCGGGCCGCGCTTCGCGGAGCGTCCGGGCGGTTACACTCGGGTCATTCATCTAGGAACGCGCCTCGGCGACGCGGCCCAGATCGCTCGGATCGAGCTGGTCGAGTAGAAGCAATCGACGGGGCGCGAACCGTCCGGATGACCGTTCAGTACGACGGGACGGACTACGCCGGATTTCAGATCCAAACCGGACGGCGAACCATTCAGGAGGTGCTTGAATCTGCCCTGTGGCAGGTTACGGGCGATCGGACGCGGGTGGTAGGCGCAGGGCGCACCGACTCGGGCGTTCACGCGACCGGTCAGGTGATTAGCTTCGTTACTCGAAGCTCCCTCGGTCCATTCGTGCTGAAGCGCGCGATGAACGCGGTCTTACCGGATGACGTCGTCATCGTGGACGCGGCAGACGCACCGGCCGGGTTCCATGCCCGATTCAGCGCTAAGAGTAGGGCCTATCGGTACACGATCTGGAACGGCCCCCAGCGGACAGCGATTGGGAGACGCTACGTTTATTCTTGGCGGGCATATCTCGACGCGGAGGCGATGAATCGAGCTGCAGCAGGACTGCTGGGGCGTCACGATTTCGCTTCGTTCGCGGGAACGACCCATTCGAGCGAACGAACGTCGAGCACCGTCCGCACTCTCTTTCGCCTGCACTGCTGGCGCGAAGACGAGCGGGTTTTCGTCG
>JAJPKB010000655.1 GCA_021323915.1 Chloroflexota bacterium | reverse complement strand
GCGCGCGCCCTGTCGGCCGCCCTGGCGCGGTTGCTTCACCTACCGTGGTTTGTCTTCGACTACTGGAGCGAGGTCCCCACCCACGCCATCCCGTCCGCTGCGGTGGCGGCCGAAGAGCCGCGCTACCCGGTGCTGATCCTCTTGACCGAGCTGGACGCCTTTCGCCAGTCGAATACCTTTCAGGTGGAGGAACTGGTCTCCCACGGCTACGTCGTCGCGGCCATCGATCAGCCGTACGCGGCCGCGGTGGTCAGCTTCCCGGATGGACGTCAGATCACCGGCTGGACGAAAGCCGAGATCAAACCTCTCTACGACCAGAGCCTTAGCCCGAGCGGCGGGGCACCGACCCTGAACGGCCAAGCGCTCCCGCGTGGCATCCTCCCGTATTTCGCGCAAGACGTTAGCTTTACCCTCGACCTGCTCGCCGCCCGCAATGCGCATGATCCGAACGGAATCCTGAGCGAGCGGCTCGACCTGCAGCGGGTCGGGATATTCGGAGTTTCGCTGGGCGCGATGATTGCCGGTGAGGCATGCCACGCGGATTCACGTCTGAAGGCGTGCCTGATGATGGACGCGGCCATGCCGGCCGACGTCGTTCAGGCGGGCTTGCGCCAGCCGAGTATGTGGATCACCCGCGACGCGGGCACGATGCGGCTCGAAAGGCAGCGCTCGGGCGGCTGGTCCGAGGCCGAGATTGCCCAAACCCTGGGCACGACGCGGGCGGTGTTCAACGAGAGTCGACCAGGTTACGGGTACTACGTGCAGGTGCCCGGGATGTTCCACCTCAACTTTACCGGTGCCCCCTACTGGTCTCCGCTCCTGCCTTTCCTTGGCCTCGTCGGACCGATCGACGCGCGGCAGGGGTTCGCGATCGTGAACGCGTACTCGCTAGCGTTCTTTGATCGAGCGTTAGAGGGCCGCCCGTCCACGCTCCTCGATGGCCCGTCGACACAGTACCCCGAGGTGTTCTTCGAGACACGCTAGCCTTCAGCCCCTGCGCAACCTCCGACGAGGTTGCGCAGGGTTCGTGGGCGAAGCGACGCCCTCAGCAAGCCTGGCGTCGTACGTGGCGTCCCTTCGCCTCCCATCGTGGTACTCTCAGGCACGTGCCGCCACGACGTCGCGACGGCTGCTGGGCGGACACCGCCCACGTTGTAACCCGCTAGTCCCAGTTAATGTGGTAGCCGTGCATCCAGCCGAACACCTTCTCCGGTGCCATAAAGGTCTTCATCGCAATCGGTATCAAGATGCTCATAATCGCGCTGGCCACTGGCCCCATCGCCTTCTGCTGGTTGGTCTTGGCGGCGTGGGCCGCCTCTTTCTCCACCCTGGGGCGGCGAAATCGTTCGTAGGCGGCACAGGCACTTGACACATCGGAAAATCACGCGGTCAGCGTGCTGGTCAGCGGAGGAGGTTGAGGCGATTGCAGCATCCGAACGGGGCATGATCTTACGACTAGGCCCTCGGCGCCACGTGGTGCTGACGGGCGTTCGTGGGGTGTACAATACCGTCGAGGCGGATAGTCGAGCTCTGATCGCCGATCTGGCGTTCGGGCAGAATCAGAGCGTCGCGATGGTATCCGGAGCTCACCAAGAAGCGCCGCCTCATTCACGCGGGCAGCGCATTGTTCCAGGCGGACAGCTCGGGGCGGCTCCGCTAGATCACGTCGATGAACGCGAATTTCGCGGCGCATCGGAGGGACCGGGGACGATGAACCAATCGGGACACTCCTCCTCGCTCGTGCCGTTGATTATCTTGGTCGCCGTCATCGGCTGGCTCGTCTTCCGCCGGACCCGTCCCCAGCGGGTCCGTCTGACGAGGACGGTCCTGTACACCACGCTGATCGTCCTCGCGTCGCTGGCCGGCCTCGCCGCCAATCTCCGGGTGCTCAGCAACCCGCTTTTCCTGGGAGTCGCACCCCTGGCCCTGCTTGTCGGAATTGCTCTGGGCTGGCTGATGATGCGCACGATCCGTTTCTGGCGGGATCACGAGACCGGGCACGTCTGGATGAGCGGCGGCATTGCCTACGTTGCGGTCTGGCTGGCGACGCTCGTGCTGCGGCTGGGCGTCGAATACGCCGCGACCGGCAACCTCGCGATGGGTGAGCCCCCGCGCGTCGCGGGACCGCTGACGACGTTATCGATCATCGCCTCGGATCTTCTCCTCCTATCCGTCGGCCTGTGGCTCGCCCGGGGCTATGAGCTCGTTCGGCGCTACCGCGATCTTGCGGCGATCGCAACGCTCTGAGCGCTACCTGTCCAGGACGCGCACTGGGCTTGAATCGGTTCAGTGGACACTTGATCCTTCAAATTGCCCAGTGAGGTGCATGACGTAGCGTATCGACGGTGGCTGTATCTGGTCGTGCTTGGAGTTCTGATCCTCAGCATCACCCTGGGATTCGCTCGTACGCAGGCAGAGCGCGCCAACGTTCCAGCTACGACATCGCTTAGTGGTGCAGCCTCCATATTGGCGGTATGATAGGGCATCCGTGGACGATCGACGCCGTCGACCCGGCGCGTTGCGACGATCGTCGGATCGGCGTGATGGAGGGAGAAAAGCGCGATGGCTCTGCATCCGGCCGTTCGTGAAGCGGCGCTCGCGGCGATGGAACGGTTGCACGTGCCCGGCGTTGCCGTCGGAGTGCTCTTCGACGGCGAGGAGATCGCCGAGGGCTTCGGCGTGACCAGCGTCGAGAATCCGTTGCCGGTCGACGCGACCACCTTATTTCAGATCGGCTCGATCACCAAGACGTTCACCGCGACGGCGGTGATGCGCCTGGTCGAGCAGGGAGTGCTCGATCTGGACGTGCCGGTCAGAACGTACCTGCCTGACCTGCTCCTGGCGGACGAAGAGGTCGCTCGGCGGGTGACGCTGCGCCACGCCCTGTGCCACACCAGCGGCTGGCCCGGCGACCTCTTCGAGGATTGCGGTCCGGGCGACGACGCGCTGGCGAAGATGGTCGACCGCATCGCCAGCCTCCCCCAGCTCACGCCGCTGGGCGCGGTCTGGTCCTACAACAACGTCGCCTACTGCCTCGCCGGCCGGGCGATCGAGATCGTGACCGGCCTCCGGTTTGAGCGGGCGATCAAGGAGCTACTGCTCGATCCGCTCGGGATGGATCGCACGTTTTACGACGCTTCCGACGCGATCACCCACCGCTGCGCCGTCGGGCACGTGAGCTTCGACGATGGGCCGCGGGTCTCGCGCCCGTGGGCCCTGGGCCGTTCGACCCGACCTTTCGCCGGGATCGCCTCCTGCCTGCGCGACCTGCTCCAATGGGCGCGCTTTCACCTCGGCGACGGCGGCGTTCCCGGCGACGGATCCTCGGAGCGCCGCCTGCTCCGCCCGGCGACCCTTGCCCACATGCACGCGCCGCTCGCGCCGGCCGGGGCGCAGGCCGAGGCAATCGGCGTCACCTTTCAGACCGTCGATATCGCCGGGATCCGGACGATCGGGCATGGCGGCTCCTGGTGCAATCAACTGTCGGTGTTTCGCCTCGCACCGGCGCGGCGCTTTGCCGTCGTCGTGTTGACCAACGGCCACCGTGGCGCCGAGGTGCACGGGGAGATCGTCCAATCGGCCCTGCGCGCGTACCTCGGCGCGAGACCCGCCGAGCCGCGGTATCTCACTCTCGCGGAAGCGGACCTCCGAGCCTATGCAGGCCGCTACAACGCGCTGCTGGACGACGTCGAGCTCAACGTGGACGGCGGGACCCTGGTGCTCGCGACGGTGCGCCGCGCGAACGCGATGGGCTCCATCCCCGAGGCGCCACTGACCTCGCCGGTCCGACTGGCCTTCCGCGGCGACGACAAGGTCGTGGCCCTGGATCCACCCTTCAAGGGCAACAAGGGGGAGTTCCTGCGCGGGAACAACCGCGAGATCGTCTGGTTCGCCTGGGGTGGGCGGATCCACCGCCGGCAGTCGTGAAGGGACGGGCGCGGGGCAGGCGCAGCCAGCCGCGCGCTGATGGCACGTGCCCGGCGCTAGATCTTGAGGATTCGCTCGGCGTTGCGATGGGCGATCTTCTCTCGGTCGGCGTCGCTGATCGACGCGCTGTCCAGGAACGCCCGGCCGAGCGCATTAGGGCTGTACGGGTAATCGACCGCAAACATGATCCGATCTGCTCCGAAGACGAGCATCGCGCAGAGGAGCGGTGGGGTGGTGAAGTAGCCGCTGGTCGTCAGGACGACGTTGGTTTGAAAATACTCCGCCACGCGCCGTTCGAGGTGGGTCGCCACCGGCATCAGCCGCTCGTCGGCGCGCGCGAGCGAGAACGGCAGGTTTTCCCCCATGTGCCCGATGATGACCTGGAGCTTCGGAAAACGGTCGAACACACCGGCCATGACCATCCGGAGGCAGTGCAGACCGGTCTCGCAGTGCCATCCCCAGGCACCGCGGGAGAGCGCCCCGGCGATCGGGGCCGGCAGCCCGCCGAAATACGCCTGGTAGACCTCGGGCGGCGGTAGGGCGGGATGGAGGTAGATCGGGACGTCGAGCGCCTCCGCCGCGGCGAGGACCGGCTGGAAGCCGGGGTGGTCAAGGAAGTGGCCGTTGGTGATGCCGTTGACCATCACTCCTTTCATCCCTAGCCTCGTCACCGCCCGCTCGAGCTCGGCCGCGGCGGCCTCCGGATTCTGCCAGGCCAGGAGGGCGAACCCGGCGAAACGGTCCGGGTGCGCGCGGACGATCTCGGCCATGGCGTCGTTGCAGTCGCGAGCCAGGGCGGTGCCGCGCGCCGCCTCCAACTGCTCGAGCGTAAACCCGGAGGTAACCGCCCACGACAGGACCTGGACGTCGATCCCCGCCGCGTCGAGATCCGCGAGCCGCCCGGCCCCGACGTCCGCCAGATCGTCGCTCGAAGCGGCGCTGTACGGCGGTGGCTGATACCCCGGCGCAGAGCGCATCGCCGCCCGCAGCGGCTCGATCAGGATGTGCTCTTCGACGGCGATCGTGCGCATCGTCTGCTCCTTTGTCCGATTCACCCCGTGGAGCACAGTATAGGGCCCTGCATTAGCGTTGTGCAACGATGGGGGTTTCGTGCCCGGACCGTACGCGGCAAGGCGGCGACGAGGGCTAGAGGCCGCCGCCTTGCCGCTCTTTCGTTCAAGACGTCGCGTGAGCATTAGGCGAAACCGGCGCTTTCACGGACTCAAATCTGCCACCGGCTTCGCTCGGTTCGTCAACCAGACACCCCAGGCGATCAAGGTCTGGCCGACCGACTGACAGAGACGTTCGACCACGGACGGCCAGAACGGCCGACCGGGCGCTTCCTGGTCAATCAGCCATCCCTGCTCGTCGAGCCACCACTGCCGTAACGCGGCGTCTACGTACCGGCTCTCCTCGACGTGCTCCTGTCGTGCCCGCCGCATCGCTTCGTCGAGGTACTCGCTCACCGGTACACCGGTGTGATTCCGCCGCTCGATTTCCTGGAGATGCGCTTGCATCAGCAAATCCAACATTGGTTTCTCTCCTTTCTTCACGGCGCCTGACTGCAGCTGCTCTTCATGCTTTGCTTCTTTGTCCCGGTCCTTCGCTGGCGAGACCTGGTACGGAAACAGGGCCCCCGGCCGGCGGGCGCCCCGCGGTGGCGCCGGGCCATCCCGCCTCGAAGAGGGGGAATTTCGGGGGATAGCCCCGAACCCCCGCCTTGGCGAGGCACGACGGACGCGGTCCGTGACCCGCGGGCTCGTTCTTGCGCCAAGTCGACCGGGCGAGAACGAGCCAGAGCCCTACCTGGGAGCCGGCGTCGCATCATCGCGCTTCGCCCGCATGGCCCAGTAGGCGACGACGTGAGCGTCGAGATAGACCACGCCGAGCCTCCGCGCCATCGCCACTCGGTGG
>JAJPKB010000147.1 GCA_021323915.1 Chloroflexota bacterium | reverse complement strand
GGCGCGTGCCGACTTGTTCGCGTCGGCCGACTGGGCTCAGATGCGAGAAGCGCAGCGCCAGGGGTGGGACGGGTGACCGATGAAAGTGTTGACGCTGGAGTCCGGACCAACCGCCAGTGAGGAGTTTCTCGGCACGGTCCTCTGTCAGACGTTGACGCGCAACGCGGCCAGCAAAGCGATCGTCTTGCGGAAAGGGCAGGTCCTCGGAGATCGCGAGGTCGACACGCTTCGAGCGATCGAGCGCCAGATGGTCCGGGTGATCCGTCCGGAGCCCGGTGACCTCCACGAGGACGAGGCCGGCCGGCGGCTGGCGAGCGCAATCGCGGGGTCCGGGTGCAAGATCGAAGGTCCGATTCAGAGCCGGTTCAACCTCGTCGCGACGGTCCGCGGAATTGTCGCCATCGACGTCCCGGCGCTGAATGCGCTCAACGCCCTGCCAGACTTGTCGGTCTTCACCACGCTCCCGTTCCAACCGGTCTACCCAGGCGAAGTGGTTGCCGGGGCGAAAGTGGTGCCGATCGTGACCCGTAGCGAGGTCATCGAGCGGGCCGAGCGGGTCGCGCACGATCATCAGCCGATCATCCAGGTCAGGCCATTTCAGCCACGACGCGTCGGCGTGGTGTCCACCCAGCGACCCGATCCAATGCTCCGCGAGCGGTTCGAGGCGATTCTTCGGCGGAAGCTCGAATGGTATGGCGCTCCGCTCGGTCTGATTCGGTATCCCGAGCCCGACGTCACCGCCGTGGCGCGCTCCTTTCGGCAGGTCCTGGACGACGGCGCCGAGGTCATCGTCACTGCTGGCGCGAGCTCGGCGGATCCCTGCGACCCCCTGATTGTCGCGGTTGAGAAGCTGGGCGGACACGTCGAGGCACGCGGAACCCCCACCCATCCGGGAAGCTTCTTTTGGCTTGCCTACCTGGGCGAGCGGCCGATCTTCGGCATGCCATCCTGCGGCGCCTATTCCGAGGCGACCGTCGTGGACCTTCTGCTGCTGCGAGTGATGGCCGGCGAGCTGCTAACTCGGCTTCAGATTGCCGAGCTTGGCGTCGGAGGACTGCTCGGACGCGGCATGGGCGCGCGATTCCCGGCCTACGGTCCGCTGAACGACGGTAGTCCTTGAGTTGCCGATGACGACCACGGCAAGCCAAACGGCGAAGGGAAAGGAGATCGACCTTGAAACTGAGCGCTCGTAATCAATTGAGAGGAATCTCTGGCCCGGCGCGCCACAACCCGGAGTCCCCGGAGCCCCTGGCTCGCCAGTCGCGTTCAGGTCGACAATCCATCCCCGTTCACCCGGAGTCGGCAGAACGCTTCAACTCGATCACGTAGTTCCGGTGGCGCTTCGTGCCGATGTTGGTCAGCCGATTGTCGACCTTACCGGCCGGACCGACGTCGCGAAAGGTTACCTGGTCGTCCTCGAACTGCACGTCCTGGTAGTCGGACTCGTCGTCCGGATTCGCGAAACGGATCAAGCCGCCGCTCTCGACGATGAAGAAGTAGTCGTTGCGGTGGATGTGCTTCGCCAGGGACTCGCCCGGCGCGAGCGACAGGACCCACACCCGCACCCGCTCGTTCTCGAACATCAGTCGCGTCCCGACCTGTTCGGTTGGTTGTGTCGCCATCGCTTGCCTCCTCGCGCTCGGTTAATTTGTCTTCAACGGGCCAATACCCCTCCGCCCCGCCGCGAAAAAGGAAATTCGTGGGGAATCCCCCATGCCTCCACCTTGACGGCCTCCTACCTATTCCTGAGCCAGTCCCGCACGACCTGCTTTTGAATCTTCCCGACCGACGTTCGCGGCAGCGCGTCCACGAAGTCCACCCGCTCCGGCACCTTGAACGGGGCGAGTCGCGCCGCGCAGAAGACCCGTACCGCGTCGGCCGTCAGGTCCGCGTCCGGCTTCCGCACGACGAAGGCGACGACCGCCTCGTCGCGCACCGGATCCGGCACGCCGACGACGCAGGCGTCGAGCACGCCGGGGCAGTCGAGAATCACGCCCTCGACCTCGGTGCTGGAGACGTTCTCGCCGGCCCGCTTGATCAGGTCGCGTCCCCGGTCGACGAAGTAGACGAAGCCGTCGCCATCAGCGCGCACGGTATCGCCGGAGAAAAGCCAGGTGCCGTCGTCGAGCCGGCGCAGGGTCGCCGCGGTCGCCGCCGGATTCCTCAGGTAACCGGCCATCAGCGACCGGCCCGGCGTTCCCCGAACGATCAATTCGCCGGTCTCTCCGGCCGCGACGTCCCGTCCCGCCTCGTCCACCACCCGCGCCTCGTAACCGAGGACGACCCGCCCCATCGCCAGGAGATTGCGCTCCCCGACCAGCGGACTCATCAACGGCAGGCCGCAGGTTTCGGTCATCCCCCAGATCTGCTGGAGCGGCGCGCCGAAGCGACGGTGCCACTCGGCGTACTGGGCCGCCGTCAGGTTCTGGGCGAAGGTCACGTTGCGCAGGCGGTGGGCCCGGTCGGCGGGGCGCGCCGGCTGGTTCAGGAGCATGCGCAGCGCGGCGGCGAAGAGCGCGGCCATGGTGCAGTCGTAGGCGATCGCCTGCTCGAAGTAGCGGCTGGCGCTGAACCGCGAGAGGATCGCCACCGTGGCGTCGGCGACCAGCGACGGCCAGAGGGCGTGGCACTGGGCGCCGGCGTGGAACAGCGGCAGCGCGATCAGGTGACGGTCCTCGGGGCGCAGCCCCGATCCGGCCCGGAAGACCTCGGCGCCGTAGACGAAGCTGGCGTTGGTCAGCATCACCCCCTTGGGCTTCGCGGTGGTCCCGGAGGTATACAACAGCTCTATTACGCGGTCAGCTGCCCCGCTTCCGTTCGGCGGCGAGGCGGACTGCTCGGCGAGCTCGGCCTCGTAGATCGGCGCGCCGGCCTCCTCCGAATTGGACGTCTGGCAGACGACGATCGGCCGACCGGCCGCGACCTCCCGCGCGACCGCGAGGCAAGCAGACTCGGTGAAGATCAGCCGACTCTCGGAGTGATCGAGCAGGTAGCCCAGCTCGGCGGCGGTGCTCGCCGGGTTGGTCGGCATCACGACCGCGCCGAGGTACGAGGCCGCCAGGATCAGCTGAGGATAGGCCGGGTGATTTGAGAGATGAAGATTGATCACGTCGCCCGCGCCGATTTCCCGCCGTCGGAGCAGGTTCGCCGCGCGGTGGACGCTATCCAGAAACTCGCCGAACGTCCAGCGGAAGACCCGACCGTCGCCGCGCTCGTAGACCAGCCACTCACGGTCCGGCGACCCGACCGCGCGCGCCGCGAAGATCGAGTAGAGGGTGCGGTTTCCGGCGATGTCCATCGTCCACCTCTGGAATTTCTTCCCGCCTGTCGCCCGTTTCGCGAATTCGTGGTCCAGGGCGCGTCGTGGTCCGGACGTTACGATCCACGCCCGGCGCGACGTCAGGCCGACGATTCGCGCTCAATGGGCCCAGCGATTCAGCTCGTCCACCAGCAAGTGAACGGTCGTCGACGGATTCCTATCAGACGGGCTTTCGTCCTTGTATTGCTGCAGCAGTAGACGAGCGTTCCGAGTCGCGTCGGCCTGAAGGTGCATAATCCTGCCGTAGATCGACGAATCATTCTTCCTATACGCAAGGCCAAGCAGGCTCGTCAGCTTGAGGCGATACGCATCACGGGTGAGACCAGACGTGATGTAGGCAAAGTGAAGACAATACCACAGCTCGAACGCCTCGTTGGAATAGGCCACGTGCATTCCCGCCCGTAGGGCAGCGTCGATGGCCGCGTTGAAGTCCTCGGGCGCGAACGCGTCACGGTCGAAGACGCACCAGACCTGATCGTACGGACCATCCGCGTCGCGTAGCTCCTTCGCACGCTCGACCAGGCTCAGCGTGTTGTAACCCTCACCGACGATCTCCGCGGAGAACACTCGAAATGCGCGGAAGTAGTTCGGCTCGGTCTTCTCCCCCTCGCAGACGATCAGGATCCGCGGACCTGGCTCGCGCTTGTCGAAAACCCTTGGTCGGTAGCCGCGGCTCCGCTCAGGCCGGCCGCGCTTCATCGTCGCGCCCGTCGTCCAGGAGTCCGCTCAAATCTCCAAGATAGGGGATCGCCCCGTACTTTCCGTGAATGTAGTCGGATTCGAACGACGCGTCGTTGCGGACCTTGTACTCGAGGAGCGACACGAGGTGAGACGCCCCGTAGCGGTCCTTCTCGGTGAACCAGATCTGGTCTCGGCGAAAGAGCTTATTGCTCAGGAGATTGGTGTCGTGGGTCGCGAAGATCAGTTGAGCGCGCCGTGGATTCGCACGCTTCGAGTGAAAGAGGCCGATGATCGCCCAGGTAATCAACGGATGGAGTCGGGCGTCCAGCTCGTCGACGACCAGTATCCGACCATTCTTCAGCGTATCCAGGAACGGCCCAGCGAAGGCAAAGAGCTTCTTCGTCCCCTCCGATTCTTGCTCCATCAGGTTGAAAGACTCGAGGCCGGCACGCCGTCCTGATT
>JAJPKB010000628.1 GCA_021323915.1 Chloroflexota bacterium | reverse complement strand
TCGCTTCCAAAGCTAACGCGCGTTTGATTCAGCTAGCGACCAGGCGCACTTCTGCTTCTCCCTTTGGGAAAGAGATTGGGCGCCCGCCCGCTGATCGTCCTGGTTGCTTGCTCTAGATTCTAACTTCTATATTCTATATGCTCGTTTCTTTCTTCTTTGTTCTCGCTTCCGCGCTCCCGCCTTTCCCCTCGCGCCTTCGCGGTGCGGTTCTCTCGTCTCCCAGGATGCTGGATGCGTCACCCGTGCCCCGGGAAAGTACAAAACACTTTACACCTCCGTGCCTCGCTGCTAGACTGGCGTCGGGCTGGCAGCGAGGCTTCCTCGCCGACGAGATAACCCTGGCTGGCTGGTCCTTCGGATAATCGCGAAGCTGCTCAAAGAAGGAGGAGACGCGTGTCCACATCATCTCATGGCCCATCCCCGAACGAACCCACCCAACCCAGCGGCGGCCGGCTCTCACGCCGGCGGATTTTCCCCTTGTTTGGCGCGGCGGCGACCGCCGCTGCCCTCGCGCCCGCCGCGGTGGCGAGCGCCCAGGGCGCGTCCTCGATGCCGGCGGAGCTCCAGGCCAGCCAGTCCGGCACGCTCGCCGGCAACCCCGGGGGATCCTTCGCCGAGTATCAGGTCTCGCAGCCAGTCGGCGCGCCGATGACCCTGACCCTGTCCTACAACCCATTCGACGTCACCGTGGCGCACGGTATCGGCTTCAACGTCTACCAGGCCGGTAGCACGCTCGCGTCCGCCAAGGGACAAAGCCTTCCCCTGGGCGATCCGTCGAACAGCAACACCCCGACCGCGACCTTCACCGCGAGCGCGAGCGGCGGTCCGGTTCTCGTCCAGGTCTTCAACTACAGCCGCGCCAGCATCAGCTACTCGCTGACCTCGTCACTATCCGCCGCCGTGATGCCCGCCAGCGCCGCGCCGGCGCGGTTCGTCTACGTCGGCACCTACACCGCGCCGAACACCGCCCCCGGCGGAACCGCGCCAAGTACCGCCGTTGGCATTTACGTCTACCGAATGAATCCATCGACCGGTGGCCTGACGTTCGTCCAGGCCGTCCCGACGACCAATCCGTCCTTCCTGGCGGTCGATCCTCAGCGGAAGTACCTTTACTCCACCAACGAGATCGGAGTGGTCGGCGGAAAGCCCGGCGGCATGGTCAGCAGCTTCCGGATCAATCAAGGAAACGGAACGCTGACCCCGTTGAACCAGCAGCTGACCGATGGCACCTACCCGGCCCACCTGAGCGTTCACCCCTCCGGGAAGTATCTCCTGGGCTCGAACTACGGGACCGGCAATTTCCCGATCTATTCGATCAATTCTAATGGGACGATCGGTCCGATGACCGATCTGATTCAGGATCAGGGCGTCGGGACCGGTCCGAATCCGAGCCGGCAGGAGGGGCCGCACGCCCACATGATCACGACCGATCCCAACGCCGGCCACGTCGCCTGCGTGGACCTCGGGGCGGACAAGGTCTTCATGTGGACCCTGGACCTGAATACGGGCAAGCTGAGCGCCAACACCGTGCCCTACGCGCAGGTAGCCTCGGGCTCGGGGTGTCGCCACATCGCGTTTCATCCGACGAGCAAGTTCGCCTACGTCATCGCCGAGATGGCGTCGTCGATCACCGCGTATCAATACGACAGCACGCGCGGAGCGTTCGTCTGGATCCAAACCGTCTCGACGCTGCCGCCGGACTTCACCGGGACGAGCGCCTGCGCCGAGATCCGCATGCACCCGACCGGTAGCTTCGTCTACGGAACCAACCGTGGCCACAACAGCGTCGTCGGCTTCGCGATCGATCCGAACAGCGGCAAGCTCTCGCCGATCGGCTGGTTCTCGACCCAGGGGAGCATTCCGCGCGGCATGAATATCGATCCGTCCGGAACGTTCCTCTACGCCGCCAACCAGAACTCGAACAGCATCGCCGTTTTTCGCGTCGATCCGTCGACCGGCAAGCTCGTCCAGAGCGGCCCGCTGGTCCAGAGCCCAACGCCGGTCGACGTGGAGTTCGGTCCGGTGGCCGGGATGTAGGCCAAGTGGGCAGGGCACCCCCGGTAGGTTTCCCTCACCCCCTACCCCCTATCCCAGCCGCGGGAGAGGGGTCTACAGGGAGATGCTATCCTCAAGACCCTTCCCCCTCGTGATGGGGGGAAGGGGCAGGGGATGAGGGAAGCCCTGGCGCTCGACATGAGCCGCCCCGCCGCTCGGGCGCTCGTCGGCCGGTCCCGCGTCAGGCCAAGCCTTCGAGGAAAGCCCGGTCGTTCATCAGCCGTGCGACGGCGTCGAGAAGCTGGGCGGCCGGGACGCCATCGGTCACCCGGTGGTCGAAGGTCAGGCTCAGCACGCAGGTCTGGCCGGCGATGAGCTGCCCGTTGCGAACGACCGGCCGGGCGAGGATTCGCCCGATGCCGAGGATGGCCGACTGGGGCGGGTTGATGATCGGCGTGAAGGCGTCGACGCCCTGCGCGCCCAGGTTGGTGATCGTCACCGTGCCGCCGGCCACGTCGTCGGCGGTCAGCTGACCCGACCGCGCGCGCTCGCTCAGGTCGCGCACCGCCGCGGCGACCTCGGCCAGCGAACGCCGGTCGGCGTCGCGCACGACCGGCACGATCAGGCCAGTCGGGATCGCGACCGCGAACCCGACGTGGACCTCGTCCAGGACGACGATCTCGTCCGGCTCGATCGTGGCGTTGAGTATGGGGCGCTCGCGCAGGGCCGCCGCCAGCAGCTTGATAAAGAGCGCGTCGTAGGGGATCGCGATCCCGAGACGCTCGCCAAGCTGGCCGCGCACCGAGACCAGCGTCTCGGCGTCGACCTCGCGCGAGAGGGTCACCGGCGCGGCGGTCGAGAGGCTGGAGCGGAGCCGCTCGGCGATCGTCCGACGGATACCGGTCAGCGGGATCCGCTCGCGAATCCGCCGCGGGGCGACCGCCGGCGGCGCGCTCGCCGCCTCGTCGCGTCGCGCGACCGCGGCCAGCACGTCCGCCTCGACGATTCGACCGCCGGGCCCGCTGCCGACAATCTGACTCAGGTCGATCCGGTGCTCCGCGGCGAGGCGTCGGGCGATCGGACTGGCGCGGACCTCGCTCGGCGCCCGGGCGCCGGCCGGCGAGGACGGCCTGGGCTCGACGGGCGCCGCGATTCCGGTCGGGGACGGGCCGCTGGACGGAGTGGCCGGAGGCTGCTCGCCCTCGGCCAGAATGTAGCCGATCAGGCCCTGGATCGGCAGGACCGTGCCAGCCACGGCGACCTGATGGACGATTCCCGCGTCCGGGGCGACCAGCTCCTGGGTCGTCTTCTCGGTGATGACCTCGGCGACCGGCTCGCCGGCTTCAACCCGTGCGCCCTGGGGTCGCAGCCAGGCCGAGAGGGTGCCCTCGGCGGTGAACATGCCGAGGCTGGGCATCACGATCGGCTTCGCCACTCTTCAACTCTCCTGATGCTAGCGCCCGAGCAGGTCGTGGACGACGGTCGCGACGTCGGCCGCGCGGGGCTGGTAGTAGGCTTCGAGCGCGGCGGCGAACGGCACCGGCGCCTCCGGCGCGGTGATCGTTTTGATCGGCGCGTCGAGGAAGTCGAAGCACTTGTCGGCGGCGCGCGCCGCGATGTCCCGGGCCATCGAGGCGGTGGGCGTGTCCTCGTCCACGACGACCAGGCGGCGGGTATGGGTGACCGATTCGAGAATCGTGGCCTCGTCGAGGGGCGCCAGGGTGAGCACGTCCACGACCTCGGCCTCGATCCCCTCGGCGGCGAGGCTTCCGGCCGCTTCCAGGCAGACGTGGGTCATCAGTCCGATCCCGCAGAGAGTCACGTCGCGCCCGCGCCGCACCACGTCGGCCTTGCCGATCGGCACGGTGTAGGGCTCCTCGGGGACCAGGCCCCGCGCGGCGTTGCCCAGGAACTTGTGGTCGAGGAAGACGACCGGCCCGTTGTCTCGAATCGCGGCGATCATCAAGCCCTTGGCGTTGTAGGCGGTGGTCGGGACGACCACTTTCAGGCCTGGGACGTGGGCCAGGATCGAATACTGGGTCTGGGAGTGCTGGGCTGCCGCGCCCCCGCCGTAGGTCTGTCCGCCGCCGCCCCGGCTGCCGTAGCCCATGCGGAACGTGACCGGGACGTCGACCTTGCCGCCCATCATATAGTGCATCTTCGCCGCTTGATTCGCGATCTGGTCGTAACAGCACCCTAGCAGGTCGATGAAGGTGAGGTCGACGATCGGGCGCAGGCCGGTCATCGCCGCGCCGACCCCGGCCCCGCTGAACCCCATCTCGGCGATCGGCGCGTCGATGACCCGTTCGGGTCCGAATTCGGCGAGCAGGCCGCGGGTCTTCAGCGACGCGCTCCAGCCGTCGATCAGGCCGAGGTGGGCGCGGCCAGCGGCGCCGGACACGTCTTCGCCGATCACGATCACGTTCGGATCGCGCCGCATCTCCTGGCGGATTGCCTCGTTGATCGCCTGGTTGAGCGTCAGCTCGCGAGTAGCGACCGCCATGTTCACATCTCCTCATGCGTCGTCGGGGCACCTCGCGCCCCGCGCCGGTGCTCCACCACCCCACCCTGATCGGGCCGACGGCCGAGAAGCCCCTCTCCTGCCCTCACCGTCCACGGGACTACAGGGGGCTGCCCTTTCGCCAGCCCGAAGCGATCACCCTTCGCCCTACCCTTCGCTCGCATAAACGTCAGTCGTGAGCTCGGATGGCGCCGGGAGGGGGCTCTGCTCGGCGAAGGCGATCGCTTCGTCGAGGAGGGCCCGGTTCCGGGCGTCGACCGCGTTCAGCTCGTCGGCGGTGAAGATGCGCTGGGATATGGTCTGCTCGCGGAAGCGCTTGATGCAGTCGCGCGCCTTCGCCGCCTCCTCCTCTTCGACGGTCCGGTAACGGTGCGGATCGTCGGCGGAGTAGTGGCCGTAGTACCGGTAGGTCTTGCACTCGATGAGACTCGGACCATCCCCGGCGCGGGCGCGCCGGGCGGCGGCATCCGCGGCCTCCCAGACCGCGAAGACGTCCTGTCCGTCGACGACGACGCCGGGCATGTTGTAGCCCTGGGCGCGGGTGGCGATGTCCTTCACCGAGATGGCGTACTCGACCGGCGTGGACTGCGCGTAGCCGTTGTTCTCGCAGACGAAGATCACCGGCAGCTTCCAGATCGTCGCCATGTTCATCGACTCGTGGATCGCCCCGATACTCGCGGCGCCGTCCCCAAAGAAGGTCGCCACGATCGCCCCGTTCTTCTTGACCCGCGCGGTGAGGGCCGCCCCGATGGCGTGGGGGGCGCCCATTCCCAGGATCGGGTTGACCCCGAGCATGTGCTTGGTTATGTCGGTGATGTGCATCGAGCCGCCCTTGCCACGGTTGGTGCCGGTCTCCTTTCCGAAGAGCTCCGCCATCATCGGCCGCACGTCCACGCCCTTGGCGATGCAGTGACCGTGGCCCCGGTGGGTCGAGGCGATCCAATCGGTCGGCTTCAGCGCGGCGCAAACGCCGACCGCGACCGCTTCTTCGCCGACGTAGTAGTGGGCGGAGCCGACCGGCAGTCCGGCGTCGATCAACGCCTTGAGGCGTTCCTCGAACTCCCGAATCAGCGTCATCCGCTCGTACATCCAGAGCAGCTGCTCGCGGTCAAGCTTGGTCCAGGGCTCGGCGACGATCATCGTGACCTCCTCGGGTTGGATTCAGAGCTCGACGATAACTTTCAATCCGGCGCCGGTTCGCGCGATCTCGAAGGCGGAGGCGACGGCCGCGAGGGGGAAGCGGTGCGAGATGAGCGAGGCGAGATCGAGCTGGTCGAGCCAACGCACGGCGACGCGCACCGCGTCGGCGTGGATCGCTCCGTAGCTGCCGATCAAGCTGAGGTTGCGGCGGTGGAAACGGTAAAGCTCGAGATCCAGTCGCGCCGTCGTCGGCGGAACACCGACCATCACCACCCGTCCCCCCTCGGCGACCGAGGCGAGGCACTGGCCAAGCGGCTCCGGATGGCCGGCCGCGTCGAACGCGGCGTCCACCCCGGCGCCGCCGGTGAAGGCCGCGACGGCCTCGGGAAGCGAGTCCGTCCGCGGATCGATCGCCTGGTCAGCGCCGAGCTGCCGAGCGAGGGCCCGGCGGGCTGGACTCGGCTCGGACACCATGACGCGCGCCGCGCCGCCGCGCTTCGCCAGCTGGAGGGTGAGCAGACCCATCGGGCCGGCGCCGGTGATCAGGACGAGCGCTCCGACGCGGAGACGCGCGTTTTCGACCGCGGCCACGCAGCAGGCGATTGGCTCGGTGAAGGCGGCGTGGTCCAGCGACCGATCGTCGGTGATCGGATAGACGCGGTCGGCCGCGACCACCGCGTAATCGGCAAAGCCCTGGGTTCCCCAGCAGGCGACCGGCATCCCGACCTCGAGGCCGGTCACCCCGGAGCCGACGGCGTCGATCCGACCACCGTACTCGTGGCCGAGGATCCGGGGTGGATCCGGCGGTCCGAAGAAGCCCTCGACGCGGTGGACGTCAGTCATGCACACCCCGCAGGAGTGGACCCGCACCCGGACCTGGCCGGGGCCCGCCTCGGGCACCGGTCGCTCCTCGACCCAGAACTCGCGTCCGCCGGTCCAGACCGCCGCCCGCATCCGACGTCCGGCGCTCATCGTCAATCCTCGATCCCGCGCGATTCCTTCGTCTCGGGTGGTGTCGATCGTACACCGACGCAAAAAGGGTGTCAACGGTATACACGGAAGCCGAACGGGCTCCCGTTTCGAGCCTATTTGATCGCCAGCGCGTTCGGCGGCGAGCCGGTTCCGCCGGTCAGATTGAGCGGAGCCGACGTCAGCATGAACTCGTAGACGCCGTCGCGCCGGCAGTCCTCGGCCAGCGCTTCGAGATCCCAGAACTCGCCCAGGGGAATCCCGAGCAGGCCGAGGAGATTCGCGTGCAGGCTGCCGGCTCCGCCCGGTTGGAACGGGAAAAGCTCGACGGCGTAGTTGTCGGCACACACCCCGGCCACGTGGTGGTCCCACAGGTAGGCGAAGGTTTCCGGGCTCGCCACCAGGCCCGGAATAGTGGGCGTCCGGGCGATAGCTTCCCGCCACGCCCGCGGCTGCTCCAGGTAGAACGCCATCCAGCCGGTCCGAACCAGCAGGATGTCCGCTGGTTTGATCTCGACGCCGTGGGCGCGTCGGGTCGCCTCGAGGTCGGCCACGCCGATCGGGCTGGCCGCGCGGTAGTCGAAGTCTCGGCCCTCGCTCGCCAGCCAGCGCCCGACGTCGAGCAGCACCCCGCGTCCGACGATTCCCCGGCGCGCCAGGTTCTCGATGCCATTCTTCGTGCCCGGCTGGCCGGTGGTCTCCTCGGGTCGAACGCCGTTGTAGTAGCCGTGTTCGGGGTACGCGACGTGGCAGAAGGAATCCCAGTGGGACGAGCCGTGGAGGTACAGGTTGTCGAGGACGTCGTCGCG
>JAJPKB010000668.1 GCA_021323915.1 Chloroflexota bacterium | reverse complement strand
TTTTGCTGGTCGATACGGCCTGGACCGCGCGTGATTACTTCGTCGTCTGGGCGCCGAGCTTTGGAGCCGCCTGGGAAGGGATGGCCGACTCAGTAGCCCAGGCGCGCTTCCTCGATCGCGCGGCGCGCCCGGACCAGGAAGAGATCTTCGTCAGCAATCCGTACTATCACCATCCGACGCTCGCTCAGATCGCACGTCCGGTTTACCCGTCGTTGCGCTGGTTCGACGGAAGCCAGAGCGTCGTCTTCTCGCCGAGCGTCACGCGGCCAACCCTCTACGTCCTGGCGTTCAGCGGTATGCCGTCCGAGGTAGACCAGCTGTTCCCGCGTGACAATCTGGTCGGGTCGCAGTACTTTCCTTCCGGCATCTACCGGGGACCTCCTCCGCCGCTCTTCCTGTCTTACCAGATGACTCCCAACGACGTTCGAACCGAGGTCCAGAAGCTTCTCGACGACCCGGGCATGCGGCCGGTGGCGGGTCAGGTAACCGACTTGATGCAGCCTTTGGGCGCGCGCCTCGACGGACCGGTGCGGCCGGGCCAAACCCTGAACGCCACCCTGATCTGGAAGGTCATTCAGAAACCACCGCCGGGGCAATATCAGATGCTGTCGCAACTGCTCGATCAGCGGTGGCAGGAGATCAGCGACGTGGAGGGTCTGGGGTATCCACCGGAAGAATGGCGGCCCGGCGATGTCGTCTGGAGTCGATTCCGGATCCCGGTCCCCAAGCAAACCGCGCCCGGTCTGTACAAAGTCCAGATAGCGCTCTACAACCGCGACACTGACCAGCGATTCCCGGTCAAAGGCGGACAGCCGGGCATCGCCGGATTGGTTCTTGGCGAGACCCGGGTCGTGGCCAGTCAGGCTCCGCCGCCGCCGGACGTGGTGCTGAACGCGCGGCTGGGAACCAGCGTGACGTTGATCGGCCTGGATTCGCCGAAACTCCGCGATGGCGCGCTCTCGGTCACCCTCCACTGGCGCGCCGATCAGCCGCCCGAGGATAACTACACCGCGTTCGTTCAGGTGCTCAGCTCGGCGGGACAACTGGTCGCTCAGTCGGATAGCCAGCCAGCGGCTGGCGAGCTACCCACGTCGTCATGGCTACCCGGGGAGATCGTCCTCGACCCACACCGGATCACGTTGAAACCCGGCCTTCCCCCGGGAAATTACCGCCTGATCGCCGGCATGTATCTCCTGAAGACCGGAAAGCGCCTTCCGGTCGTGGGCGGCGGCGATTACGTCAACTTGGCGGAACTGACGATTCCGGCCCAGGCGACGTCGAAAGCAAAATCCTCAGGAACGGTTACCTTCTCCGCGCTCGCAAGGTAGAGAGTCTCCACGGCTCGATCGTGGCGGCCAGGTCATCCGCGCGGCGAGGGACGCGCGGATTGGCTCTTTTCCTCCGGTCCCGGATTGACTAGGATAAGGGCGGTTCGCGAACCGATCTCGAATCGCGGTTTGGAGGAACACACGTGGCGGAAAACGTGATACGCGTGGCGCTTGGACAGTTCAATCAGGCGACCGACGAGCGCCTTCGCTTCGCCAAGCAGCTGGGAGTTGGCGGAGTTCTCTTAAACACACCGCGTCTTCCCGGCGAAAAGCGCTGGGAGTTCATCGACCTCGTCAAGCTGAGGAGCACGATCGAAGAGTATGGCCTGAGACTGGAGGCCCTCGAGAACGTTCCGCTCAGGTTCTACGATCGGGCGATGCTGGGCCTTCCGGAGCGCGACGAGCAGATCGAGAACTACCAGGAGACAATCCGAAACATGGGTCGGGCGGGAATCCCGATCCTGGGCTACCACTGGATGCCCAACTCGGTCTGGCGAACGTCTCAGACGACCCCGACGCGCGGCGGCGCTGTGACGACGTCATTTGACCTCGATCTGGCGAAGAACGCGCCGCTGAGTCACGGTCGCGTCTTTACCGAAGACGAGATGTGGAAGAACTACGAATATTTTATGAAAGCCGTGCTTCCGGTGGCCGAGGAGTCGGGCGTCAAGCTGGCGTTGCACCCGGACGATCCGCCGGTCGAGTCGCTGGGTGGGGTAGCGCGTCTGTTCCGTAGCTTCGAGGGATTTCGGCACGCGATGGAAGACGTCGCTCCGAGCCCGAACAACGGCCTCGATTTCTGTATGGGCTGCTGGTCGGAAATGGGCAAGGGCGTGATCGAGCCGATCAAGTACTTCGGCTCGCGCGGGAAGATCTTTTACGTTCACTTCCGCGACGTTCAGGGCGCGGTCCCGAAGTTTTCCGAATGCTTCATCGGGGATGGAAACGTCGACACCGTCGAGGCGATGCGCACCCTCAAGAGCGTTGGCTTCAGCGGCTTTCTGATCGACGACCACGTCCCGCACATGGTCGACGATAGCGATTGGGGCCACCGCGGGCGCGCCCACGCGACCGGCTACATGCTCGGTCTGCTTAGCGCGGTCAATAAGCTAGCCTGACCCTCGTTACGGCTGCCGAACGCTTTGGTATCCCTTGGTGACCTCGTCGAAGATGAACGAGGTGCTGTCCAGAAGCGGACCGCGACAAACCCGCGGTCCGCCCGGCCTTTCCGGCACCTGGACGACCGCGAGCAGGTCGGACCATAGCCACTCCGGAATCGCGTCATGCAGCCCGGGATAGCAGAATTCGAAGAGGTTCAAGTAGGCCAGCAACAACTCGGGAAATGAGCTCAAACGCGCCTTCAGCCGCTGCCAATCGATGGCTCGGTGCGCGGCGCGAATCAGATGGACGACGTCCGCGCCGTCGAAGCGATGTCGGGACGCGATAAAGACCTTGGACCAGATCAAATCAGCCGGGGCCGCGAACAGCGTGGCGATGTCGAAAACGTATCCGGGAAGCGCATGCTGCCTCCACGACTCGTCGACGGCGTATTCATCCTGCGCCACGTGGTGCACCAGGTCTATCTCCGCCCCGGCCAGCGAAAGGCGCGCCTGCATGGTATCGCGGCCAAGCAGGCGCGCCCCGTGCTGGCATAGCGCTTGAACCCCTCGGCCCACCACCGACGGCTCGACCATCAGATCCAGGTCGAGCGTGGCGCGTCCGAGCGGCACGTAGTGCTCGACTGCCCAGGCCCCGCCGACGACGAACGGCACGTGCGCCGCCATCATCACTCGCAGCGCCAACTGGTATTCCCGCTTGATCGGCTCGCTGACGACCATCGCCATGACAACCTGCCCGTTTCTGCCGCGCTGCCGCCGAGAGTCAACCTCAGCCGTTGCA
>JAJPKB010000038.1 GCA_021323915.1 Chloroflexota bacterium | reverse complement strand
TTCGCCCGTTCGTCGCCGACGCGCTGCCTCCGATCGCGATGGGGCGGACGCTGCTCCGCCAGGCGATCCTCAATCTGCTCGTCTACACAATCGAAGTCGTCCCCGGCTGCCAGGTGCTTCTCGCCGGCACCGACACCGCCCGTGGCATTACCCTCCGCATCCTGGTGCAGCGAATCGACGGCGAGTCGACGGTGCTGCCCGACGCCACCGACATTTCCACGGCAGCGATGGAGATGGTGGCGGCGGCTCGGCAGCTTCTCGAGGCCCAGGGAGGCTCGGTCGAGCTGAACGGCGGGCACGCCGGGCAGCCGCTGGTGACGATCACCCTGCCGCCGGTTCAGCTGCGGACCGTCCTCGTCGTCGACGATAATCCAGAGCTGGTCGCCCTGTTTCGTCGTTACCTCCACGACCAGACCTATCGCGTCATCCAGGCGACGTCGGGCGCGACCGCGCTTCGCCTCGCCGCCCAGCTGAGACCGGACGTGATCATTCTGGACGTCATGCTGCCGTCGCAGGATGGCTGGGAGATTCTCCATCTGCTGGGCCAGGATCCGGAGACGCGTGGGATACCAGTCGTGATGTGCTCGGTGCTGCCGGAGCGCGTGCTGGCGCGCTCGCTCGGCGTCTCTGCCTTCCTGCCCAAGCCGGTCACCCGGCAGGCTCTGCTGGCCGCGCTGGAGAGCTGCTCCGCTGCCGAAGGCGCGCGTCAAGCCCGGTCTTGAGCCAGTGCATCACCTCGGCCACGGTTAGCCCTCCGGAGCGGCTGAAGCTCAGCGAGCTTGCCACGACTGCCTCGTCGCGCAGGCCGCGCGCCGTCACGACGATGACCGGAACCGCGCTGAGCTCCGGGCTCGTTCGTACCGCCTGGAGAACGGCGTAGCCATCCACCAGCGGCATCAGGAGATCGAGGAGCAGAACGTCCGGCCGTCGGTCGCGCAGGATCTCGATCGCCCGCTGGCCATCGTCGGCCGACAACACTTCACAGTCGGGACAGAGGGATCGGATCATCCGCAGCAGGAGACGATTCATCTCCGGATTGTCGTCGACGATCAGGACCGACATCGGCGCGTGGTTTAACCTTTCCAGCGCCGCCTGGAGCTGCTCGCGCGAGACCGGCTTGACCAGATACTCGCTGACGCCCAGATCCTCGGCAACGCGACGCGGCGTGTGCAGCGGACAGGACACGAGCAGAATGTCCTGAAGGTTGGGAATCTCCCACTGGAGGGTCTGCCAGCGACCGCGCGCCTCCTCGGAGCCGAGCACCACCGCGTGAAGCGGCAGGTCCTGGTTCTGCTGGCGACTCTGCAGCACGTCGTCGACGGTGACGATTCGATAGTCGTCGAGATACCGCTCGAAGACCTTTCGCACCTGCCCGGAGTCGTCGATCACCAGAACGTGTGGCTGGGCCCGCCCTCGGACCCGGGTCGCGAGGCGCTCGCCCCAGTCGATCCCTCCGAGGTCGTGGCCGACGGCCTCGTCGACGAGCAGGGGCAGCTTGAGGAAGAAGGTGCTGCCCTGCCCGAGCGCGCTCTCGACCCAGGTCGTCCCGCCGTGCAGCTTGGCGAAGCGCTTGCTGACCGCCAGCCCGAGACCGCTCCCGCCGCGTTGCCATCGCTTCTGTCCGACCTGATGAAACTCCTCGAACAGGAGGGCCTGCTCGTTCGGCGGGATGCCCGGGCCGGTATCGTGGACGGCGACGACGACGGCGTCCGCCTCCGCCCGGGCCTGAATCGTCACGCCACCTTGCTCGGTGAAGCGCGCCGCGTTCGCGAGCCAGTTGATCAGGATCTGGCGGATGCGGGTTCGATCGACGAAGAGCGGCGGCAGGTCACGCGGCAGGATCACCTGGAGAACCAGCTCGCGGTCCCGAAAGAGCGTCTCGACGGTCGCCACCGCCTCGTCGGCGATCTGATGAAGAGTCGTCCATTCGCGGTGCAGCGCCATGCGGCCGGCGTCGATCTGGCTGAGGTCGAGGATGTCGTCGATCAGGTTCGAGATGTGGCAGGAGTTGCGGTAGATCGCTTCGAGGTCGCTCCGATAGCTCGAGGGAAGCACCTGCCCGTAGGCGGATTCCGGCGAGAGGACCATCATCTCGCAGAAGCCGATGATGAGGTTCAACGGCGTGCGCAGTTCGTGGCTGACGGCCGCCGCGAACTGCTCTTTGAGATGCTGGGCGGTTTGCGCGGCCCGGCGGGCGCGTTCGAGCTCGAGGTTAAGCTGTTCCAGGCGGTAGTACGACTCGCCGAGACTCTTGGTGAGGCGAGCCAGCTCGGCCTGACGCTCGCGCGCCTCCTGGGTGCGCTCGAGCGACTCGCGATAGCTGCTCCAGGTCCATCGCAGCACGCGTTGAAAGGGCTGCCCGGTCAGGCTGTAGATCGTGAGGTTCGCGAGGCAGAGCAGGATCGCGTTCACCTCGGTCGGGGTGAGGAGCGCGCCGGCCGGCCGCGGCACGTCGACGAGCAGGATGCCGGCCGCGGCGAGCACCACCAGCAGCGCCGGCCGCCAGCCGAGGCCGACCGCGGCGAGAAGCACGATCGCCGAGAGCCAGGGGGTCGAGATCGCCTGACTATCGGTCGGGGCGAGCGCCACGAACGCGGCCGTCAGCACCACGACGAGAACCACCGCGCCGGCCACCGGCCGGTACCGAAAGGCTAGCTCGGCCAGCCCGGCGGCGCCGAACAGGCTACCGATCAAGAGGAAGAGGTGTGGATCCAGGGGATTGAGCACCGAGATCGCGCCGAGCAATGCGACGGCGGCGGTGGTCACCACCGCGGCGATTGACCAGCGCACGGCGCCGGTTTGCAGCTCGGCAAGCACCGAGCCCCGATAGTCGACCAGGGCGCTTCGGAACGACTCTTCGACGAGCTCCGCGTTCATGTTCCTTCTCTCCTAGCAGAAACAGGGCACCCGGCCCAGAGGGCGCCCCGCATTGGTGCCGTACCACCCCGCCCCGGATAAATACTATGTGATGGGGACACTCCCAACCCCCACCCCGGCGGGGCGCCAGTCCGGCTGGCAGCGGCGCCAGGGCGCCGCGCCCGGTGGCCAGACGATGGCCAGGTTATGTCCATTGCATGGCCATCGCGAGCCTTGCGACGGCCCATGCGCGTCTAGTATGTTACATCCTATATCGAGAAGGGCGAGCGCCTTTCTCGACCCACAATCCGATGAGGTGGTGATTGGAGATGCTCGATTCGCGAATCAACCGTCGCACCGTTCTCGGGTCGATCGCCGCAAGCATGACGGCCGCGCTGCTTGCCGCCTGTGGTGGGGCCGCCCCGTCGCCCACCGCCGCGCCGGCCGCGCCGACGGCCGCTCCCCAGCCGACCCAGGCGCCTGCCCCCACGACCGCGGCGGCTCCGACGACGGCGGCCGCGCCCACCGCGTCAGCGGCCGCGACCACCGCCCCCAGCGCGGCACCGACGACGGCCGCCTCGGCGGCGACGCCCGCCGCCTCCCCGTCGTTCAACCTGACCAAGGAGAACATCGAGCTCTGGTTCCAGGGACACGTCGCCGGCGGCCAGGCGGAGCAACAGGCGTACGACGACACGATCAAGCAATGGGAGCAGCTTCATCCGAACATCAAAGTGCGCTACCAGGTCGTGCCGGACGTCGAGCGCATCCAGAAAGTAACCGCGGAGGTGGCCGCGAACCAGGCGCCCGATCTGTGGCGCCACAACTACGGGGTCATTCGCCTCTGGGCCTACCAGGGACAGCTGCTCGACCTCACTGATCGCCTCAAAGGCTACGACAAGCTGTTTCTCCCGGCCTTTATGGCTTCGACCATCTACAAAGGGCATTTCTGGGGTCTTC
>JAJPKB010000575.1 GCA_021323915.1 Chloroflexota bacterium | reverse complement strand
GGGCACTTTCGCGAGCAGAACAGCGCGAGGCGCTTCCCCTGGAGGATCTCGGGGTTGCCGATCGCCGTCAGCGAGTCGATCGAGTGGTCGGCCAGCCAGCGGTGGAGGCCGGAGGGAATAGAAGGACCGTCGGGACCGTTCGGACCACGAAGCTCGCGAAACACCACGAAAGGCGCGAAAAGGGCACGGCGCGCGGGCGAAGATTTCCGAGATTTTCGCGTCGTTTCGCGCCGTTCGTGGTCCAAAGGCTGTTAGGGCCCACCTCTTCGCGCTTCCATGATGGCGCCGCCTCTCCCTACGTTTGTCTGGACCGTCCGGTTGTCGTCAAGTGGCGGCCGGGTGATAAGATGGGACCCGCGAGCACCCGGCTCCTGCCCGCGATCGCCGATCGTCGTCAACCAAAGGGGGAATTTGCTGATGGAAAGTCAACCTGCCGCCTCGCTGCTCCTGTACGTCGGCACCTTCACGCGCCACCAGCCGCACGCCCGAGGACGGGCCGAGGGCATCTACGTCTACCGCGCCGACCGGTCCACCGGTGCGCTGACGCGCGTCCAAACCGTGCCGGACGTCCCGAACCCGTCGTTCCTGGCCCTGGCCCCGGATCGCCGCCACCTCTACGCGGTGAACGCGGTGCCGGAGATCGACGGTCATCCCGGCGGCGCGGTGAGCGCCTTCGCCGTCGATGCGTCCACCGGCGCGCTCACCTATCTGAACCGCCAGTCCGCCGGTGGCGCCGGTCCCTGCCACGTGAGCGTCGACCAAACCGGGCGCAACGTCCTGACCGCGTGCTACCACGGTGGAAGCGCCGCGGTGCTGCCGATCCAGGCCGATGGTCGACTCGGGCCGGCCACCGACGCGGTGGAGTACAGCGGCGCCGGCCCCGATCCGGTCCACCAGGACCGGCCGCACGCCCACTCGATCAACCTGGACCCGGACAACCGCTACGCCCTGGTCTGCAACCAGGGTCTCGACAGGGTGTTCATCTACCGGTTCGACCCGTCGAAGGGCACCCTCACCCCGAACGTCAATCAGCCCCAGGTGGAGCTGCGTCCGGTGACCGGGCCGCGCCACCTCGCCTTTCACCCCAACGGCCGCTTCGTCTACGTGATCGGCGAGCAGGGCGCCTCGATCACCGCCTTCGCCTACGATGGCTCCGGCGGAACTCTTCACGAGCTTCAGACGGTGCCGACCCTGCCGGAAGGCTTCGCCGGCCAGAACGCCTGCGCCGACGTCCACGTCCACCCCTCCGGAAAGTTCGTCTACGGATCGAACCGCGGCCACGACAGCCTGGCGATCTACGCGATCGACGAAACGACCAGCCGGCTCAGCCGCGTTGACAACCAGTCGACCCTCGGCCGCACGCCGCGCAACTTCACCTTCGATCCGACCGGGAATCTGCTGCTCGCGGCCAACCAGGATAGCGATACCATCGTGGCGTTCCGGGTCGACGGCGAGACCGGTCGCCTCGCGCCGCTGGGCACGGTGGCCGAGGTGCCGTCGCCGGTCTGCCTGAAATTCGCGTGAGAGGACACCCACTGTGAAGATCAGCGACGTCAAGACGTTCATCGTCCATCCCGGGCGGGGCAAGAACTGGCTGCTGGTGAAGGTCGAGACCGACGAGGGCCTCTTCGGCTGGGGCGAGAGCTACACCCAGGCCGACCGCGACCGGGCGATCGAGGCGCACATCCACGCGATGAAGCGCTACCTGGTTGGCCGGAATCCCTTCAACATCAAGCACACCGTCGGGGTCATGTACCACGATTGGGCCGGCCGTCGCGGCGCGATGGATTACTACTGCGCGATCAGCGGGATCGAGCACGCCCTCTGGGACATCGTCGGGAAGGCGTGCAATCAGCCGGTGTATAACCTGCTGGGTGGCCTGGCCCGCGAGAAGGTTCGCGTCTACGCCAACGGCTGGGGCGGCGGCAAGACGCCCGAGGAGCTGGGCCGGCAGGCGAAGAAAGTCGTCGATATGGGCTTCACCGCGCTGAAATTCGATCCGTTTCCGAACCCCTGGCGCACCTTCATCGACCGTCGCCAGGAGCAGGTCGCGATCGACAACGTGGCGGCGGTGCGCGAGGCGGTCGGGCCGGACGTCGACATCCTGATCGAGGTCCACCGTCGGCTGGCCCCGATGCACGCGGTGCGGGTCGCCCGGGCAATCGAGCGATATCGGCCGTTCTGGTACGAGGAGCCGGTCCTGGCCGAGAACGTTCCGGAGCTCGCCGAGACGAAGCGCCAGATCGACATTCCGGTGGTGACCGGCGAGGAGCTTTACACCAAGGCGGAGTTTCGCGAGGTGTTCGAGCGGCGCGCCGCCGACATCATCAACCCGGACATCTGCAACTGTGGCGGCATTCTTGAGCTAAAAGAGATC
The DNA here is from genome assembly GCA_021323915.1 of Chloroflexota bacterium. Lineage (GTDB taxonomy): Bacteria > Chloroflexota > UBA6077 > FW602-bin22 > CADDYW01 > JAJPKB01. The sequence goes on along the minus strand of JAJPKB010000575.1, from coordinate 496 downwards.
GCGGCCATGGCGGAGCCCTACGACATTGTCGTCTCCCCGCACAATTACAACAGCGTCACGGTCGGCCTCGGCGCCACCCTCCAGGTCTGCGCGCACATTCCGAACTTCCTGATCTGCGAGTACTTCGTCAACTTCGTCGAGGTCGGCAACCAGGTGCAGCGCAATCCGTTCCGCGCCGAGAACGGCTACATCCGGGTTCCGACCGCCCCCGGCCTGGGAGTCGAGGTCGACGAGGCCGCGCTCGAGCGCTTCGCCTACCGCGAGTTCCCGCGGCGCCAGATCCGCGAGCCCGGCGAAGAAGGGCCATGAGCGGTCCTTTTCCGCTTGACCACCCTTTATCCGGGTGCTAGCCTTGCCGTCGGACACGAAAGGAGGCAGCTCTGATGAATGGCGCGCGGGCGATTGCCCGGATCCTCAAGGCCGAGGGCGTGGAGTACCTGTTCAGCTACCCGAACCATCCGGTCATCGACGCGGCGGCGGAGGTCGGGATCCGGCC
>JAJPKB010000591.1 GCA_021323915.1 Chloroflexota bacterium | reverse complement strand
GGAAGAATGTCGATGTCAACTCGTGCTCTTCTGGGCCCTTGTCCTTCCCGATTGGGAGGACGAGGGCTTTTTTGTTGCCCGGTCGGGTTGATCGTCGGTGAAGTGTCCAGGTCCGTTCGCCGGTCGCCAGGGCTGTGGCTGGCTGGCGGGACAAACGCATGACTGAACGTGTGATTCTCACCGGTCAAGACTTGCGTCGGGCGCTCGCGCGAATCGCCCACGAAATTGTCGAGCGAAACCACGGAACCAGCAGATTAGTGTTGATCGGCATCCGCACACGGGGCGCGCCGCTGGCGCGCCGGCTCGTCGCCACGCTTCAAGACCTCGAAAAGGCGACGGTGCCGTTGGGCGAGCTAGACATCACCCTGTACCGGGATGACCTGGCGCGTCGTCGCCTCCAGCCTAGGATTGGTCCCAGCGACGTGCCGGTCTCGTTAGACGATCGAACGGTCATTCTCGTCGACGACGTCATCTTCACCGGTCGCTCGGTGCGCGCTGCCCTCGATGCGGTGATGGACTTCGGTCGTCCGAGCAACGTTCAGCTCGCGGTTCTGGTCGATCGTGGGCACCGCGAGCTTCCGATTCGGGCGGACTACGTGGGAAAGAACGTTCCCACCGCCCTCGACGAGGAAGTACGCGTACGCCTGGAAGAGATCGATGGACTTGACGAAGTCGTCATCCGACGACCCTGACGGAGGTGTTGATGGACCGTAAAGACGTTCTCGACCTCGACGACTTCACGGCTGCCGAGATCGAACAGGTCCTCGCGACCGGCGAAGCGATGCGTGAGGTGCTTTCGCGGCCCATTCGCCGGGTTCCCCCGTTGCGCGGGAAGACGATTGTCAACCTTTTCTACGAAGCCAGCACGCGAACCAGGATCTCCTTCGAGCTCGCCGCGAAGAACCTTTCGGCCGACGTCGTGAACGTATCTGCCTCGGGAAGCTCGATCGAAAAGGGAGAATCTCTAGTCGACACCATTCGCACCCTTCAGGCGCTCGGCGCTGACGTCGTGGTCATGCGCCATCATCTGGCCGGCGCTCCTTATCTTGTCGCCCGGCACCTCCGCGGCTCGGTAGTGAACGCGGGCGATGGCTGCCACGCTCACCCTACTCAGGCGCTGCTCGATCTTTTCACGATCCGGCAGAAGTTTGGATTCATCAAAGGCCTGACCGTCGTGGTGGTGGGAGATATTCTCTACAGCCGCGTAGCCCGCTCGAACGTGTGGGGACTCACCCGCATGGGCGCTCGAGTGGTTCTGTGCGGTCCTCCGACGTTGATGCCAGATTTCGGCACGAACGGTCATCGGGCCGGTTTGCCGCCTGTCGAGGTCTCATACGACCTCGACGCCTGCCTCCCCCAGGCCGACGTGGTGATGGCGCTGAGGATCCAGCGGGAACGACAATCCGGCGGGCTCTTGCCTAGTCTCCGCGAATACGTGAAGCTGTATCAGTTGAACGCCGAAAGGGTTGAGAAAGCTCGTCCGGGAGCGCTGGTAATGCATCCGGGGCCAATGAATGAAGGAATCGAGATCGCGCCGGACGTCGCGCGGGGAAGCCGGTCCGTTATCGAGGAGCAAGTGACGAACGGGGTGGCGATTCGGATGGCGTTGCTGTATCTGCTCGCTGGCGAGCGGGTAGGATTGGCGGTGGCGTGACGGAGGGGGGACAACTGGACGTATTGATTCATGGTGGACGTGTCGTCGATCCATCGCGCGACTTGGATCTGATCGGCGACGTTTGGATCCGCGACGGAGTGATCTCCGAAGTCGGACCGATGGCGGCGGTGCCGACGGGACGACGCGGATTGACGGTCGTCGACGCCTCCGGGCAGATCGTCTGCCCCGGATTGGTGGACGTTCATTGCCATCTTCGAGACCCCGGCCAGGAAGAGAAGGAAACGATCGCCACCGGCACGCGGGCGGCGGTCCGGGGTGGTTTCACCACCTTGTGTAGCATGGCGAACACGGTCCCACCGGTCGACAACCGGGCGATCGTCGAATACGTCTTGCGTACGGCTCGCGAGCAGGGCGTGGCTCGGGTTTATCCTCTTGCGACAGTCACCCGCGGCATGGCTGGCCGCGAGCTGACGGAGATGGCGGATCTGGCCGAGGCCGGTGCGATCGGTTTTTCGGATGACGGGAAACCGGTCGTCGATGCCGGAGTGATGCGCCACGCGCTGGAGTACAGCAAATTGATTGGCCGACCGATCGCGGTTCACGAAGAAGACCCTTCGCTGTCGGCCGGCGGTGCGATGAACGAGGGACCGGTCGCAACGCGTCTGGGCCTCGGTGGATGGCCAGGCGTGGCCGAAGAAGTGCTGATCGCGCGCGATCTCCTGCTGTGCGAGGTCACCGGGGGGCGCCTTCATCTGCAGCACGTGACGACCGCTCGCGGCGTAGAGATGATCCGTCACGCCCGCGAGCGGGGCGTTCGCTTCACCGCCGAGACGACGCCGCATCACCTGACGCTGACCGACGAATGGGTGGCCGGTTGGCGCCCGGACGGTCGGGTGGCTTCCCCGTACGATACCTCGACCAAGGTGAACCCACCGCTTCGAACGGAGGCGGATCGTCGGGCCTTGATCGACGCGATTCGGGACGGAGTTTTGGATCTGATCGGCACCGACCACGCGCCGCACGCCGAGGTCGACAAACTTTGCGAATACGGCGCAGCGGCCTTCGGGATTTCCGGCCTGGAAACCGCGCTCGCAACGCTGTTTGACCTGGTCCGCTCCGGCGATCTAAGCCTGAACCTGCTGGTTCAGCGATTGACCTTGGATCCCGCCCGCGCGTTCGGATTACCGGGCGGTACGCTATCGCCCGGACAGAACGCCGACGTCTGCGTGTTCGATCCGGAGGCCAGCTGGACTGTCGAGCCGGACCGCCTCGCTTCGAGGGGTAAGAACACGCCGTTGGCAGGATTGACGTTGCGCGGAATGGTGACGGCCACGCTCGTAGGAGGTCGCCTGGCTTTCCTTCACGAGCGACGACGGGAGATGGTAAGCCGAGAGGAGGTATCCGCGTGACGACGTCCGCGCTCGCCCTGGAAGATGGCTCGGTGTTTCGGGGATCGCCATTCGGAGCTCCGGTCGACGCCGAGGCCGAAGTAGTCTTCAACACCAGTATGACCGGTTATCAGGAGATCGCGACCGACCCCTCATACCGCGGACAAATGGTGACGTTGACGTATCCGCTGATCGGCAACTACGGTGTCGCGCCGGACGACGACGAGTCGCGGCAACCCTGGATCGCCGCTTTGATCGTTCGGGAGTACTACGACGATCCAAGCAACTGGAACTCGAAAGGGCCGCTCGGCCGCTACCTGGATCGGAACGGCATCCCGGGCCTTCGGGGCGTCGACACCCGGGCGCTGGTCCGACGGTTGAGGGCGCGCGG
>JAJPKB010000672.1 GCA_021323915.1 Chloroflexota bacterium | reverse complement strand
TCGTCCGGGCCCGCTGGACGATGCTCGGCAGGCCGTCGGGAGCCGGGGCCGGGTCCGGAGTGTTCTGGATCGTGGCGCGGTGGCTCGGAGAAAGTCGCCGATCGGCGTCCGGCAAGCCGCGTGGGGACCGCACGCCCTTGGGCATGGTCTGTCACTCCTGACTCGGCGCTCGTCGCCAGCGGTCAGCCAGCCGGGACGCCCGCGCGAGCAATAAAACGCCTGGGAATCGGCCAGAACAAGGGTAGCATCCTCCTGCTGGGCTGTCAATCCGAGGTTGCTGTCGGGGTATAACGCAGATACGTTGGGTGTCTTCTTGCCTTCCGACGATTCCGCGGTGTGCCCTTGCTCCCGTCCTATCCCTTGATCCCGGTCATCACGATGCCCTGGACGAAGTAGCGTTGGGCGACGAAGAAGAGGACCAGGATCGGGAGAAGCATGAGCGTGGAAGCCGCCATCATCAGATTCCACTCGACCAGGTACTCGCTTTTGAAGCTGGCGAGCCCCAGGGCCAGCGTGTAGTTGGTGTACGAGTTGAGGTAGACCACCGGCGCGAGAAACTCGTTCCAGTGATAGATCACCGAAAGGATGACGATCGTCGCCAGGACCGGTCGGGAGAGCGGCAGCAGAATACTCCACCAGATGCGCATGGGGTTGGCGCCGTCGACCAGCGCCGCCTCGTCGAGGTCGAGCGGAACGGTCAGCGCGTACTGGCGGAACAGGAACACCGCGAACGCGTTCCCGCCGAGACTCCAGGGAACGATCAACGGCAGAAACGTGTTGACCCAACCGATTTCCTTGAAGATCAAAAACTGCGGGATCAAGGTAACGATGCCCGGCAGGATCAAGGTGGCGAGGCACAGGCTGAACATCACGTCGCGTCCGGGGAAATGGAGCCGGGCGAAGGCGTAGCCGGCGAGGCTCGCCGTGAGCAGCCCGAAGAACGTCGCGATGACGGTAATGATGAGGGTGTTGCGCAGGAACAGGAACATCGGGACCACGGTCATCGAGCGGACGTAGTTTTCCCAGACGACCGGGTTGGGGATCCACTCCGGCGGCATGGTCAGCTCGCGCCCGCTCAGCTTGAGACTCGTCGAGACCATCCAGGCGAAGGGGAAGACGTAAAGAAGCGAGCCGGCCAGGAAGAGGACGTGCAAGCCGCCGTGGAGCGCCCGACGCCGCGGACGAGCCCGCGCGACGGGCACCGCCCCGGGAAGGGCGACCGCGCGGCTGGTGTCGGTGGAAGCGCTCACGTCCGCTCGGCCCCCTCGTAATACACCCAGCGGCGGGCCAGCAGAAACTGCAGGCCGGTCAGAACGACGACGATCAGAAACAGCACCCACGCCAGGCTCGACGCGTACCCCATGTCGAAGTCCTGGAACGCCTTGAAGAACAGATAGAGGATGTAGATCAGCGTCGCGTTCGCCGGGCCGCCCTGGGTCGTGATGTAAATCAGGGTGAAATATCCCTGGAAAGACGAGATGATCCCGATGATCAGATTGAAGAAGACCACCGGGCTCAGCAGCGGCAGGGTGACGTGCCAGAAGCGCGACCAGGTACCGGCGCCATCGATGCTCGACGCCTCGTACAGGCTCTGGGGGATGCCCTGCAGTCCAGCCAGGAAGATGATCATGGGTATCCCCACGCCGCCCCAGAGGGTGATCGCGACGATCGACGGCTTGGCCAGATTCACGTCGAACAGCCAGCGCAGGGGCGCCATGCCGAACGCCCGCAGCGCGGCGTTGGCGAGGCCGAAGTCCGGATTGAAAATCCAGAGCCAGAGCAGCGCGCCCGCCACCAGCGGCATCTGCGAGGGTAGAAAGAAGATCGTCCGATAGAAATTCACGCCGCGGAGCTTCTCGTTCAGTCCCAGGGCGATCAGCAGCGCCAGGCAGAGCTGCAGCGGAACCGAGAGGAGACTAATGTAGACCGTGTTATACAGCGCCTGGTAGAACAGCGGGTCGTTCAGCATCCGTTGGAAATTACCGAGCGCGATCCACTTCGGCGGCGAGATGATCTCCCAGCTGGTGAAGGACATCGCCAGCGACCCGAGCAGCGGACCCGCGGTGAAGCAAACGAAGCCCACCAGCCATGGCAGGACGCACAGGTATCCTTCGATCGCCTGGTGCCGCCGTCGCCGCGAGCCAAGTCGGCCGATGGCCCGAACCGCCATCCCTACGCCTGCTTCAGGAGCGGATCCATCGTCGCTTTCGCCGCTTTCATCGCCGTCGGCACGTCCTGCTGGCCCACCAGAACTTTCTGCCACTCGGCCTCGATCGCCCGTCCCTCTTCAGCCGCCTTGCCCGGAACACGCCAGGCGCGCACCGTCTTAGCCGACTGGACCAGCACGTCAAGACTCTCGTACGGCTTGAGCGCATTTTTGAAGGCATCGGAGGTCAGCAGCGCCGTCTGAACCGGGACCGGTCGTCCGCTGGCAAGGTACACCGGCGCGGCATCCGGTCCACCGATGAACAGTCCGAGCTTGTACGCCTCGGGGATATGCTTCGTCCCCACCGGTAAGCCAGAGGCATTTGGCCCGTCACGGTTGATCGGCCCGGTCGCGCCCTTCGGCGTGCCGACCATACCCACCTGGAACTTGGCGTTCACGAGCTCGATCGATCGGAATTTGCCGGCCCAGGCCATGCCGAGCCGACCGGTATTGAAGAACCAGCTGATTCCCTGGGTGTCGCTGGGCAGGGGAATGGTTTTTTCCTTCAAGTACATGTCGGCGTGCCACTGCATGACCGAGAGCACCGGCTCGCTGTCGAGTAGCCAGGCGCTCTGATCCTGATTGATGAAGTCGCCCTGGTTATCCCAAACCGGGACGCAGGTGTAAAATTGCAGGTTCACCGCGTCCTGCGCGGCGTCCCAGCCGAAGGTCCGATCCGCGCCGCTGCCGGCCGTCACTTGCTTGGCGAGCGCGCGCAGGGTATCCCAGGTCCAGGTGCCGTCCTTTTCGTGATCTTCCGGAGTCTTCGCGTTGTGCTGCTGGAACAGCGTCTTGTTGTAGAACAAGAACGACGGACCCGAGTAATACGGGACGCCGTAGATCTTTCCCTTGTCGGTCCAGAAGTCGAGCTGAGCGGGGATGTAGGCTTCCTTGTCCGTCTTCATCAGATCGGTCAGATCGTTGAGTTGATTGGCGTGGATGAATTCGAGCACCCAGGCGGGATGGAGCTCCATCGTGTCCGGCGGCGTCCCGCCGACGATCATCGTGGTGACCTTTTGGACGAACGAGTCGGACGGCACGTCGTTGAAGTCGACGGTCACGCCCGGATTCTTCTGCTCGAACGCCTTGAAGACGTTGACGAACACCTGATGGTCCTGGGGCGACGACGACCAGTAGGCGACCTGCAGGGTCACGTTGCCCGCGCTGGAAGGGTTCGCGGCGGCCGGCGCAGCCGTCGGCTGGGCTGCTGCCTTCGCGGCCGTTGGAGCGGCCTGAGCGCCGCTGGACGCCGGCGCGCTCGTCGCCGCCGGCGCCTGGGACGGCGTTGCCGCTCCTCCCCCGCACGCCTGCAACAGCGGGGTCGCGGCCGCCAGCGATAGCCAGCCGAGCATGGCGCGTCGGCCAATCCGTGAGTTCAGTCGCCCGAACATTCTCGCATCCTCCGAAACCGTCTTGGAACTCGACCCGTGGCGGTTGATGGGGCGAATTGTATGCAATGCCGGGAGGTGCGTCAATGGATACGTGCCGAGCGGGTATAACGCAGACATGAAGGGCATCTTCTCGGAGCGCGGGCGTCTCGCCCGCCTGCGTCCGATCGCCCCGAGCGGGCGAGATGCTCGCGGTCCCAGCCTGCTTGCCTTCCCACGATTCCGCGGTGAACCCGGGCGGAGGCTTTTCCGGGCCGCGGGAGAGGGGTGTTGAGGGAAGCATCCCTCCTGCCCCT
>JAJPKB010000637.1 GCA_021323915.1 Chloroflexota bacterium | reverse complement strand
GTCATGGGCAGGAGTCCGCTGAGATCGCACCGTTCGAGGATCGATGGATCCGACGCGCCGTGAGGTGGCGCGCCGGGATCGCCAACCAGCCACACCGCGAGGTCAGGTTCGCGGCGCACCAACTGGGCGCGATACGCGGGGGGTAACGTGCTCGTCCAGGAGAAAGCGAACGATCACGACGCCCCGGGCGTCACCGAGAGATGGGCCGCCTTGCGTTGCCGCAGGAGCTCGACGACCGGATGGGGCTGGCGGACCTGCTCTTCACGGGCCTGGCGACTAAACGTCAGCCAGTCCGCAAGATACCGATCGATCAGGCCCCGGTTCCGGAGATAGCACAGAATCGTCGCGTACACTTGCTCGAGCGTCACGGTGTGAAAGCGATCCGCGATTGCTTCGGCGGTCTGGCCGCGATGGACGTACTCGTATAGGATGCTCTCGATGCCGATCCGCGTGCCCTTGAGCCGAATATCGTCGGGTGCGAGAAAGTCGAAGTAATCTTCTATTCGCACCGTGATACCTTTCCGTCGCGTTCCGCGCTAACGGCACGTAACGATGTCCCATCTTTGCGAACACCCTATTCTACCACCTGCCCGGGTTGACACCGCGCTTTCCCCTGATACCATGCGGCTGCCGAAAGTGATAGCCCGCGAGCTGCCCAGAACGTCGCGTGGAAAGAGAGGATAGCATGGCCGGCCGTTTGAACAAAGTCATCGCGCTCCTCGAAGAGGGCAAGGTCGCCTTCGGTCCTTTCCTCCCCGCGGGATCGATTCCCGACGCCTACTGGATCACCACGAGCCCCTATGACTTCGTCGTCTGGGAGATGGAGCACAACCCGTACGACGTGTCGGACCTGCGCCTTTCTCTCCAGTTCATGCTGAACCGCAAGCAGATCGCCGACTCCGGGAGCGTCGCGCCGGCGGTGGTGCCGTTCGTCCGCCTGCCGATCAACGGCCGCGAGAACAACGAGTGGATCGTCAAGCAGGTGCTGGATTGCGGCGTCTACGGCATGGTCTTTCCGATGATCAACACCGTCGAGGACGCCGAGCACGCCCTCCAGGCCTCCCGCTACATCCAGGCGAAGGGCGCCGAGGACGCCGAGCCGGTTGGCCGGCGTGGCCACGCGCCCACCAACGCGATCCGCTACTGGGGCCTCGACCAGCCCACCTACTACGAGAAGGCCGACGTCTGGCCGCTCGATCCGAAGGGCGAGATCCTGCCGATCCTGCAGTGCGAGACCCAGCAGGGCGTGAGCAACCTCCGGCGCATCCTCACCAGGTTCCCGAAGCCCGGCCTGATCCTCATCAGCGAGAGCGACCTGTCGGTGTCGCTGGGTTACCGCGGCCAGTTCACGCCGGAGGTTCGCGCGGCGGTGCTGGAAGCGGTGGGCATCTGCAAGGAATTCGGCGTCCACTACGGCTCGCCCCAGGCCAACGCCCGGAACATGGCGGAACGGATCCAGGATGGCTTCCAGTTCCTGATGCCAGCGCCCGGGCGCGACCTGTCCGGGCTGCAGACCGGGCGGTCGCTGGCGAAGCGCGAGGGCTAGCAAGAACGATCACCGCGAAGGCGCGAAGAGCGCGAAGGGGGAGGCGAGCATGCGGAAGCGAGAATTTAGAATCCAGAAGGCGCGGGGCGTTCGCGGTCCCTCTTCTCGCTTCTGGATTCTATCATCTCGATTCTGGTTTCTGCCTTCGCGGGGCCGGTCTTCCGGCTCGACCCCTGACGATGGCGAGGCGGTCCGACATTGACGACGGTCCAACGTTGACGGGCACGATAGGCGAGCCATAGAATACGGCCCGTTGATTACGCGCGCCTGACTGGCGCTGGAGGAATTGTTTCGATGGATCGACCGAACGTGACACGCCGCGGTTTTCTGCGGTACGGTGTTGGCGCCCTTGGGCTGACGGCGCTGCTCGCCGCCTGCTCCGGACAAGCCCCGGCCGCGCCGACCCAGGCATCCGGCCAGGGCGCGGCGGCCGCCCCGACGGCCGCGGCTGCTGCCCCGACCAAGGCAGCGGCGGCTCCGACCACCGCCGCCGCGAGCGGATCCGCCGCGCCGGCCGCGACCTCGGCGCCGGCGGCGTCGACCGGCGTCGAGATCAAGGTCTCCACCCGCGGCGGCACCGACGGACAGATCATGATCAAGACCGCCGAGACGTTCGGCAAGCAGACCGGCATCAAGGTCACCCACGTCTCCTACGGCCCCGAGCCCGATTACTGGACGAAAGTCGAGGCGCTCTACGCGACGAAGCAGCTCGCCGACGTGGTCTGGGCGAGCACCGGCAACCTGCTCAACTTCGCCAACCGGGGCTTCATGCTCGACCTCGACCCGATCATCAAATCCGACAACTACGACATGAGCGATTACATCCAGAACGCGTTGCAGTCGCTATCGCTCAAGGGAAAGCTCTACGCCATGCCCTGGGGCACTCACCCGGGCAACGGCGGCCTCGTCTACAACGTGAAGATGCTGAACGACGCCGGCTTCACCAAGATCACCGACGATCCGTCGAGCATCCTGGACTGGACCTACGATACCCTGATGGAGGCCGCCCAGAAGACGACCAAGCGCACCGGCGACCGGGTCGACGTCTACGGCTACCTGCCGGGCAACGATTACCTGAGCCTGACCAACGTCCTCGGCGCCTACGGCGCCGACTTCCTGAACGAGGACGGCACCAAGCTGACGATGGACACCCCCGAGTTCATGAAGGGCATGCAGTGGGTCTACGACGCCTACGTGACCAACAAGGTATCACCGGCGCCCGGGGCGAACGGCGATCAGCTCTTCGATAGCCAGAAGCTCGCGATGGAGCTGAGCGGCTACTGGGGCCAGTTCCAGCCCGGGATCAAGGACGACGCGTTCAAGTGGAACGACAGCCTCCAGCCGGTTGGCCCGACCGGCAAGCGCGGAACCCACCTGACGATCAACGGGCAGTGCATCTCGGCGCTCACCCAGCACCAGAAAGAGGCCTGGGAGTTCGTCAAGTTCCTGATGTCGCCCGAGCAGAACATTCAGATCGTTCTGTCGGGCGGTGGGCGTCCCGCGGCGCGGAAGTCGGTGCTGAACAGCCCGGAGCTCATGCAGAAGATGAAGGCCCACAAGGTCTGGGTCCAGGACATCGAGGCGGCGGAGCCGTGGCGCCAGCCGGCCAACTTCCGCTGGCCGGAGTTCAACACGACGATCCAGCAGGCATTCGCGAGCTGCTGGGTCGGCAAGCAAACTCTCGAACAGGCAATGCCGAACGCCAAGAGCCTGCTCCAGGCGGTGGTGGACAAGCCGGCGGCCAGCTAGGAGCGTGGGCGAAGCCCTCGGGAGTGGCCAGGTTCGGGGACGGCCGGGGCTTCCCTCACCCCCAACCCCCTCTCCCAGTCGCGGAGAGGGGACTCAGCAGGAGCATCTCCCCTGAGACCCTTCCCCCATCACGAGGGGGAAGGGTCTCAGGGGATGAGGGATCTCGGCCCGGCCCCGAACCCGGCCTCACCCCAGGAGTAAGGCCGCGCCCGGTGACACGGAGATTTCGTACATGCAGCACGTAGCAGCGCGCCGGACGATCGCTCCCGCGCGCGCGTCGCGGGCCCGGCGGCGGGAGGCCGTCGCCGGCATTCTCTGGAGCTCGCCCTGGATCCTCGGCTTCTTCATCTTTACCCTGGGGCCGGTCGTCGCCTCGCTGTACCTGAGCTTTACTCAGTACACGATCGCCAGCACGCCGAAGTGGATCGGCCTTGGTAACTTCGTCCGCGCCCTCTCCGGCAAGGACTCGCTCTTCTGGCCATCGCTTGGCGTCACCTTCCACTACGCGCTGGTCATGGTCCCGCTGGGCATCGGCGGAGCCCTCCTGATCGCGATCGCGCTGAACCAGAGGATTCGGGCGATGCCGCTGCTGCGCACCTGCTACTTCCTGCCGTCGCTCACCCCGGCTCCTGCCGCGGCGCTGATCTGGAGCTGGCTGTTCCAGCCGGAATTCGGCGCGGTCAACTCGCTCCTCTATTCGGTGGGCATCCAGGGGCCGAAGTGGCTGGCAGATCCGGACACCGCCCTGAACTCGCTGATGGTCATCGCCCTCTGGAGCACGGTTGGCGGCGGCACGATGATCATCTTCCTGGCTGGCTTGCAGGGCGTGCCTCCCGAGCTGCACGAGGCCGCGCAGATCGACGGCGCGGGGGCCTGGACGCGCTTCGTTCACGTCACCTTGCCGATGCTGAGCCCGACCGTGCTCTTCAACCTGGTCATCGGCGTCGTCGGCGCGCTGCAAGCGTTCACCGTTCCTTACATCGCGACGAGCGGCGGCCCGAACTACGCGACCTGGTTCTTCATCATCCACCTTTATCAAAACGGCTTCCAGGACTTCGACATGGGCTACGCATCGGCGCTGGCGTGGATCTTTCTGATCATCGTCATGGCGCTGACGATGATCAATGTGCGCCTTTCGAACCGCTGGGTCTACTACGAGGGGGAGGACCGATGAGCGCGCTGGCCGTTTCGCGGCGAAGAGCCTCGGCTCAGGGCCAATTCGGGCGGATCGGGCTGCAGGCGCTGGTGGTCGTCGGCGCGGTCATCTTCTTGCTGCCCTTTCTCTTCGCGCTGTCGAGCTCGCTCAAGACGCCGCAGGAGCTACGGATCTTTCCGCCGTCCGTCTTTCCGGCGGTGCCGCAGTGGCTCAACTACCCGACGCTGTTCCACATGGACAACCTGCCCTACGGGACCTGGTACGAGAACAGCATCATCATCACCCTCCTGGCGACCCTGGGCACGGTGCTGTCGGCGAGCGCCAGCGCGTTCGGCTTTGCACGGTTTCGCTGGCCCGGGCGCGATTTCTTCTTCATGATCCTGCTCGGGACGCTGATCCTGCCCGAGTTCGTGGTGCTCATCCCGCGGTTCTTGATGTTCCACCTGATTCCCACCGCGTTGATCGGCCACACCCTGATCGATACCTGGTGGCCGCTGATCCTGCCGTCGTGGTTCGGCGGCGGCGCGTTCTCGGTTTTCCTGCTGCGCCAGTTCTTCCTTCAGCTCCCGCGCGAGCTCGACGAAGCCGCGCTGATCGACGGCGCGAACACCGTTCACATCTTCTGGCAGATCGTGCTTCCCCTGTCCAAGCCGGCGCTGGCGACGGTCGCCATCTTCGCCTTCCTGGGCAACTGGAACAGCTTCATCGAGCCGCTGATCTTCGTCACGTCGACGAACAAGTTTCCGCTCGCGGTCGGCCTGCGCTGGCTGCAACAGAATCCGGCCGACCCGACGATCCCCCAGGACCACCTTCTGATGGCTGGCTCGGTCCTCATGGTGGTGCCGCCGGTGATCATCTTTTTCGCCATGCAGCGCTACTTCATCCAGGGCGTGGTGATGAGCGGGATCAAGGGATAAGAGAAAACGCCGAAACGTAGCCTTGACCTCCGGCGCCCAACCGTTTAGGATGCGGGCCACCGTGGCGCATTCCTCTTGCTTCCACCGGTCGATGGCACGGCTGGTGCCCTGGCGAGGCGAGGGAACGGGGCGATGCCGAATCCGGCGGAGGAGTCCGCGATTCGCCGTGAGTGTCATTCTGAGCGCGAGCGAGGAATCTCTGGCCGGGCGTGATCAAAGCCAGACACCCCTCGCTGCCGCTCGGGGTGACAAGCCATCAAGGCCCATCCGGAATCGGTACGATTGGTCGAAGGGCCGCGAGATCACCTTGCTCGTCATCCCGCGGTCGTCGCGTCACGATACGTGACCCAGGAGCGTCGACACATGGGGCGTCTGGTCGCTTTTCTTCTCGTTCTCACCACGCTGGTCGCGCTGGTGGCCTGCGGACCCGGCGCCGAATCGTCGTCGGCCGCGCCAACCAGCCCGCCGGCCGCCGCGGCGACCCGGGATGCCCCTTCCCGCGCTCCCTCGCCAACCGTCTCCGCCGCCGACGTGTTCCTCGCCCCGTCGGCCACCCCGACCGTGCCGACCGCGACGCCCGTTCCACCAACCGCGACGCCGGTCCCCCCGACCGCGACGCCGGTGCCGCCAACCCCGACCCCTACTCCGGTGCCGGACCACGCGGTGTCCTGGCTAAACAACGTGACGCTCCTCGGCGCCTACGGGCGCGCCTTCGGCGTGGCGCCGATCCTCGGCCGCCTGGGGATGTACGCCAACATGGACCAGATGGCGAGCGACATGGAGAAGTTCTCGACCGACATCCGGGCGTTGAACGGCGGCAAACCGGTGCTGATCGAAGTCCACCTGATCTACGCGCTGGCGGTCGGGTGTGGACCGACCGACGACTGCCTGTTCTACCTCGAAGGGGCCGACCCGCACCTCGTCGACGATTACATCAAGCCCGCCCAACAGCGCGGCTGGCTGGTGGTGCTCGACACCCAGCTTGGCCGCTCGGACCCGGTCACCCAGGTCCAACGAATGATCGACGAGGGGTACCTCAAGTACGACAACGTCGAGGTCGCGCTCGATCCCGAGTTCCACGTGGTGCCGGGCCACCTTCGTCCGGGGATTCCGGTCGGCACGATCACCGCGCAGCAGGTGAACGACGTTCAGGCGCTTCTGGATAGTTATGTCCAGAAAGAGCACCTGGCGCACCGAAAGATTCTGATGGTCCACCAGTTCGGCGACAAGATGGTGAACGACGGCGTGCCGTTCATGATCCAGGACAAGACCGAGGTACGCGATTACGACAACGTCGACCTCGTGATCATCGCCGATGGCTTCGGCGGACCGGACGCCAAGGTCTCCAAGTACAACAAGATGACCGACAGCTCGGCCTATCCGTTCATCCATTTTCGAGGGATCAAGCTCTTCCCGCCGAACCCGTACGAAACGGCCGGGCATTACGACAGGCCGATGCTGACCTTCCGTCAGGTCTACGGGCTGGATCCGACGCCCGGCAAGCAGCGGGTCCATGATCCGCCGAACGTGATCATTATGAACTGAATGGGAACAGAATAGAGAATGCAGAATAGAGAATAAAGAATCAAGAATGAGGACGTGGTCGCCGTCTCAGGCCCTTCTTCGCGATTCTGTCTTCTGGATTCTATATTCTCATTCCCGCTTCGTGCCCTTCGCGTCTTCGCGGTGGTCGCGCCCCGGCCGCTCCTCATGAGTCCGGTCTAGCGGACGAGATCCACCTCGGCGTCGGTGGGAACCACCTCGAAGAAGACCCGGCCCGGGGGCAACGCGAGCGCCTGGCCCGAGGACGTGGTGAAGACCGTCGGCTGGCCGATGCTGGCGCGCCTCCAGCGCGCGGCGGTGCTCCGGCCATCGGCGAGCACCAGCGCGTCCCCACTCCCGATCAGGTCCACGACGTGGTAGCCGGCGTCGCCGAAGTAACTGGTTGGTCGGGTTTGGGTGCGCTGGACGACGATCACGTCGGTCGTGACGACGCTGCCGTCTGCTTCGCGGTGCGGCGCGCCGTCCTGCGCACGCTCGTACGCCTGGCCGTTCCAGGTCCATGCGACGTTGTGCTCGTACACCGACGGATCGTACGGGTAGACGATCGAGACTCCCTTCGCGGCTTCCGCGCTGGAGGGAAGCTGCCGGCGCGGCAGCAGGGCGGCGGCGGGTCGGGGTGGACGCAGGCGTAGCTCGCTCTCGAGCAGTCTCGCGTTGGCGTAGAGGTTGAACGGCGCGACCCGATTCGACACCCGAAACGCTCCTTCCTCGCCCGAGCCACGGCAGACGTCGAAGTTGAACACGTTGCCCTGATTCAGGATGGCCGCCACGCCAGGAACGTCCAGGCAGTGGACCAGCCCGCCACCGTACTCGGTCATCGCGGTGGCGAAGTAGGGGCGGGTGGAGCGCATCGAGCCGACCGTCGCCGGCGCGTCGACGAAGTAGACCGCCATAAATCTTGTCAAATTAAACTCGGCCACCATCTCGTAGACGACGTTCGCGGCGCTCAGACCGGTTTGTGGGCGCGCCGACGGATCGTTGTCGATCATGACGCCGATGGCCCCGAGCTCCTTGAG
>JAJPKB010000309.1 GCA_021323915.1 Chloroflexota bacterium | reverse complement strand
GGATGAACCCGGCCAGACACAGGGGCATCGTATCGGCAAGCGTCCCGTCGAGATCGAAGATGATTCCCTGAAGCATCACCACGCCTCGAACAGGCCAGATTCCTTGGTGCTGAAGCGCTGGTGGAGCGCCACCCGCGCGTTCAAGTTGGAGGCGTCGCGGTATTGCTCGGCGACGTCGGTCATGCTATTCATCCTTCTCCTTTACCCGGGCGTCGTGCCCGCGTTGGCGGACCGGACGAACGCGAGGATGTCGGCGAAGCCAGGACGGTAGCCCTCCGTGGTATCGACGACCAGCGTCGGCACGTCGAGGTCGAGCGGCTGGTGCGCTTCCCAGCCGAGCTGGGAAGGATCCGATCGTATCAGATCGATGCGCTGGGCGTCGGCGTGTCCCGGATGGCGCTCACCCCGCGCGACGCGCTCCGCGTAGCGACGAATACACTCTTCCCGCGTCGTCTGGCAGTGAACCAGGACGGCACGCGCGCCCGCGACGAGGGGAGCGAGGTCGCGCTCGGAGATGCCCCGCCGAAAGTTGCACTCGGCGACCACCCCGAACCCCGCGGCGAGAAGCTCGCCAAGGATCGCGTAGAAAATGGCGAACGTCGGGGCGCCGAGCGCCCGGCTGCCCTCGAGGGTGTCGACGCAAAAGGCGTCGGCGAGGATCTCTTTGACGTGAACGTCCTTCGACCAGAGCGGGAGCGACAGCGCCCCGGCGAGGCGCCGGGCCAGAGTCGTCTTTCCGGCGGCTGGCGCGCCGCCGACGAGCACCAGTGACGGTCGGCGCTCCCCGGAAGTTCGCGTGTCGCTCACCTCGGCGCGCCGCATCGCTCAGGAGACCCGCCAGTACCGTCCCTGACTGCGGGCCAGCAGCGCCGGATTGGCCTCGACCAGCTCGCGCCGCAGGGTGGCCACGTCGTCGTGAAACGCGGCCAGAATCGCGTTGACCTCCCGCTCGGTGTAGGTTCGACCGACCTCGAACTGTCGCGCCAGGAACCGCAGGAGCGCGTCGCGCTTCTTTCGTTGCACCGGAATCGTCTTGAGCTTCCCGTTCTCGAGGTAATGACGCAGGACCTGCTGGTCGTACTGGTCCAGGCTCTCGGCGATGTCCGGCGAGGTCGGCGTCTCGCTCGCGGCGCGCAAGGCGTCGAGGAGCGGCTGCTGACGAAACCGATAGACGGTGTAGTATTGCTCGTGGGTTGCCTCGACCAGACCGGCGTCCCGCATGATCGCCAGGTGGTGAGAGACGGTCGCCGGTTTCAGGTCGACCGCCACGGCGATCTCCTCGACCGAGAGCGGACGCGTCCCAATCAGCGCGGCGATCTTGATGCGCTTCTCGTCGGCCAGCGCCTTGAATAATGGTAAGACGTCGATCACGCGAATCACCCCGCCCCAGCGAAAAATCCATTCGTCGTCGATCGTATCGTCTTATTCGATCTTTGTCAAATTAGATGTCCGATCAATCAATTGATTGACGCCCACTTTCGCTCGTGCTAGATTCGAATCAACTGATTGATGGAGGTGCGCGCACGGACGGGGGCGAGCGACGGTCGGGCGTCGGCGACCGCGCGGACCGACGGCGCGCCTTGATCGTCGCCGCGTACGACCGCATCGCCAACGCGGGCTTCGAGGGGCTGCGCACCCGCGATGTCGCGGCGGACGTGGGCGTGAACGTCGCCACCCTCCACTATTATTTTCCAACCAAAGAGGCGCTCATCCGCGGCGTGGTCGGCCACGCCCTTCGCAAGTTCGCCGCGACGATGCCGGCCGAGGGGTCGCCGGCCGAGCAGCTTCGCCAGCACCTGACCGCGCTGCGCCATCTGCTCAAGGAGGAGCCACGGCTCTGCGCGGTGCTCGGCGAGCTGACCCTCCGCGCCCCCCGCGACCCGGTCATCGCGAGCGTTCTCCGGGGCACCGACGATCCCTGGCACCGAATGCTCGGCGACCTCTTTCGGCGCGGCATCGCCGACGGCTGCCTCGACTCGCGGCTCGATCCCGACGACGCGGCGGCGCTGACGATCTCGGCGATCAAGGGCGTGAGCTTGCCCACGACGTCCCCGCGCCAGCCGGAACGGATCGACCAAACCTTTCGCCAGCTCGAGCGCTGGTTGTTTCGAGATTGAACATCGCGAGATTGAACAGGAGAAAGTGACATGAAAGGCACCGCGACGACCCTCCAGATGATCGTCCGGATCTCTGGGCTGATTCTGATCGTTCTGGGCATCCTCTTCTGGGTCGGATCGGCCCAGGCGCTGATCCCGATCCACATGCTGCTGGGCCTGCTGCTCGTGCTCGCGCTCTGGGCGCTCGCCGTCGCCGGGATGCGCTCCGGTACGCCGGCGGGGTTGACCGGACTGGCGATCGTCTGGGGAGTGATCGTCGTCGCGCTCGGCGTCACCCAGGCGCAGATCGCTCCGGGCGGCGCCCACTGGATCGTTCAGGTCGTTCACCTGCTGGTCGGCATCGTGGCGATCGGCCTCTCGGAGATGATCGGGGCCGGCATCAAGAAGCGCGCCGTGACCGCCCGCCAGCCGGGCGCCGCGTAGCGCTGCTCCACGGAAAGGAGATCTTCCCATGGCGAAGAGCTATCGGCTCCCGTTCTTTCTCCGCGGCACCCGGTGTTCCACCTGATCGAGGCATCGGATCAAGGCGCGCGCGATCGGGGCAGCCCGTCGCTCGGACGTCGATGACGGGGCAACCGGCGCCCGCGGGCGGCCGGGTGGTCGAGGTCACGGTGAGCTTTCGAGCGATGAACACCGAGGTGACCGCCGTGGTCGTCGTCGACGAGCGTCGCCGAGCCGAGGCCGACGCGGCGCTGGGCGAGGTCCAGGTCCGGTTCGCGAGCGTCGAGGCGACCCTCAGCCGCTTTCGGCCGGAGAGCGAGCTATCGCGGCTGAATCGCTCGGCCGGTCGGGTCTTTCCGGCCTCGCCCACGCTGTTCGCGGTCGTCGAGCAGGCGCTGGCCGCCGCTCGGGATACCGACGGCGTGTTCGACCCGACCATCCTGAGCGCGCTCCTGGCGGCCGGCTACGATCGCAGCTTCGAGCTGCTACGTGAGCCCGGTCCGCTCGCGCCGGCGCCGAGCGTCGCGGAACCGAGTCCGCCGGCGGAGCCGGCCTGGCGCGACGTCGAGGTTGATTCGCGGGCGCGGACGATTCGGCTGCCGACCGGCCGCGGCCTCGACCTGGGCGGCATCGGAAAGGGCTGGACGGTCGACCGGGCGGCGGAGATACTGCGCCCCTTCCGAGACTTCGCCGTCGACGCCGGCGGCGACATCTACGCCGCGGGCCTGGCGGCCGACGGCACGCCGTGGACGATCGGGGTAGAAAACCCCTTCGAGCCGCGCTCCAACCTGACCGTGCTGGCGGTCCACGACCGAGCGATCGCCACCTCGTCGATCGCCCGCCGGCGCTGGCAAAAAGATGGGCATCCCCAGCACCATCTGATCGACCCGCGGACCGGTCAGCCAGGCCAGAGCGGCGTCGTCTCGGCGACGGTGGTAGCCGATTCGGTCGCCCGGGCGGAGATCCTGGCGAAAGTGGCGCTCTTGCTCGGTCCGACCGAGGGTCTGAGCTTCCTGCGACGGCACCCGGGCGTCGAGGGACTGCTGGTCCTCGGGCCCGACCGGCGCGTCGCGACGCCCGGCTTCTCCAGGCTGCGCGCCGGCTCCGCCGGCCGTTGAGCCTTCGCAGCCCCGTCGGAGCAGCGGTACGGTTCGCTGGCTTGACAACCCCGGCGCACTCTCCTAGAGTTCCCACGCGTCCTCCAACCACCGCGGGCAGAGCAAGAGTACGGAGCGTGCATGATGAAGATCTCGAACGTCGAAGTCATCCAGTTTCGAACGAGCACCCACCAGGAAGTGAGCCGCTGGGGCTACGGGATCTACCTGGGCGAGCAGGAGACGCGTGACGCGGTGACGGCGGTCACGAAGATCTCCACCGACGGCGGCGTAGACGGTTACATGCTCGGCGGCGACAAGGCGATGATCGAGGGCGTCGTGAAACCGTTGCTGCTGGGCGAGAATCCCCTCGACCGTGAGAAGATCTGGCAGTGGATGGACCAGATGATCACCTTCAGCCATCGCCTCACCGAGCAGCAGGCCGGCGTCGTCGACTGCGCGCTCTGGGATCTCTTCGGGCGCATGACCGGTCTGCCGGTGAGCAAGCTGCTGGGCGGGAGCCGCGAGCGGGTGAAGGCCTACGCCAGCACCGCCCCGAACCTGGGCGGGCCGGAAGTCTACGCCGACCACGTTCGCGTCTGCAAGGCGCAGGGCTACAAAGCTTACAAGGTTCACGCCTACATCTGCTGGGATCCCCACGCCTGGGCGCCGGCGCCCCAGCTACCCGGGTTCCCACGCGAGGACCTCGAGATCTGCCGCGCGGTGCGGGAAGCCGCCGGCGACGACGTGGTGCTGATGCACGATCCCTTTGGCGTCTACACCCTCGAAGAGTCGCTCTGGATCGGGCGCGAGCTCGAGAAGCTGGGCTACTACTGGCTCGAGCATCCGATGATCGAGACGCGGGTCGAGGCGTACCGCCGACTAACCCGTGAGCTCGATATCGCGATCCTGTCGCCGGAGCACGTGCCGGGCGGACCCTTCGCCCGGGCCGAATGGGTGTTGCAGGGCGCCTCCGACATGCTGCGGATCGACGTGAACTACGGGGG
>JAJPKB010000648.1 GCA_021323915.1 Chloroflexota bacterium | reverse complement strand
GATTGAGCCAACATCCACCTTCGGAGCGTGGCGCCCCGTGACCGCGTTCGAGGCCAACGCGCACCATCGGGAAAGATACGAACGATAATAATCAATGAAGACCAAGAAAAAAGGAGACGCGATGTCCGACGAGAAGGAGAACTTCGAGCTTGGCGAGGAAGTGACATCACTTGCCAAATCGAAGATGCAGAAGGGGACGGTCGTCTTGTCCGTGCGTCTGCCTGTCGACGAGTTCTCGGCGCTGGAGAGGGTCGCACGCTTCTCCGGTAGGATACCTTCACAGATCGCACGGGAAGCCATCCACGGGTACTTGTACTCGCCGCACAACACCCAGACTACCGTTACGATTTCCTTCGAAGGTGGCGCGACGATGGTGACCGGGTCGCCGATGTTGACGGCTACTGCTTCGAGCGCCAAGACTCTCGACCCGCGCGTCTACGCCTGACCGGCTGGCAGGAAGCAGTTATTAGCCGAACGGCCGATCTCTCCATGGGGTCGGCCGTTCGCATTTCACCTCTCTCGGCTGTCGGGCGGCGAAAGGTGTGACCACACGTCAAATGGGGTCGCGGCCGCGACGAAACACTCTGCCACGGTTGAAAGATCAGCCGCTGAGCGCTCTCGGGTGGGTCTGGACCAGCTTACTGGTATTGATGGGTTCGCAGGTCGAAGGACAGGGTCGTTCCGCTGTCGGTGCGCAGCCGCAGCACCTCGCCGCTCTCGGCGGTGACCGTGAGCGGACCGGTGCCCTCCGCCGCGGGGAAGGTCCCGAGCAGCGTCAGGTGCATGTCGGCCGACTCGCGGTAGAGGCGGAGCGCGCCCCGGGTCGGGGGAGCGCCCGGCACCTCGGGCGCGGCGCCGGCGTAGGCCAGAATCCAGTCCGAGCCGACCGGTCCCTGCCAGACGTCGCGCACATCGAAGGTCGAGCGCGGAAACGGTCCCTGGCGCATCGCGATGACGCCGGCCTGCCGCGCCGGCGCCGCCTGGACGGCCGGGGCGCCCCCGGCCGCGGGCAGCTTCGGTCGAAGATTCGCCCGCGCCTGAGCAACGGCCTGTTGCTCCTGATCGTACAGCCGCGCCTTCGCCGCGGGCCAGCCGCTCGTCACCGGCGCCCCGGCCAGCACGGTTCCCACGCCGACGGCGACGACGGCCACCCCGACGACGCCGATCCAGACCAGTCGCTTCGCGATCGTCCCGAACGGCCTCCACTTCAATCGGCCAACCTCCACGTCATCGGTCTGCGTTTGGCACCGGATGGGTCTCCCTCATCCCCGACCCCTTCCTGCCGACCCCCTGACCACCAACCCTCTTCTCTACCCTCTGACCCCCTTACCCAGGGGGAACCTTCCCTTTTCCCTGGAGAACCGTCCGTTCTCCAGGGGGAACCGTCAGCCGCGGGGGGAAGGGTGTCAGCAGAGGCATCCTCCCTCAAGACCCCTCTCCCGCGGCTGGGAGAGGGGGCAGGGGGTGAGGGAGTCTCACCCCTCAGTTTTCATCTTGGATCTCCGCCGAGTAGGGCATGCCCTGCGCGGTCGCCGGGTTGCCGTTCAGGGCGCTCCAGAGCTGGCTCCAGGCCTGGTCCGCCGTGTTGCTCGTCGTCCAGAGCGGGTAGGTGTCGAGCGGGCCCAGGAAGGCCATCTTGCCCTCGCTGCCCTGGTACTCCGCCCCGTACAGGTCGATCATCGCCCACTGACCCGCGTTCGTGTCGAAATAGATCTCGGGAAGCGGACGGGCCGGGCCGGCGCCCCAGCTGATATACCAGACGTCGTGCTGGCTCCAGCCATTGTCACAGGTCGCGTCGGACGCGCTGTTCGTCGGGCAGCCATCCGCCGAGCCGTAGTCGACGAGGAGGGCCGGCGCGCTCGCGGCGTAGCCGTTCACCCAGCCTTCGGTGTCTCCGGTGGTGTCCCAGGCCGGCTCCATGTCGTTCCCGCCCTCGACGTTGACCTGCGACGCGTAGCCGTTCGCCTGGTTGGAGGATCGGATCGCCGCGACGACCTGGGCCCAGGTGGCCCCGCCGCTGGCGGAGACGTCGAAGTACGAGTTGTTGGTACCGACGACGAGGGTGAGCACCGACGAGAGGTCGTTGCCGGTGCAATACCAGTAGCCGTGCGAGAACGCCTCGGCAACCGCCTCGATCTGGCCGTTGGTGATCGGTCCAGCCCCGTTGATCAGCAGCGTCCCGCTGCCGTCGGCGAGCTGACCGCCGAAGTCGAGCACCACCAGGCTGTTCGGCGAAGGCGAGGTGTTGGCGTCGGCGACGCCCTCGTCGCAGCCGAGGTTGTAGGCGGTGCTGGTATCGGTCGTCGTGACGTAGTAGCTCGGGTCGGTCGGGGGCTTTGCCTGGCTGGTCGATTGGCCACCGCCGTTGTAGACCAGCGGCAGGTAGACGAGATACGGTCCGGACCCGGCCCGCGCCAGCCCCGCCCGGCCAACCGCGAGGGTGAAGACGACGAGCGCCGGAACGACGAGCCAGCGAACGACGCCCGAGGATACCAGCAGTCGTGGGCGCCGCGGGAATCTCCCCATCGAGGACGCACCCCTGAGCCGATGGTCAGCGCCGACCCTCTCAGATCAGCCGTGAACGGTCTTGCCAGGATACCGCCGGCCGTCGCCCGGGTCAAGTCCAGATTCGGTGCTGCACGGGGACCGAATAGACGCTCACCGCGAACGCGCGAAGAACGGGTAGGCAGAATCCAGAATAGAGAAGATAGAATCGGGGAGTAAGAAGAGAAACCGCGCCTCTCGCCTTCTAGCTTCTAGATTCTAGCTTCTGGATTCTCGTCTCACCCTTCGCGTTCTTCGCGCCTTCGCGGTGCCGGTCTCAAGCCGCTCGATACCGCTCCAGGGCTTGCCGGTCCAGGGTGACGCCCAGGCCGGGACCGGTCGGCGGCCAGATTCGGCCTTCGCGCACTTCGAGGCGCTCGTTGGTGATCTCGGCGACGTGGTAGATCACGCCGCACGCGTCGCAGGGGTCGTTGAGGTTGGTCATGGCGACGCCGAGGTGGACCGCCGCGGCGGTGCCGATGCCAAGCTCGGGCATCGCGCCGATCAGGCAGGGAACGCCCACCGCCTCGGCCATGCGGAAGATCAGACTCGCGTTCGTCAGGCCGCCGGACTCGGCGACGTAGCGGGCGGCGGCGCGGGCCATCTCGACCGGCGCGTCGATGGCGATCGAGTGGGACAGCACGATGCTCTCGCGCGAGCGTCCGCCGAGCAGGTTGTAGACCGGCGTGTTCAGAGCCTTGCCGGCGACGTCGAAGAGCGCCATCTCCACCGCCGCCCGGGCGGGCCAGCCCCGCTCGATCCGGGTATCCAGCCGTCGCAGGCAGCGGTTGATCGCGGTGGGATCCTCGCCCAGCAGCGCCGGTCGGAAGACCTCGTTCACGAAATGGCACTGCAGGAAGCCGTTGCCATCCCAGATCATCGAGATCTCGCCGAAGCCCTCGACGCCGTCGTCGGTGCTGACCACGACGACCCCTTCAATGACCGTCCGTACTTCAAGGACAAGCGCGTCCGCCAGGCGATGATGTACGCGATCGATCGCCAGGGCATCGTCGACTCGATCCTCGGCGGTCAGGCGACCCTGGTGAACTCGCCGATCATCGGGCCGGCCTGGATGGGGCAGCCGGAGTTCAACAGGTACGCCTTCGACACCGTGAAGGCGAAGTCGCTGCTCAAAGAGGCGGGGTGGGATCCCGGCCAGAAGATCCAGATCATGGAGCCGACCGGCTCGTCCAAGGAGCAGCAGGCGTACGGACCGGTGATCCAGCAGCAGCTCCACGACGCCGGGTTCGACGTCAGCGTCCTCCAGGCCGACAGCGCCCAGATCAACCAGAAATACATCTCGACTCCCGACTACGACCTGTTCGACTTCGGCGGTGGGGTCTACCGGGCCGAGCCGAGCATCGCCGAGATCTACTACGGGAGCAAAGAGCTCACGCCCGCCGGCGGCAACGGCACCCATTACTAGAACCCGAAGATCGATCAGCTCTTCGCCGACGGCGTGGCGACGACCGACCAGGCCAAGCGCAAGAGCATCCTCCAGCGAGCCCAGGCCCACCTTGCCGTGGATCGTGGCCGCGACGCCGCACGGGACCCGGATGGTGACGTCGGCGAGTCCGGCGTGGACCTCGACCGTCGTCAAGCCGGCCGCCGCGGGCAGAGTTAACTCGGTCTCG
>JAJPKB010000090.1 GCA_021323915.1 Chloroflexota bacterium | reverse complement strand
GCTGGCTGACGCGACGTTAGCAGCGACGAGGCCGGCGACGGCTCCGGCAGAACGCAACGCGGAAGGACCGCGCCAGGGCCAACCGATACCGCTATCGCGCGCTGCCCGATAAAGTACGGCTTGTCCAGAGCAGGCGCCGCCGGACCGGCCTGCAAGGCTCGGCGGAGCGCATCCTCTTCCAAAGTCGTAAGCGCGGCGGCGAACGCCGACACCGCGACCGGTCCGTCGATCCTGGCTTGCCGGTCAACGGGATCGAACAGCACGAGCCCGTTTGACAGCGCTTCCAGCCACCAGGTCAGCTCGGCACGGCGCCCAGGCTCGACGGCGAGGACGAAGTGATCCATCAGAAACTGATCGGTGGGCCGTCGAAGCACCGCGACGTTGCCCAGGTCACGCCCCTCGGCGTCGGGGAGCCTCGCGCTCGTCGCGTCGCCAACGCGAAGTCCCCAGACCAATCCGTCGGTCGCCTCGCTTAGGAACTGGCGCGCGCGCCGACCAACCAGTTCGATCAGGTCGCGCCCCTCGAACCGTGCCGGCTCCGGACAGTAAGCGGTGGGCCAGCCGTCGGGAAGGGCCGGCCCAACCGCGCGGCGGGCGATGAGATCGGCAACGCCGGCTTGCGCCTTCTTCAGCACGTCGGGCCGAATCTTTCCCCGCGCCCCCGTCTCGCCGTGGTCGAAATAGGCGAACGTGTCGATGCCGAACAGGACGTCGGCGATGACGTTGCCGACGGTTCGCATGTCGTCCGGCGTCAAGCCGCGTTGGGTCAGCCAGGGCGTTCCGAGGCGGATCCCGCTGGGAAGGGTGGCACTGGTGTCGCCGGCGATGGTGTTCTTGTTGCAGACGATCCCGCACAGGTCCAGAATCCGAGCGGCGACTTCGCCGTTTAGGGGAACGCCGCTCCGCTCGGGAATCGCTCGCACGTCGACGAGGAGGAGGTGGGTACTGGTGCCGCCGTAGGCAATCTTCAATCCGCGCTGGGCGAGAGCCTCCGCGAGCGCCCGGGCGTTCGCGACGATCGTTCGTTGCAGCTCGAGAAAAGCCGGCTGCTCGGCAATCTTGAACGCGACCGCTAGCGCGGCGATCGTGTTCAAGTGCGGTCCCCCTTGCAGTCCGGGGAACACCGTTCGATCGATCCGTCGGGCCAACGACTCGTTCGTCGTCAGAATGACTGCGGCGCGCGGCCCGATCAGCGTCTTGTGGGTGGTGAAAGTCGTCACGTCGGCGATGCCGACCGGGTTCGGGAACAAGCCTGCAACGGCCAGCCCGGCCGGGTGCGAGATATCCGCCATCAGGTATGCCTTCCGCGGCAGGCTGTCGCAGATCTTCCGCAGGCGGACGAAGTCGATATCCCACGGATAGGCCGATGCACCCGAAACGATCAGCCGAGGATTGTGCTCCTTGGCGAGCCGCTCGACCTCGTCGTAGTCGATCCGCCCGGTGTGCGGATCGACGCCGTAGGCCACCACCTTGAACAGCCGGCCCGACACATTGACGGGACTACCGTGCGAAAGATGGCCACCCTGGGCGAGATTCATTCCCATGATCGTATCGCCGGGTTGCAGCAACGCCAGGTAAACCGCGGTGTTCGCGTTGGCGCCTGACCACGGCTGGACGTTCGCCTGGATCTGGTCCGGGCCGATCTGAACCGGATTGTGTGGGAAGCGGTTGGGCGCGAAGAGATGGCGAATCCGGTTCTGGGCGAGCGCCTCGATCACGTCGGCGAACTCGGTGCCCTTGTAATAGCGGCGGTCACCGTAGCGATGAAAATAGGCCATCTGATACGGCACGTCGCCGATCAGATCTTCCGGCTCACGGGTGGTGTGAAGGGCGGGATAGCCCTCGGCGTAGAGGTCGGTGAAGACGCTGCCGAGCGCGCGCCGCACCGCCGGTGGCGCGACGCTCTCGGATGCGATCATGATCAGCTTGTTGACCTGGCGGGCTTCCTCGAACGCGGTGATCCGCGCCGACTCAGCGTCGACGTCCTCCCAGGCTTCGTCGAAGAGAAACCCGGTTCGCTCGGTGACCTGCTCCTGCATTCGTTCTCCCAAGGGGTTACGACGCGCGGCTTATCGGTCCGCGACCTGGCCGCCGCCCTTAGCCATCCAGTGTAACACCCCGGTTCGATCCGGCAAGAGACTCCGAGGTGACCGCGGCGGCGGCCTCACCTCGGGCCTAGATGTCGGGTGCCTCCTGGCCCGCCTACGACAAGAGCACCCCGCCGATCGAGACCAGCGATCCGCCTTCCGGGTCAGCCGGGCACTGATCGTAGCCGACGACCTCACCGCGGCAGGAGCCGAGGAAGCGCAGCATCAGATAAATCGGCGGGAGGCCGCAAATGCGTCGACAATCCTGCTCGGCACGAAGCTGCCCGAAGAACCCCTGGGCGTCGCCCTCGCAGATCGATCGAAGCAGCGATTCGTCCTTGGCTTCGAGCTGACGACGATCGGCATCGCCATACGGTTGGCTGTCGCCGAAGGCGGGCCCGACGTGGGCCAGGTCGGCCGCGGCGACCGCCAGCACCCGACGCCCCGCGGTCGCCTCACGCAGACTGTCGATGGTGCGGTTCAGTCGTTCGTCGGTTTCCGGATCCGCCTCGCCGTTCGAGAAATAGTGGAACGAGCCGCAGAGGATTGGCACGACCTCCGGCGGATCGCCCTGCCGAACGCTGTGCATCCAAACCGTGGCGAGCTCGATCGAGTGCTCTTTGCGGTGATGAATCTCCTCGGCGAACGCATCCTCGGCGCCGATTGCCGAGGCCACCGCGTCGACGACGTCAACCGCCGTTGGCAGGACGCCAAGGGGAGTCGAGTAGCACTGTCGGGTCAGAGTGACCTGTCCGGGAGCACCGCAATGATCGGTCCCGAAGACGACGACGAGGTCGGCTCTCTGGACTGCCTCTCGCGCCAGCTGCCAGGTCGTCGCGTAAATCGGTCCGCCGCGCTGGTAATCGATGTGAGGGCTCACCACTCCTCGAAGCTCGGGCCCGCCGGATTCGGCATCCGACAGGCCACTTCCGTACGTTTTCAGCTCGTCGAGGAGCGCGCCGGGCTCGGCTGGATAGACGTGGCCGGCCAGCGCGGGAGCGCGGCAGGCGCCGGCGCGGAATTCGTCGATCAAGGCGTCGCGGGTCGCGCGGAAACGAGGGCTGTCGAAGAACAGGCCCTCGTCGATCTGACGGAGCACGTGGGCGACCTGGTCGTCGGTGATCGGTTGACCGGTACGTTGCTCGAACTCGGCGCGGATCTCCGGCAGATCGCGCTGGCCATCGCAGAAGCTGAGCAAAATCGCGACAAACGGCGGAACGAACACCGCGTTCGGAGCGATTCCGGACGGGTCTCGCATGTACAGCACTTGACCGGTCGCTTCTTGAACCCACTTCATCTCCAGCGGGCGCAGTCGCGGGCGATCGAGCTCAAACCTCCGCATGTTCTTCTCCACGACGAATCTGGGCCTCTGGGGTACATTATCGCAGAATGTTACTTGCTCTGGATGGGAGCTCAGAGAAAGGTCCGGTCGGCCGCCCGGCCGATGACGCCCGATCTAAGCCGCGATCGAGCGCGTCAGGGTCGAGTGCTCGCCGAGACAGTCGCTCATTCAAACACGGCGCGGACAGGGCACGGTCTCGGCTGAGAGGCGCATCCTGTCCGCGGGCGGCGCCGTGGCGCTGCGTTCAGGCGGAGGGGTGCTCGGAACTTCGCACGACTTCGATGGTGCAGTTGGTGATCAGAGCCGCGATCACGCCGAGCATCGCCAACTGCGGGGCGAGGACGACCCCAACGACGCCAACGGTCACCGGAAACTCCATCACCACCTGATGGTCGTGGCGAACAACCACCTGGCGGACGTTTCCGGCGTGGATCAGCTCGCGCACCTTTTCGACGAGCTGCTCACCGCGAACGCTGATTTCTTCGGCCATTCGAGGTGGCCGTGGACTGGGCTCGCTCATAAGAACTCACCTCCCTCGGTGAAGGCACGACAGGCCTGGCGTCGCCCGTCGCCCTCGCGACAACAATCTCCCCCCTGCATTATACTCGGTCGCGCGGTCGTTCGGATCTCCATGTTTGAATGGCACTCGGCCTGCCGAAGTTTCGATCCGGCGATTGAGTGACCGAGCTTGCTAGAGCTCGCAGTGCATGGTTGCTCGTGACTATCGCGCTTGATCGCAATTGGCGGATCCGCTATAATTTGACCTTGGGTGTGCCGGTTTGTATCGGTCGTTATTTCCAGGCAGGGTAGCTCAGCGGTAGAGCAGGGGACTCATAAGCCCTTGGTCGGTGGTTCAAATCCACTCCCTGCCACCAAAGCAGGTGGAAGCCCTACGTTTCCCAAGGGCTTTCGGTACTCCTGACCAATCCTTTCGACCCCTTGACTCCACGTGCCTTAATCCTTCCTGGATTGGGCTTGAATAACCCCATCCTAATCCGAAAGTCTCTTGATCTCAACCCTTCGCTCGCTAGCCCGCTCCCAAGAGCCTATCCTAAAACCGGTGTGAAACGTGCTGCCCTCCGATCGTCGGAGGAGCAAGTCGATGGTGAGTCATGGTGATCCGACGGCCGTGCCGACCATCTGGGAG
>JAJPKB010000191.1 GCA_021323915.1 Chloroflexota bacterium | reverse complement strand
GCCATCGTTCAGACGATGGCTCGGATCGACGCCCCATCGAGCGGCGCAACGTTGCGTGGCCCGACCGTCTCGATCTCCGGTATCGCCTTCGCCGGCAGTCGAGGAATCAAGCAGGTCGAGGTGTCGACCGATGGTGGTAAGTCTTGGGATACCGCCCAATCGCAAGCGCCCCTGGGACCGAACACCTGGACCCTCTGGAGCTATTCCTGGCAATCGCCCAAGCCGGGCAATTACAACGTGTCGGTGCGGGCGATCGATGGCACCGGGCAGGTCCAGACGATGCGTCAGACCGATACCTACCCCGATGGCGCGACCGGATACGACTCGATCGACGTCCAGGTGGCCACCTGATAGCCGGCATGCGGGGCATGCGCAGTGGCTTCTTGGACCCCCAATGCCCGGCGATCTCCGCGAAGGGAATTGCGCGTGAGTAGCCCTTGCCCGTGAATGAACGATTACCCGTGGATCGAAGGGAGTGTGAAAATGACGTTGAATCAATCGCTCAAGACCGTCGCGCTGAGCATCATCATCGCCGGTCTGGCCGGCTGCAGCCAGGCCGCTCCCGCTCAACCAACAACCGCGGCAGCGACCTCCGCGGTGACGCCCGCTCCTGCGACGGCGGCCGCACCAACCGCTGCTGCCACGTCGGCCGCCGCCGCAGCCCCAACGAGCGCCGCTGGTCCCCGGGCTAACCCGATCGAGCGGATCAACGGCACGATCCAGAGCTTTTCAAACGGAACGCTGACGCTATCGGGTGGGAAGAGCTTCACCGTCTCCGACAAGACCCGAATTATTCGGATCGAGGCCGCCAAGGCCAGCGACCTGAAATCCGGGGACTACGTCGCCGTGACCGCGAAGCGCCAGCCAGACAATACCTTGCTCGCGAGCATTGTCAACGTCTTCCCCGATTCGATGAAGGGAGTTGGCGTGGGGCAGCGACCGATGACCGGCGGCAACCTGATGACTAACGCGACCATCGATCAAATCAATGGAAGCTCTTTCACCGTGACGTTCCCGGGCGGTGGTGCGCACGTCACGCTAGCGCCGGATGCCCAGGTCAACAAACTCATCGACGGCAGCCAGGCCGACCTGAAGGAGGGAGCGACGGCCTCGGCCGCGGTGCTCAAGGGCATCGCCCAGTCCATCTCCGTCCACTGACTTCTCATTCGGTAAGGAAGGGAGAGGCCACGCGCGGCGCGTGGCCTCTCCCTTCCTTACTACTTCTGACCTTGCCGGCTGATCCGACCTTCCACTTCCTCCCAGATGCTCTGCGGAATCGGCTCGGTCGCCGAGGCGATGATCTCGTCGACTTGCTCCGGCGCGTCGGCCCCGACCAGGACCGTGCCGACCAGCGGATTGCGGAGCCCGTACTGGAGCGCCAGCGCCCGCAGCGAGACGCCGTGCTCGCGCGCCCAGAGCCACCATTGCCGTGCCAGGGGAGCGTCGGGAGACTTGGCATAGGCCGTCTCCGCCGGATCACCGCCGGCCAGGAGCCCGGCGATGAAGACCTGGGCCAGCACCACGCCAACGCCGGCCGCCGCGGCTTCTTCGATCAGCGGCTTCGCGGTCTGCCGGACCAGGTTGTAATCGGCATAGGTCAGGATCGCGTCGAAGCGGCCGGTCCGAATCGCCGTGCGCAGCTTGTCGTGCTCGCGCACGCCGAGACCGATCCAGCGAAACCTGCCCTCGGCGCGCATGCGCTCCAGCTCGTCGAGCGCGCCGTTCGGGGCTAGGACCGGATCCATCGTCTCGGGATCGTGGACCAGCAACAGGTCCACCGAGTCGACGCGGAGAAGACGCAGGCTGTTCTCGACCGACCAGCGGGTTCCCGCCGCCGAGTAGTCGCCTCGGTGCAGCGGATGAGTTCCGGTCTTGGTCGAGAGGTACAGGTGCTTCGGTCGTCCGCCCATGCCCTGGAAAGCCAGGCCGATCCTCCGCTCGCTCTGGCCGTAAAGGGGCGAGGTATCAAGGTAATTGATTCCGCGCTCAACCGCGCGCCGGACGGTCGCGGCCGCCGCGCCGTCGTCGTTCGTCGTCCGGTTCCCGCCGAGTCCAACGCCGCCGAGGGCGATCTCGGTGACCAGCATGTCGGTGCGCCCAAGCTTCCGCCTTTGAAGGGGCCGATCTGCCATGATCCATTCTCTCCTGTCGATGCTACGCGGGTCATGGTAGTGGACCGGACGCCCGCGGCGCAACGCGGCGGGCTGACCGAGAGACTTCGGCCGCTTCGCGCGCCGCCATCTCCGAACTTCTCGGATTAAATCGGGCCGATCTCCGAGGATCGGCAGTGGCAAGCCAAGGCCGGGACGGGGTTCGACGTGGTGCACTTTCGGGACTTATGCCGCGGCATTCTCGGTTGCAGCCTGCGTTGCGACGGCCGGCCGAAGGAAGAACACCACCAATCCGAGGAGTGCGAGCGCTATGCCCGCGGCGGTAAAGACGAAGCCGACGCCCCAAAGCTCGGCCAGCACCGCGCCCAATGGCGGCGCCATCAAGAGAAAGGCATTCTGGATCCCACCGGCCGTAGCGAAGACGCGCCCCAGTAATTCCGGAGGTGTCTCCACCTGGACGACGTAGCCGTACGGCACAAAGACGGCGGCGGCCGAGAGGCCGATCAGCATATACACAATCACCCAGTCTCCCGTGCCACGCGCATGCAGCGTCACCGCGACGCCGAGGAGCGCGGCGACGAGCCCTCCCCCGGTCTGCCCGGCCCCCATCGTCACAAACGGATGGATGCGCTTACCCCACTGGCCGATGGTGATCGCACCGGCGGTAGTCCCCAGCCCGATGCTGCCGACGGTGAGCCCAAAGAGTGCCTCGCTCATGCCCAGTTCCCTGACCGCCAGCACTCCGAGGCTATCGAAAGTAAACACGATTAAGAGTGTTGCCGAATTACTGGCGACGGCAATAAAGAGCGGGGAACGGTGGATCAAATAGGATAGCCCCTCCCGAAACTCGCGCCAGAAACTCGGTGCCTGCTCCTCAGTTTCCTCATTCGTCTGGGCCGCCAGTGTAATGTTAGGCAGCTGGACGATCAGGGCTGCCGAGACGAGGAAGGTCAAGGCGTCGACCACAAACGCGGAACGCGGGCCGGCCGCGGCAACCAGGAGCCCGCCCAGCACCGGTCCAAGGATCTTGGTCAATTGAAAGGAAAGCTGGCTCAGCGAGTTTGCAGCAAGGAGATCGTCTTGCGGTACCACCGATGCAATCGCCGCCTGCCGCGCAGGCCCGAAGAATGTGCTGAATACGCCCCTGACAAAGACAAGCGCGAGGACGGTATAGAGATTCGGCGCAAAGACCAGGCCGAACACGACCAGCGCCCGGGCGAGATCCGCGGCGACCATCACAGTCTTGCGCGGCAGACGGTCGGCCCAGACCCCTGACAGCGGCGCGATAACCGCAAACGGCAACGCAACTGCTACTGAAAGCTCGGCAAGAGCGCTCGGGCCTAGCTCCCATCGATAGACGATGAGCGCAATTAACGCCAGGAAGTCCAGCCAATCTCCCAGATCCGAGACGACCTGGCCCCCGAAAAGCAGGCGAAATGGCCGGTGACATAATGGCGCAAGAATAGCAGGTGCCACGTCTTTCCTTGCGTGACCCTCAATCGGTCACAACCTGTTCGACGTCGACTGGATCGGAGTTGAAAATCCGCGGCGAAAAGCCGGCGCCCGATGCCTTTACCCGCGGCCTCCCGGACGAGGTAGAGTCCGCCCACTTCTCCAATCTCCCGCGTGGCGTCTGGATCGCGGCTCGGGCCGATCTGGCAGAAGCCGAGGATCCGACCACCCCGTTCGGCCACCCAGGTGGAATGGACTGGCGGCTGTTCCGCCAGCAGGTCCCGCCAGAAAGCCTCCCGGCGGTCCAGCCGCGAGCGCTCGGTCAACCCATTACCTCTCCTGCATCCTGTTATCCGGCAATCGTTTAGGGGTTCGGCAAGAGAGCGGGGGCGGTTTCGGCTAAAGAGCTATCTGCTTCGGCAGATCCTCTACTCCAGGTAGTCCTTCAGCTTCTTGCTGCGGCTTGGATGGCGCAGCTTTCGGAGGGCCTTGGCTTCGATCTGGCGGATCCGCTCGCGGGTGACTCCGAATTCTTTCCCGACTTCCTCGAGGGTGCGGCCACGGCCGTCGTCCAGCCCGAAGCGTAGCTGGAGGACGCGCCGTTCGCGTCCGGTCAGCGATGCCAGGACGTCTTCGACCTGCTCCTTGAGCAGCTGGTGCGATGCGGCTTCCGACGGCGCCAGCGTGCCGTCGTCGGGGATGAAATCCCCGAGGTGGCTGTCTTCTTCCTCGCCGATCGGGGTCTCGAGTGAGACCGGCTCCTGCGAGACTTTCATGATCTCGCGGACCTTGTCGGCGGGAATCTCCATCTCCTTCGCGATCTCTTCCGGGGTCGGCTCCCGTCCCAGCTCCTGGAGGAGCCGGCGCGAGATGCGCATGAGCTTGTTGATCGTCTCGACCATGTGGACCGGGATGCGGATCGTGCGCGCCTGATCGGCGATCGCCCGGGTGATCGCCTGGCGAATCCACCAGGTGGCGTAGGTGGAGAACTTGTAGCCCTTTCGGTAGTCGAACTTTTCGACCGCGCGAATCAGACCGATGTTCCCCTCCTGGATCAGATCGAGGAGAGACATGCCGCGGCCGATGTACTTCTTGGCGACGCTAACCACCAGGCGCAGGTTGGACTCGGCGAGTCGGTGGCGGGCGCGCTCCCCGGCCTCGATCTTCAGCCGCAGCTCGCGATCGCGCGCCGGATCGAGCTGACCACGGCTTGCCAGCTCCATGCGGACGTAAAGCGACTGCTTCCCAGCCTCCATCGCCTTGGCGAGCTCGACCTCGTCACGGGCCGTCAGCAATGGAACGCGGCCAATCTCCCGGAGGTACATACGAACCGGATCGTCGATCGCTTCGTGGGCGAACTCGACAACCGGCTCCGGCTCGATCTCAACCTCGGGCTCGTCCCGGAGGTCCTGAGCTTCGGGTTCGGCGTTTTCCCACGCGTCGTCCTGCTCTTCTTCCTCGTCCACGTCGGCTGGCTCGCCGGCGGATGCGGTCTCGCGCACCTCGGCCTCCGGCTCGTCCTTGGCGGGCCGCGCCGGCGCGGCCCCCTTTCGACGCGTCCGCGAGCTCCATCCCTTGCCGTGTGAGACAAGATCGGCCGCTTCAGCCACGCCTTTTCCGGTCCGATCCATCGTCTCGGGGTCGATCACCAATCGTCCTCCGGTTGGAGAGTGACGCATATCCGCACGTCACTCGGTAGTTCGTTTCGTCCAGGGCCGCGCCGATCTACTCAATCGCTCTTCGCCCTCGAGCTGACTCAACTCGCGCTCGGCCTGACGCCGCAGCTCGGCCAAAGCATCGGCATCATCGCCGGCTTCGAGATCGCGCAGGTGGACGGTGTAGATCTGCAGGCGATTGCGGCGCAAACGCCGACGGAGATCCCGCAGGCATCGCTCTTGCTCCACCAACACTCCGCGCTCGTCGAGCGGTGGACGCGCTTCCTCCTGTTGCAGCACCGCCCGCAGCCACGCGGAGATCGGCTCCGCCAGCGCTCCGACCAATACCGCCCGATCGGGAAAGCCCTGCGCCGAGATCTGCTGGCGCACGCCAAGGAACACCTGCTGACTCTCGACCAGCTCCCAGTCATCCTCCCGCAGCTCCGAGGCGAAGGCCGCCGCTTGAGATGGATACAAGAGTAACAGCCCAATCGCGTACTCGTCCAGAGTCGACCGCCGTCGCGTCGGGGTGGTCGGCTCCGTCGCCTCGGCGGTCGGCGCCTTTGCCGTCAGGCGCATCCGGGCGAGCTCCGACGCCAGCAGCTGCTCGGCGATCCGAACCCGGTCGGCCAATCGCTGCAAGTAGAGCGACTGCTGGACCGGATCGCGGACCTCGCCGATGATCGGCAAGAGCTTGCGGACTGCCGCGGACGTCTCTTTCGCCGACGTCAAATCCGCGCGCCCGAGGATCACGTCGTAGTAGAAGTCCACGACCGGACGAGCATCGTCGACAATCGTCCGCCACCGCTCGGCGCTCTCCCGAATGATCTCGTCCGGATCGCGTCCCCGTGGCAGCGCTGCGATCAGGATATCAGCCCCGAGCCGGCTTTCCAGTCTAACCAGTCCCTGGGGAAGCGGAACCGCGACCTTGACGTCCGCGTAGACCTGCCGTGCCACCTCCAGTCCTCGTAACACCGCTTCGTCGCCCGCCGAGTCGGCGTCCAGGGCCAGCACGACCGCGCGAGTCAGACGCTTCAGAATGCTGACCTGTCGTTCCGTCAGCGCGGTGCCGAGCGATGCGACTACATCTCTAATACCACTTTGGTGCGCGATCAAAACATCGACGTATCCCTCGACGACGGTTACCCGATTCGTGGCCCGGATAGTCGTCTTCGCCTGATCGATGCCGTAGAGAGTCGCGCTCTTGTCGAAGAGCTCGGTCTGCGGGGAGTTCAGGTACTTCGGCTGGCCATCGCCCAGCGTCCGTCCGCCGAATCCGACCAGCTCGTCGCGCTCGTTGCGAATCGGAAAGACAACCCGTCCTCGCATGCGATCGTAGAACCCGCCAGTCTCGCGCTCGACGGCAAGCCCGGCCGCGACGATCAGCTCCGGCTTCGCCCCGCGCTCGACCAGGTAGCGGTACAGGGCATCCCAGTTGTCCGGGGCCCAGCCGAGGCGAAAGACGTCGATGGTCGACGCGCTGATCCCGCGCCCGGCCAGGTAGTCGCGAGCCGGCTGCGCGTCGGGGCGTCGCAGCGCCTGCTGGTAGAAGAGGGTCGCCTGTTCGAGCAGCTCGGACAGCTGGGCTCGGCGTCGCTGGGACGCGTCTTCGGTCAGCCGCGGCTTGAGCTCGACCCCGGCCCGCGCCGCGAGAACCCGCAGCGCTTCCGCGAAGTCAAGGTTCTCGGTCTTCATGACGAACGTGAAAATGTCGCCGTTCGCCCCGCAGCCGAAACAGTGGTAGTTGCCCTTATCGGGGAAGACGACGAACGAGGGCGTCTTTTCGCCGTGAAACGGGCACAGCCCTTTGAACGTCTGGCCAGCCTTCTTCAGCGTGACCTTCTGTCCGACGACGTCGACCACG
This sequence comes from Chloroflexota bacterium, assembly GCA_021323915.1. GTDB lineage: Bacteria > Chloroflexota > UBA6077 > FW602-bin22 > CADDYW01 > JAJPKB01. Next base: position 6,997 of record JAJPKB010000191.1, on the reverse strand, counting down.
TCAAGGCGGGTCTTGATTTCCGAGATCGGATCAGCGCTCGGTCTCACGAGCTAACGCTCACTGGTGCAGGAAATACAGGCTGATCAGCGCGACCGCGTTGTTCATCATATGGGCAACCATCGAAGGGACCAGACTACCGGTCTTCCAATAGACGTAACAGAAGGTGAGGCCGATCAGGAGGATGGGGATGAATGCTTCGGCGTTGAGGTGGGCAAACGCGAACAGGAGCGCGCTGAGCGCGAAGGCGGGAATCAGTCCGTAGGTCTGGCGCCCGGCGGTAAATACGTAGCCACGGAAGAAGATCTCCTCGGCGATCGGCGCGATCACCGCTCCGGCGAGGAGCACGCCGATGAACTGGGGAATCGACGCGTTGAGCACGCCTTCGAACATCTTCTCCTGCGTCTGGTGAATGCCGATCGCCTGAAGCGCAGCGTCGATGATCGCCGATCCGACGATGACGACGATGCCGACCCCGACTCCAAGCACGGCCCGTTCGCGGATGTCCGTCGTCGTCACCCCGAGTTGTTCCCAGGAGAGCACCTTTGGGTGAACGATGCGGAAGTAGACGATCGCCAGCAGGACAAGATCGAGGGCGACGATCGAGTAGACCAGCCCGCCGGGCGTCAAAGCCACCGACGTGGCAGGATGCTGGGCCTGCTGGACGAGGAAATAGGGCAGGGTCAGCAGATTCGCCACGATCACGGCGACGCCCAGGCAGGCGAGGATCGTCCCCAGGCTGCCGTAGCCGCGGATGGCGCGGTCGTGCGAAAGCGAGCCGACGATCACGTATGCCACCAGTCCGATCGAGAAAACCAGCAGACCAACAACCGACAGCCCCAGCAGCGCCAGAATCAGCGGGTGTTTCAGCCCGACGCCCAGAATCGTCTGGACGTGAAAGCCCAAGAGACCAACCGCCAGCGCCGTGCTGACAATGCCCGGCACGATCAGCACGGCGCCGACGATGATAACCCAGGTTGGCCAGGAGAAGCGAGGAAACCCTCGCACCGGCCGTCTCTAGACCCCGACTTTGACTGGTTCGGATAGCACTGCCTGCGCCGCCGCCAGCCGCGCCACCGGGACGCGGAACGGCGAACAGCTCACGTAGTTCAGGCCGAGACGATGGCAGAACTCGACCGAGCTCGGCTCGCCGCCGTGCTCGCCGCAAATTCCAACCTCGATGTCCGAGCGGGTCGCCCGGCCGGCTTCGACCGCGAGACGCATCAGCTTGCCCACGCCGGTCTGATCCAGCACCTGGAACGGGTTCGACGGCAGGATCTTCTGGCTGACGTACTGCAGCAGGAACTTGCCCTCGGCGTCGTCGCGGCTGATGCCGAACGTCGTCTGGGTCAGGTCGTTCGTGCCGAAGCTGAAGAACTCGGCGTACTTCGCGATCTCGTCGGCGGTCAGCGCGGCTCGCGGCACCTCGATCATGGTGCCGAACTTGTAGGAGACGCGCGTCCCGGCCTCCTTCATCACGTCGTCGGCAACCTTTTCGAGCTGCTCGCGCACCGTCTTCAGCTCGTTGACGTGCCCGACCAGCGGGATCATGATCTCGGGATGGACCGAAACCCCCTCTCGTCCGACCTCGATCGCCGCCTGGAGGATCGCCCGGACCTGCATCGCGTTGACCTGCGGGAACATCAGTCCGAGCCGACACCCGCGCAGACCCAGCATCGGGTTCGCTTCACGCATCGCGCCGACTTCTTTGAGCAGCGCTTCCTTCTTCTCGACCTCGGGCCCGTGCTCGCCCCTGGCGTGGGCCTCGGTGACCTGGACGAGCAGCTCCTCGTAATCGGGCAAGAACTCGTGGAGCGGTGGATCCAGCAGGCGGATCACCACCGGCAGGCCGTTCATCGCGCGGAAGATTCCGACGAAGTCGTTCTTCTGGAAAACCAGCAGGCGATCCAGGGCGGCCTGACGCGTCGCGTCGTCGCGGGCCAGAATCATCTCCTGCATGATCGGCAGACGCTCGGTCTCGAAGAACATGTGCTCGGTTCGGCAGAGGCCGATGCCCTGAGCGCCGTTCCGTCGGGCGATCTCCGCGTCGCGTGGATAGTCGGCGTTCGCCCAGACCTGCAGGCGTCGGACCGAGTCGGCGTAGCCCAGCAGCGCCTGTAGCTCGCCGGTCAGCTCCGGCTCGATCATCGGGACCGCGCCTTCGATCACCTCGCCGGTGCTGCCGTTGATCGAGATGACGTCACCCTCCTTGATAACCACGCCGTCGGATGCGAACTGGCGGAGCTCCAGATCGATCTTGACCGTTTCGGTCCCGGCGACGCACGGCTTGCCGATGCTGCGCGCGACGACCGCCGCGTGGCTCGTCGCGCCGCCGCGAGCGGTTAGAATCCCCTGGGCCACGATCATCCCGTGGACGTCGTCGGGGCTGGTCTCCGGTCGCACCAGGATGACCTTCTCGCCGCTCTCGCTCCACTTGACCGCGCGGTCGGCGTCGAACACGACCTTGCCGCTGGCCGCGCCCGGCGAGGCGTTCAGGCCCTTGGCGATCACGTGGACCTTCGCGGCCGGATCGATCTGCCGGTGAAGCAGCTGCTCGATGTGGCCGGGCTCGACCCGCTGGACCGCTTCTTCCTTGCTGATCAGGCCTTCGGCGACCATATCGACCGCAATCTTCACCGCGGACACCGCGCTCCGCTTGCCCGAGCGCGTCTGCAGCATGTACAGCTTGCCGTTTTCGACGGTGAATTCGAGATCCTGCATGTCGCGGTAGTGCCGCTCGAGCAGGTCGGCGTAGCGCTTGAACTCCTGGTAGACCGCCGGCCACTCGCGCGCCATCTCGGCGATCTGGTGCGGGGTACGGATGCCGGCGACGACGTCTTCGCCCTGGGCGTTCGGCAGATACTCGCCGTAGAGCACGTTCTCGCCGGTGTTCGGGTTGCGGGTGAAGGCGACGCCCGTCCCGGAGTCGGCCCCCATGTTTCCGAAGACCATCGTCTGGACGTTGACCGCGGTGCCCAGGTTGTGCGGAATCTTGTGGAAATCACGGTAGGTGATCGCTCGGGCACTGTTCCAGGAGCGGAACACCGCCTGGATCGCCAGGCGAAGCTGTTCGTAGGGATCGGTCGGGAAGTCCTTGCCAGTCTCGGTCCGGACCAGCTCCTTGAACTCCTCGGCGACGACTTGCAGGTCGTCCGCGCTCAGGTCGGTGTCGAGCTTCGCGCCGACCTTTTGCTTGCGCGCGTCGAGGATGTGCTCGAATTTGTCGGAGTCGATGTCCAGCACAATCTTGCCGAACATCTGGATGAAGCGACGATAGGCGTCGTAGCCGAAGCGGGGGTTACCGGTTCGGGCGATCAGCCCTCGCAGCGTGTTCGGATTCAGGCCAAGGTTGAGAACGGTGTCCATCATGCCGGGCATCGACGTACGGGCACCCGACCGAACCGACACGAGAAGCGGGTTGCCCTCGTCACCCAGCTTCTTTCCGGTCTGCGCTTCGACGTCGCGCAGCGCGGCGATGGCCTGATCCCACATTCCATCGGGGAACCGCTCGCCGCTGGCGTAGTACGCGTTGCAGGCCTCGGTCGTGATCGTGAACCCGGGGGGAACCGGCAGGCCGGCTCGGGTCATCTCCGCGGCGCCTGCCCCTTTGCCCCCGAGCAGGTCACGCATCGAACCGTTGCCCTCCCGGAACGCGTAAACCCACTTCGTTGCCATGTCTTGGAAAAAACCTCCTCAGGTGGGCGCATAACAGGTTCTTATATCTTCAACGGGTTTAGATTATAGCACGCGAGGCGGCACAGTCATCCTTTCCGACGCGCGCCGAGGTCGGTCGGTCGACGACGGAGGCGTTCGCCGTCGTCTATCCGTCGATGAAGAAGTACAGCGTCATGGCGAATCCGACGGCGATGACGAAGCGCCGCACCAGAAGCGGGGGCAGACGGCGGGCGATCCGGGCGCCGCCGTACCCGCCGGCGACCGCGCCAACCACCATCACGATCGCCTGGGGCCAGTAGATCGCGCCGGCGATGACGAAGGTGATGACCGCCACGCCGTTGATGCAGCTCGCGAGCACCGTCTTGATCGCGTTCATCTCGTGGATGTTCGCCATCCCCAGGACCGAGAGCGCCGCGAGCATCAGAATGCCGATTCCGCCTCCGAAATAGCCCCCGTAGATGGCGATGACCAGCTGAACCAGCGCGATGCCCAGAAGCGACGGCTCCGCCGAGCCCGAGGAATTGGTGAGCCGCGCCCGAAGCTGACGGGTGAGATCTCCCCCGAAGGTGAAGAGCAGGGTGGCCGCCAGGAGCAGCCACGGAATCAGGTGGACGAACGTCGCCGGGGGCGTGTGGAGCAGCAGCTCGGCGCCGATCACGCCCCCGACCAGGCTGACCGCGGCCAGCACCGGCACGCCCCGGTGCACCGCCAGCTCCTTGCCGTAGGCGGCCGCGCTGGCGACGGTTCCCGGCCAGAGCGCGACGGTGTTGGTGGCATTCGCGTTGATCGCCGGCACGCCGGTGAAGATCAACGTCGGGAAGGAGATAAAGCTCCCGCCGCCAGCGACCGAGTTCAGGGCCCCGGCCAGGAACGCGGCGAGGACGAGGACAACCGCCTGCGGAACCGTCACCGACTGGCCGTCGCATCCGCCAGCTCGCGGACGTACCGGGCCGCGCCCTCCACCTGTTCCGACGGCGCCAGCTTATCCAGACGGTCGACCAGGGCGCTCGCGACGATCGCGCCATCGGCGTGGCGGGCGACCTCGCGGACGTGTTCCGTCCGGCTGATGCCGAACCCGACGACCAGCGGCAGCTCGGTGAACCCCCTGACCCGGTCGAGGTATTCCCCGAGACCCGCCGCGAGCTGGCTCCGCGCGCCGGTCACCCCGGACAGCGAGACGCAGTAGACGAATCCGCTGGCCGCTTCGACCGCGATCCGAAGACGCTCGTCGGTCGAGGTTGGCGCGACCATGAAGATCAGGTCGAGGTGGTGGTCGCTCGCGGCGGACCGCAGCTCGTCGGCCTCGTCCGGCGGCAGGTCGGGCACGATCAGGCCGTCGACGCCGGACTCTTCCGCGGCGCGACAGAACGCCCGGTCGCCAAAACGGGCAATCGGGTTGTAATAGCCCATCAGGACCAGCGGGGCCCCGACGGCTCGCCGCAGCGCCGCCGCGACCTCCAGGCAGACGCGCGGGGTGACACCATTCAGCAGCGCCTGGTGGGTAGCGTGCTGGATCGTCGCACCATCCGCCTGGGGATCGGAATAGGGAACGCCCAGCTCGAACAGGTCGGCTCCCGCCTCGACCAGGGCCGGCGCGAGCGCCAGGGTGGTCTCGACGTTCGGATAGCCGATCGGGAGATACGGCATCAGCGCGATCCGCCCCTGCTGCCGGGTGCGTTCGAACATCGACGCGATCCGAGACATTATTCCTCCAAGTCCGTGGGCGTGGGTTCTTTGGACCACGAAAGGCGCGAAACGACGCGAAAAGCGCGCGAAAAGGCAGCGATCAACGCGCGCCCTCCTTCAAGATGCGCGCTTTCTGAAGGGCGGCCCAATGGAAGCGCTGAGTGGTCCGTGAGGTCAGCATCGTCGGATCAATCCAGTCGATCCGTCTCGCCTCCCGAGCGTTCGGCACCCAAGTGGGCGCGGGCTCAGTGTCCACCATTCCTCGAAAGACCATGACAATCGAGTTAAAGAGCCTCGCGCCGCGATTACCGGTCATTCTGATGTCCCTACATCCCTAGCCCAGTTTCGACAATCAAGAACCGTACGATTCCGAGTGTCGTATCCGGAGGGGCGAGGCATGCCTCGCCCCTCCGGATACGACACTCGGCCTCCCAGCGAATTCTGACTCGTGACATTCCACGCACATCACGTACGAGTTTCTTCATTGACGACAAAGAAGGTTCGTGCCCGTAGGAACGGCCGCGAGGTTGGACGCACCGACCGGGAACTGCCAGACGCACCACCTACGCTTGTCCTGCGTTTTCGCGCGCGCTTTCGCGTCTTTCGTGGTCCGAACCCTGGCCCGAAGCCTTCCCACCCGAGAACCCCCAGAGCGCCCGCTCGACCGTGGTCGGCGTCCATTCGCCGCCAAGCTGCCGAGCGCGCTCGCGCAGTGCCGTCGCGTAGCGGGCGTAGTAACTCACGCTGAAGTCCACCGAACCCAGGCCCGGGATCTGATTGGCAACCACCTCGTCGAAGAACGGGTAGACGTCCGGCGCGGCCGCCGACGCGATCGCCGAAGCCGTCGCCGGACCGACCCCGGCCAACTTGGCCAGCGCGCGAATCGGAGCGAGCGGGTCGGGCACGCGGGACAGCGCGTCGCGACTCGTCCGCTCGACGACATCCGGCGGGTTGGACCGCACCAGCAGCAGATTGCGCTGGCGCCAGACACCGCGCTTCATCTTCCACTCGGTGGCCCTCACCAGCTCGTCCAGCGTGACCTGGGCGGGATGCCGCGCGGCAATCAGCGGCGGTAGCTCCTCGCGATACCAGCGATCGAGCTCCGACAGCCGATTCACCCCCTGAGCCTCGATCACCCGGGGATATGCCTTGAGCGCCATACGCCAGGCCGCTGGATCGTCGCTTGTCCACAAGCCGGGCCTCGAGGTCGGAAGGGGCGCGTGACCTTCGCCCGGCCGACCGCCTCCCTCTCTTGGATTCTGACTCCTGGATTCTGGTTTCTTCCCGTCCGGCTCGCTCACTCCAGCTCGACCCCGAGCGCCCGGGCCACCGTGTGCATGTCTTTGTCTCCTCGTCCCGAGACGTTGATCACGACGATCCGGTCGGCGGCCAGGCCTCGCGCGACCTCGACGCCCTGCCAGATCGCGTGGGCAGATTCGAGCGCCGGAATGATCCCCTCGGTCTCGCAGAGCAGGCGGAAGCCGGCCAGCGCCTGCTCGTCGGTGACGCCGACGTAATGCGCGCGACCGGAGTCTTTCCAGAAGCTGTGCTCCGGTCCCACGCCGGGGTAATCGAGGCCGGCCGAGATGCTGTAGGTGTCACGAATCTGGCCGTGCTCGTCCTGCAAAACGTACGACTT
>JAJPKB010000585.1 GCA_021323915.1 Chloroflexota bacterium | reverse complement strand
CTGATCCCATGGACCACGTCGCCCTGGATTCAGCCCGGCGCGGCGACGAATCGGCTGGGCGTTGAAGTCGACGGCGACAAGATCAGCGTCTCGGTCAACGGCGCCACCGTCGGGACGGCGACCGACGAATCGATCCCGGCCGGCCAGATTGGACTGATGGCGACGACCTGGTCCCAGCCGGTAACCTGTCGGTTCAGCAATCTGCGCGTCACCGCGCCGGTGTCCGGTTCGAGCGCGCCAACCCCGACCGCGAAAGCGGAAGTGCAATTGCTCGGGCCGTTGCCGACTTCCGCGCCCGCGTCGGCGTCCCCGACAGCCGGTTCCGCCCTCGAGACGGTGTCCGGCCCCTGGCGGATCCTGTCGGAGCGCATCTACTACGATCAGGGCGGCGGTGGCGCCTGGTCGCAGTCAGGCTCCGGTGAGAATCTTCAGCTCTCCGCCGATGGCAGCTGGACGTTTGGTGGATCGCGCGGGCGGTGGGAGATTCAGCCGATCAGCGCGAGCGACTGGACGACCTGGAGGGTGAGCGCCTATGGCCCGAAGCGAAAGCTCGTCGTTCACGGCTGGAATCAGAGCGACGCGTCCGGGCCGATCGAAGAGAGCAGCCAGGGGGTCGACTTCGTCTGGATCGTCTACCACGTCGAGCCGCCGACGGCCACGGGCCCCGGTTTGGTCTACATAAAATTTGGACGGGAGTGATCGCGGTAAGACACTTGAAGAAACGATTTCGGTGGCGGCGGTGCGCCGCGATCGCCGGTAAACAAATGAGCGCGCGCACACGGCTACTCTTGGCGCTTGGCGCCTTTCTGCTGACGGTCGTCTCGATCTACCCGGCCGCCCGGACGCTTCCCCAGCACCCGGACGAGGGCATTTGGGCCTGGACCGGCCTTCACATCGTCGAGAATGCCGAACACGGCGACCTGAATCCGTTTCGTCTGGCCCCACCCGGATGGTCTCCGCTCCAAACGCCGATGACCGGGCCGGTGGTGTACGGTCTCGTCGTCCAGCTTGCCGGCTTATCAGTTCCCGCTCATCCGCACAACTGGGATACCGAGGGCCCGACAGTCAATCCGTCTACCCTTCTTCCGCGCTCGACGCTCGCGGTCGTCCGGGTCACCGGGATCGTCGCCGGCGCCGTGGGCCTCGCGCTGCTCGCCTTCCGACTCGGCTGGACCGGCCTTCTCGGCGTCAGCCTGTTCCTTGCGATTCCCCACGTCCCCGGCGACCTCGGCGTCGTTGCCGTTGACAACTTCTTGCTCCTCGGCCTGGGCGTCTCGGCCCTCGCCTACGGATCCCGCCTGTTCCCTCTCGCCGCTGCCTTCGCCGCGGCGTGCAAACTGAACGGCTTGATCGTGTGGCCGCTGTTACTTTATCCCAAAGCTAATGGCGGAATCCGACCGCTTTTCAGCCTCGGCTTCTCCTGGTTAGCGTGGACGATCCTGACCCCGGCCTCGTGGTTTCGCGGGGGTCCAGACTTACTTCCCACGGTGGTTGTCTATCTACGGGCTCAAAGCGCCGTGGAGACCGCGGAGATGTTCGATCCCGCCTGGTCGCGCTGGCTGCCGAGCGTTCTGCCCTGGATCTATCTTCCGACTCACTATCTCTTACCCTTCGAGCTCGGAGCCTGCCTCGCCATCGCCGCCCTCTTAACACGATGGCTCACCTCGGCCCGAGCCAGGCCCACCCCATGCCAGCACGATCAGTATCGTACGGGCGGTCAAACGACCGTCGATCGGAGAGTCGCCGACCGCGTTAGCCCTCGCGCGCGATGAGACGGTGGATGCCGACGGGTCCGAGGCAGCGCCGACAACGGTGGCTGTCATAGCCCTTGCCCGCGTGGAGCTTGGCCGGACGCTGGCCGGGACGTCACCGCCGACGCCTGATCGAGGGGATCGCGCCGATTTCTTGGTACCGAGGAGGGGATTCGAACCCCTATGCCCTCATCGGGCGACGGATTTTAAGTCCGCTGCGTCTGCCGTTCCGCCACCTCGGCGCATGGGAGATCCGCTGCTGTCGCGGGATTCCGCATTCCAAGGATACCATACCCGCCGCGGGCGTGCCACCTTCGGACCGGAACGCTCGCACGCCTGGCCGATACCAGTCGGCTAGCCATAGCCAGCGCCGATCCGCGACCGGGCGCGGGCCAGCTAGAAGATGCCCCGTGCGATCAGAAGCAGGCCCAGGCCGATCATCGGAATCCCGATCGCCGCGCCGATGCCGGTGACGGTGAGCATCGCGCCGATCATGAGCAGAACCAGCCCGATCAAGAGCGCGACCAGGCGCCCGGTCATCGCCAGGACGAAGGTGCCGAGACGCCAGAGCAATCGGAACGGAGCCGCGAGAGTCTTCATTCGAGCCCTCCGTGTTGCAAAATCCGGGCAGCGATCCGGAGCGCGCGCTCTGTCGATCCGACCGCGCGCCCGGGCTTCGCCTCAAGTTTATACCACCGGCGCGGTCTCCGAGAGGTGGGATCGATTGGCGTAGCTCTTGCACGCCAGCCGAGGGAGTCGGGGCACTATCCTCTCGGGAACGGGATCCATGACCAGCACGCGGAAGTCGGTCGACGAATCGACGTCGGTCCGGGGCGCTCCGACGGCAAGGAGCCGAGCCGGGGCCGGGCGTCCTGCTCCTGGCACTCTCGTCCTTCACGGCCAGCACCTCGACGTTCGGTACGATCTCGCGTCCGGCCGCTGGCAGATCGAGGGCGACGCGGCCGGGGTGAGCTGGCGCCTCGAGGCGAGCGCGGTGGTGGAGCTGATCGATCCGCTGGGCCAGGTCGAGCGGCGCGACGTGGCCAGCGCGGCCCTGGTGTCGTGCGACGAGACCGCGCCTGAGGCGGTCGGACGCGAGGTTCAGGTCTGGCGCGCCTGGCCCGATGGCCTGACGGTCCGGCAGCGGCTCGCGGTGACGGCAGACGAGCCATCGCTGGTCGCCGAGCTGGCGGTTCGCGCTCCGCGCGATTTTCGCCTCTCGTTGCGCGCCCTGTCTCCGCTCGTCTCCCCCGATTCGTCCGTCCCGAATCTTCGCGTCCGCGACACGACTGAACGTCATTCAGCTCCCGCCATGCCCACCGCCCCTCTGCGCTGGCAGGTCCTCGACGTCGGCTGGTCGGCTGCCGAGCCGGCGGTCGTGCGGCCGCTGGTGGCCGGTGAGCCTCGGGGAGCGACCGGGCTCGCGGCGGTCGGGGATCGACGCGGACGGTTTCGACTGACGATGGGATTCCTCGACGCCACGGCCGCGGTGGGGCGATACCGATTCGAGGCGTCGGATCTCGAAAGCCTCCGGCTGGAGGGCGAGGCCGACTTCGGGACGGTGGAGCTGGGAACGGGCGAGGTGTCCAGCGGCCCGCTCTGGATCCGGGTCGGGCCGGTCGAGGTCGCCCTCGCGCGCTTCGCCGACGCCTGGCGCGGTCGCCATCTGCCGGGGGTTCGACCGCCTTCGCTCGTCGAGTGGACGACCCCAGAATCCGCCGCCCGCCCGCCAACCGAAGCCCGGGTGCTCGACGCGCTCGGCTCGCTCGCCGGCTGGTCCGGCGTCGAGACGCTGGACGCGGTGACGGTCGGGGCCGGCTGGGAAGCGAGCGAGGGGGACTGGACTCCGGACCCGGAGCGCTTTCCGCGCGGGTTCCTGGCGCTGCGCGACCTGGCGCACGCGGAGGGATGGCGGGTCGGGATCGCGATTTCGCCGCTGCTGGTCTCGCGGACCTCCGAGCTATTTCATCGGCACCCCGGCTGGGTGCTACGCTCGTCGACCGGCGACCCGATCGCGGTGGCGCCGGACCAGCCCGACCTGTTCGCGCTCGACCCGAGTCAGCCGTGCGTCGTCGATTGGCTTCGATCGATTGGCCGTGGAATCGCCGACGAGTGGGCGCTCGATCTGGCCCGAATCGACCGTCTGGAGCAGTGCGTGGTGGCCGGTTGGCAGGCGAACGGTTACCTGTCGCCGGTCCAGGCGTACCGCCGCGGCCTGGCGGCGCTGCGCGAATCGCTCGGTGGCCGGCCGCTGATCGCCTCGGGCGCGCCGCTCTTCGCGTCGCTGGGCGAGGTTGACGGGCTGTTGACCGACTCCGCCCCGCTCTGGCGCGCCGATCCTTCGACGCCGCTGCGCGCCTTCCTCTGGCGCACCGGCGGTCTGACCGGCGCCGGGCCGCTCTCGATGGATCGCGAAGGGCAGACCCTCGACGAAGCGCGCGCGGCGGCGACGATCGCCAGCCTGGCCGGGGGAATCGTCACCCTGGTCGGCGATCTGTCGGCGCTGCCGCCCGAGCGTCTCGAAGCGCTGCGAGCCTGCCTTCCGCCCTACGACGCCAGCTCGATCGTGCCGATCGATCCCCTCGGCCCCGACGGGCCGTCGCTGTTCGCCTGCCGAGTGAAGGCTGGCTGGGACGATTACCTCCTGCTGCTGGCGCTGAATTCGCGCGACGTCCCGGTCGCGCGGGTGATTCCGCTCGAGCGCCTGGGTCTGCCGCCGGGACGCTACCACGCCTACGAGTTCTGGAGCCAGCGCTACCTGGGGATCGTGACCGAGCGTCTCGCGATCGAGCACATACCGGCCGGCGGCTGCGCGGTCGTGGCGATCCGACAGGCCCTCGACGAGCCGCGGGTGGTTGGCACGTCGCTCCACGTCACCCTCGGGGCGATGGCGCTGCAGGGCGCCAGCTTCGATCGGCGGAACTGCCGCCTTCACCTGGCGGTCGGCGCGGTCGGGGAGCGCGAGGGGACGATCGCCGTGGCGCTGCCGCGCGGCTGGACGCCGGGACCGCTGCGCGGGACCGGCGGCGACCTGAGCATCCGTCAGACCACCGAGCGCCTGGCGGTGATCGACGTGCGCTTCAAAGACGTCGCCGAAATGGAGCTGGAGTTCTGGCCGCGTTCAAGCAGGTGACGCCCCTAGGGGAGTGGCCGGAGCCCGGTAACGCGCGAGAAAATCTCGTTTGAGGTCTGCGAAGCTGCCGTCGAGGATGCTCTGGCGAATGTGGGCCATCAGCGTCAGGATGAAGTGGAGGTTGTGGAGCGTCGCCAGCCGGTAGCCAAGGATCTCCTCGGCGACGAAGAGGTGCCGCAGGTAGGCGCGGCTGAACGTGCGACAGGTGTAGCAGCCACAGCCGGCCTCGATCGGCGAGACGTCCTCGCGGTACTCGGTCCGGCGAATGTTCAGACGACCGGTCGAGGTGTAGAGCCCGCCGTGTCGCGCCAGGCGGGTCGGCGCCACGCAGTCGAAGCTGTCGATGCCTCGCTCGACGCAGCTGAAGAGATCGGTTGGCTCACCGATTCCCAGCAGGTGCCGCGGCTTCTCCGGCGGCAGAAGGGGAATCGTCCATTCTAGGACGTGGTGCATGTCATCCTTCGATCGGCCGAGCGAGCCGCCGATCGCCATCCCGAAGAAGGGCAGGCCGCCGATGAACCGCGCGCTCTGCTCGCGCAGGTCGGGGTAAGCGCCGCCCTGGACGATGCCGTACAGCCCCTGATGGGTCGACGTCCAGGCGTCGAGGCAGCGGTTCGCCCAGCGGTGGGTGCGCTCCATCGCGGCGCGGGTGTAGTCGTAGTCGGACAGCGGCGAGGTGCACTCGTCGAAGGCGAGGATCAGGTCCGCGCCAAGCTGCTGCTGAACCCGAATCGAGATCTCCGGGGTCAGCAGCTGGCGTGAGCCGTCAAGGTGGGAGGCGAACTCCACGCCGACCTCGTCGATCCGCGCCAGCCGTTTGCGCGTCGGCCGGGCCGGCGCCTCGGCCGAGCCGGGAAACATCTTGGCGATCTTGCCCACCCCGTGCTCGAGGGCGAGGCCCAGACTGAAGGCCTGATAGCCGCCGGAGTCGGTCATGATCGTCTTCGGCCACGCCATGAAGCGGTGCAGCCCGCCGAGGCGCTCGATCAGCTCGGCGCCGGGTCGCAGGAAGAGATGATAGGTGTTGGCGAGGATACCCTGGGTGCCGATGGACAGCAGGTCGTCGGGCGTCAGCGTCTTCACCGTCGCCTGGGTGCCGACCGGGAAGAAGGCCGGCGTGTCGACGTCGCCGTGGGGCGTGCTGATCCGCCCGACTCGCGCCGCTCCGAGCTGAGCGCGGATTTCAAAGCCCAGTGTCGCGTCGGTCAATAGAAGATCGTCCTCGTCAGGTGATAGGGCTGGCTATCTGGCGGCAGGGTCTGGCCGAGCTCCCAGAGCAGCCAGTCGATCTCATAAGCGCTAAGGGTGACGCCGCGCTTCACGAGGGCTCGCCGCAAGAACTCGACCCCCCAGACCGTTCCGGCGCGGATCTCGACTTCCGCTTCGCCGCCCGGCAGCAGCAGCGCGCGCCGCTCGATGGTTCGAGCGAGCGAGTCGGTGTAGACCAGAATGCCCAGCTTGCGGAGGACCTGCGGCACCTTGTAGTCGGCGAAGGCGGTCAGCCGGTCCAGGTTGCTCAGCTGGCCCCAGGCGGCGCCCTGACTGGCGCCGTGAAGGTCGCCGCAGCAGATCTGGGCGCGCTTGTAAAGATAGACCGAATATCCGCCGTAGGTCGCGACGTCGGCGAACGAGCTGAAGCGCTCGGCGAGCAGTCGGGTGAGCCGAAGCGCGTCGCGGTCGGCCTCCTCGATCGCGTTGACGAAGCTGCCGTCGTACCGCTCGGTCAGCACCTGCCCGACCTCGCGCAGGGCGGCGGCACGCTCGGCGAGGAGGGGGATCGAGCCCTCGCCGCGCAGAAGGTGGGCGACGTCTGCCTCGGACAGCCCGGCCAGGTAGCGGGCGTCGGTCAATTGGATGCCCTCATCCAGCGCACGGCGCAGGGCGGCGACGAGCGCCCAGTAGCCATCGACGGTCTGGCCGCGGTGGCTCACCCGCCAGCGAGGCTGGCCCGGATCCGGCCAGAAGGAAAAGTTGAGGGCGTCGAGCACCAGAACGAAGTTCGCGACCCACGGCTCGGTCCCGCAGACGTGCCGCGCGCAGTCGAAGGTGACCGGCGGCGCGGGGCGGGCGGCGAGCTCGTCGGCGATCGCGGCAACGCGGGACGGGTCGATCGTGACGTAGCGCGCGTTCTCGACGACGACCCGCGTCGAGGCGAGCACGGTGTTGAGCTGATCCATCGGCGAGCTATCCTGGTGAAATATATGATACATCAAGTATAACGGACGCGGGCCGTCGTGACAACTCGGTGGAAGCGGACCGCCGTCATTTTAGCAGACGCGGCCGGTTCGCCCTCGTGTAGAATCATCGGTATGATCAACTATCGCGTGCCGATCGAGCAACTGCGCGACGACGTGCGCTTTCTCGGCCAGCTCCTCGGCGACGTCCTGGTCGAGCAGGTCGGGACTGACCTGCTGGAGCTGGTCGAGCGGGTCCGCGCCGCGGCGATCGCCGATCGCGACCGGGGGACGCCGGTCGCCCCGGACCTGGTAGGCGACGTGGCCGGCCTTTCCGAAGAGCAATTGTCGGAGATGGTCCGGGCGTTTACCCTTTACTTCTACCTGGTCAACGCCGCCGAGGAGCACCACCGCCTGCGGTTGCTCGCCCAGCGATCGCTCGCGAGTCCGGGGGCAGCCCGTCCCGAGTCGATCGACGCGGCAATTCGCGAGCTGCGGAAGGCTGGAATCAGTCGCGAGCAAATCGCGGCGTTCCTGGCCCGGGCGAGCATCCGCCCGGTTTTGACCGCGCACCCCAGCGAAGCGCGCCGGCGTACGGTGCTCCAGCATCTGCGACGGATCGGCGAGCTGATCGCCGACCTGAATCGACCGTCGGAACGATCCGAGGCGCTCGTCGACCTGCTCGAAGAGGTGACGCTGCTCTGGCAAACCGACCAGGTGCGGGTGACCCGACCCTCTCCTCTCGACGAGGTTCGGACCGGCCTGTTCTTCTTCGATCGGACGCTGTTCGAGGTGGTGCCGGGGATTTACCGGGACCTGGCCCGAGCGCTCGCCGACGCCTATCCGGGCGAACGGTGGGATGTTCCGCCGTTCTTACGCTTCTCGACCTGGATCGGCGGCGACCGCGACGGGAATCCGCTGGTGACCGACGAGGTAACGCTGACGGCGCTCACGCTGCACCGGCAGGCGGCCCTCCGCCGCTACCGGGACGACGTCGCCGACCTCGAGCCGTCGCTGAGCTCGTCGGTCCGCCGGATTGGCGTGTCGCCGGCCCTCCTCGACGAGATCGCGGCCCGGGCCGAGGACCTTGGCGCGGTGGGGCAAGCGATCGTCGCGGGCTATCCGGTCGAGCCGTACCGTCAGATGCTCGGCCTGATCGACGAGCGGCTGCGTCGGACCGAGGAGCGGACCGACGGAGGCTACCCCGGCGTCGAGGCGTTTCTGGACGACCTGGATCGAATCGCCGAGAGCCTCCGCGAGCACCGCGGATCGCGAATCGCCGATGGCGCGCTCCAGGATCTTCGCTGGCGGGCGCGCGCCTTTGGCTTTCACCTCGCGGAGCTCGAGATTCGCGAGCACAGCGCTCGGCACGCGGCGGCGCTGGCCGACGTCTTGGCTGCCACCGGCGTCTGCGCGAGCTACCCGTCGCTGACCGAGCCTGAGCGGGTGAAGCTGCTCACCGCCGAGATCCTGAATCCACGCCCGCTGATCCCATCGGAGCTCAGCTTTTCTCCGTCGACCACCCGGGTGATCAACCTCTTCCGGACGATTCGACTGGCCCAGCGGCGCTTCGGCGAGGCGGCGTGCCACCACTACATCATCAGCATGACCCATCAGGTATCCGACGTGCTGGCCGTCGTGCTCCTGGCCAAGGAGGCTGGCCTGATCGACGTTCGTGAAGCCCTGCCGCCGCGGTGCAGCCTGCGGATCGTGCCGCTGTTCGAGGGAATCGACGACCTGCGGCGCGCCCCGGCCATTCTTGACGCGCTGCTCGCGATCGGGCCCTATCGCCGCGCCCTTGCCGCCACCGGCGACGTGCAGGAGGTGATGCTGGGCTACTCGGACAGCAACAAGGACGGCGGGTTTCTGGCCGCGAACGCCAGACTGTACGAGGCCCAGGATCCCATAGCCGAGGTGTGCGCTCGGCACGGCGCCCAGATCGAGTTGTTTCACGGTCGCGGCGGCGCGATCGGGCGCGGCGGCGGCCCCATGGGGCGGGCGATCGCGGCCCTGTCGCCGCGCGCGCTCGACGGGCGCCTGAAGTTCACCGAGCAGGGCGAGGTCGTCTTCACCCGGTATGGCAATCCAGGCATCGCCCACCGACACCTGGAGCAGGTGGTCTTCGCCACCTTCCTGGCGAGCCTGAAGCCGCGCCCGACGGACGCAGCGAGCGACACGACGCGGCGCTGGCAGGATACTCTGGACGACCTGGCCGACCGCGCGCTCGTTGCCTACCATGCCCTGGTGGATAACACGCCCGGCTTCGAGCGCTATTTTCGCGAGGCGACGCCCTTTCCCGAGATCGCCGAGCACACGATCGCGTCGCGGCCAGTCAGTCGGTCCAACGCGCAGAGCCTGGAGGACGTGCGGGCAATCCCCTGGGGATTCAGCTGGACCCAGTGTCGGGTGAACCTGCCCGGCTGGTACGGCGTCGGCAGCGCCGTCGACGACTTCCTGGCCCGTCACCCCGACGGCGCTTCGCGGCTGCGGGAGATGTACCGCGACTGGCCGGTGTTCCGGTCGATCGTCGACAACTGCCAGATCAGCCTCGCCACGGCCGATATGGCGATCGCCCGCCTTTACCGCGATGCCGTGACCGATCCGGCCTTGGCGGCGCGCGTCTACGACCTGATCGACGAAGAATACCGGCGCTCGACCCAGGCGGTCCTCGCCATCATCGCGGAATCGGAATTGCTGGAGCATTCGCCGGTCCTGGCCCAGTCGATTCGCCTGCGCAATCCCTACGTCGATCCGTTGCACGTGGCCCAGGCCCTGCTGCTTCGAACTCTGCGACGTGGTGGACTGTACGGTGATCGCCGACCGCTCGACCTGGTGTTGCAGACGATCAACGGGATCGCGGCGGGAGTCCAGACGACCGGCTGAACAATGGAACGAGGCGCTCCCCATGGTTCGACGCCGAGCCACGAGGCAATCGATCCCCGAGCAGGTTCGCTTCGACTACACCAACCTGATGGCCGAGGCGGTCGGCAAAGACGATGGGCTCACCCTCGATGAGCTGCGTAACATCGCGCCGCGGGCCCGCGGCGCCGTCGAGTGGCTTCGCGGCCTTCGCGCCCACGGGCGGGTGGAGTGGATGGATCTGCCCTACCAGCGCGACCTGGCCGACCGCGTCGTCGCGGCGGGCGACGCGGTCGCCGCGCGGTGCGACGCGTTCGTCGTGCTGGGCATCGGCGGCTCGGCGCTCGGATCGATTGCCCTTCACACCGCGCTTCGCCATCTCCACTACAATCAGCTCTCGCCGGCCCGGCGCGACGGGCGCCCGCGCTTCTACGTGCTCGACAACGTGGACCCGGACTTCGTCGAGTCGACGCTCGACCTGCTCGATCTGAAACGAACTGTCTTCAACGTCGTGACGAAATCCGGCAGCACCGCCGAGACGATGGCGCAGCTGGCGATCGTCCGCGAGCGGCTGGCGCGGGAGCTCGGACCCGACGTGGCGAGCCACATCGTCGCCACAACCGATCCGGAGGCCGGCGACCTGTTGAAGTTGGCCGAGCGCGAGGGCTACGAAACGTTCGGGATTCCGCCGACGGTTGGCGGGCGGTTCTCCGCGCTATCGCCGGTCGGACTGCTGCCGGCGGCGGTGAGCGGAATCGACGTCCGAGAGCTGCTGGCCGG
>JAJPKB010000584.1 GCA_021323915.1 Chloroflexota bacterium | reverse complement strand
GCGCTAGCCACCGGCGATCGCGCCGACGATCATAAACGGCTTCTCGCCCCGGGCCACCGCCTCGGGCAACGGGAGATCCGTCGGCTCGTGGGACAGATCCTGCTCGCAGGCGAAGTACCGCACGAATGGCCGGCGCCGGCGGGTGACGTGGTCGCGAACCGTTCCCCGCAGCGTCGGATACCGTTCCTCGAGCGCGTCGAGGATCGAGTCCGCCGTGATCGGCTCCCTCACCTCGAGCTGAACCTCGCCGTCGACGCGCGCTAGCGTCCGCAGGTGAGCCGGCATCACGACCCGGATCATGGGAGGGTCTGGACCTCGACGGAAAGGACCGCCGGAAGGTCTCGGACGATCGGCGCCCAGGTGTCGCCGCTGTCGGCGGAGGCGTACACCTGCCCGCCGGTGGTGCCGAAATAGACGCCGCACGAATCGAGCGAATCGACGGCCATCGCGTCGCGCAGGACGTTCACGTAGCAGTTGCTCTGCGGCAGACCGTTGCTGAGTGGTTCCCACTCGTTTCCCCCGGTCCGGCTGCGGTAGACGCGCAGTTGTCCGTCCGGCGGAAAATGCTGGGAGTCGCTCTTGATCGGAACGACGTAGACGGTATTTGGCTCGTGTGCGTGAACGTCGACCACGAACCCGAAGTCGGTCGGCAGGTCGCCGCTGACCTCGTGCCACGATTCGCCCGCGTCGTCGCTGCGCATGACGTCCCAGTGCTTTTGCATGAAAAGGACGTCCGGGCGCGACGGGTGCATCGCGATCCGGTGGACGCAGTGGCCGACCTCGGCTTCCGGGTCCGGCATGAAATCCGATCGCAGGCCGCGGTTGATCGGCCGCCAGGTCTCGCCGTCGTCGTCGGTCCGAAACACGCCCGCGGCCGAGATGGCGATGAACATACGGCCCGGATTGCTCGGATCGAGCAGAATCGTGTGCAGACCCAATCCACCCGCTCCTGGCATCCAACCCGGTCCGGAGGGATGCTGGCGCAGACCGGGAAGCTCCTGCCAGGTACGTCCGCCGTCCACGGTGCGGAACATCGCGGCGTCTTCCGCTCCAGCGTACACGGTATCCGGATCGGTCAGCGATGGCTCGACGTGCCAGACCCGCTTGAACTCCCAGGGGTGAGGCGTGCCGTCGTACCACTGGTGGGGACCGGGCGTTCCTTCGTACACGAACTGGTTTCCGACCGTCTCCCAGGTCTTGCCGCCGTCATCGGAGCGGTGGACCGTCTGCCCGAACCAACTGCTGGATTGGGATGCGTACAGCCGATTCGGATCGACCGGCGAGCCCTTGAGATGGAAGATCTCCCAACCGGCGAAGTGCGGGCCGCTGACGTCCCATCGTTCCCGCTTGCCATCCGAGGTCAGGACGAAGGCGCCTTTTCGTGTGCCAACCAGTACCCGTACCGAACTCACTTCGAACTCCTTCATTCGTTTCCCCGCGTGCTCCAGATGAGCACGCGCGCCACCCGTCATGTCGTCGAACGGGCCGGGGTCAGATCGGTCGTTTGTCAGAAATCTAATTCGTCCTTTTCGATAACCTCCCGCTTCCGAAGCCGCCGCTCGTCCTCCCCGGCGGCGCTTCGCCGGTTCTATTATGGGACATGGAACGGGCGTGCGACATTAGAAATGCGAAAGAATGTTCTAATTCAGCCGTCAAGCGATCGCGCGATTGAGCTAGTAGAGCTCTTCCGGCAGCCCCAGGAGGGGGAAGAGGGCCAGATCGTGGAACACGGCCATCTCCGCGATGGCATCGCCGTCGACAGTGAGCACCAAGAGGTTGAAGGCGCGATACACCCTGCCAGCGGGATCACTCCGGTAAAGGGCAAGGGCCGGCTGGCGATTCAACCGGGTAGGAACCAGGTGGAACCGGTTGAGCGCACCACCGGCCGGTATGGTCGCGAAGAACCGGGCGATTGCGCCACGTCCCTCGTAACGCAGGGGCCGGGGCGGCATGGTCAGAACCGCGTCGCTCTTCAGTACGCTGACCAATCTTCCAACGTCGACAGCGTCCCAGGCATCGACGAAGCGTTGGACTAGCGACCGCTCGACTTCATTGGACGGAACGGCCCGACCGATGCACAGGCGCCCGGCCAGGCGCTGCTGATCGATGGTCGCTCGGGCCCGCTGGAGCGCGCTGTTTACGCTCGCGGTCGTCGAGTCGAGCAGCTCGGCCACTTCACTCGCCGACCAGCCAAGGACGTCGCGGAGAATCAGCACCGCCCGCTGACGGGGCGGCAGGAGCTGCACCACCGCCAGGAAGGCGATCTGGACGCTTTCGCGTAGATCGTATTGAATGACCGGGTTGCCCCAGCTCGCTTCCAGCTCGTCGAGTAACCTGTCCGGATAGGGCGACAGGTGGGTGATCGGCTCGGCGCTCGCGGCAATCGCGTCGGCAAGCGCCGGTGGCGCCGGGGGTAGCTCCGCTCGCTGGCGAGCCGCGACGGACAAGCAGACGTTCGTGGCGATGCGGTAGAGCCATGACCGGAGCGAGCTACGGTTCTCGAAGCCGGGGAGATGCTTCCACGCCCGCAGCAGGGTTTCCTGCAAGGCATCCTCGGCGTCCTGGTAAGACCCGAGGATGCGGTAACAGTGAACGTGCAGCTCCCGAATATAGCGGTCGGCCAGTCGTTGGAACGCCTCTTCGTCGCCTGCCCGGGCAGCAGCGAGATCCGTCGCCTCGGTTGCACTCGGCTGGTTATGGTCAGGCAGGGACATCGCGGATTCGTACCTCCGTCCACGTCGACGGCGGTATGTTATGGACGAGCGACGCCTTCGTCAAGGCGCCGCCCGGGCTAAGTTAGGAACTCGCTCCTCTCGCAGTAGCAGATCGTCAGGACGCTCGACTAGCTCGCCGCGCCAATTCCTCTCGTACTGGCTGAAAGGACATCCGATCGAAGAAGAGCCGAATCGACCGGATGCGGTCGGCCTCGACCGTGTGCCACTCAACGGACGGCACCGCGCCCGCCGTCGTGTCCGTCACGAAGTTGTAGACGATGCAAACGTCATTGCCATCGACGAATGTCTTGGTGACATCGTTGCGCAATAGAATCGGACTCAACCGCCGGATCGCCGCGAGGTACTCTGCTGCCGTGTGGGTGGAACCGCCCGGACCGGTGAACTCCAGATTCGGGTGCAAGAGCTCCGCTACGCGCTCGAACTCCTTCCGCTCGAAGGCCTCGAGATACGCCAGGGACAACGTCTTGGGTGATGCTTCCATGGAATCCTCTCGTTCGGTGAATAGTCATCCGTTCATTGAGACTCGCCGCGTCCCGAAAACTAATCGGTGAGCCGGGCTTTGATTTCGCCGCCCCGCCAGATCCATCCGAACAAATGTTGAAATTTACCACGCTTTGTCGTACACTGAAGAGCGCTCAGGGGAGCATCCCGGCACACGCTCCCTGACGACCCCCACCACTCGCCTGACCGACGAGTCTGCCGCCCAGACACCCTTGCGAAGGAGAGCCCGTGACCGCGAGCGAGTTCACTATCGCTGGCGCCCATCGGTACGATCGAACCAACGCGGCGCGCTGGACGATATCGCATCTGCTGCGCAACAAACGCTGGCTCGCCAGTTTTCTCCTGGGAACCATCGCCGCCAACCTCCTGGGAAACGCCGTCCCCCTCCTGGTGGGGTCCGCTTTCAACGAGATTCTGCGCCCGGCGCCGAGCCGCGACGTCCTGCTCGGAATCACGATCGAGATCCTCGCCGTGGTGCTGGCCCGGGTCGTCTTCGACCTGACCGGCCGCTTCTCCGCCGAGATGCTTTCCAAGCGCTTCAAGCGCGACGCGCGCGACGAGCTGTTCTCTTGCCTGCTGGGAAAGAGCCAGACGTTCCACAACCGTCAGCGGGTCGGCGACCTGATGGCCCGCGCGGCGAACGACGTCGGTCAACTCAGCAACATGATCGTGCCGGGCGTCGACATCATCGTCGACTCGTTCATGACGCTGATCACCGCGCTGGTGTACATCGGCTTCCTGAAGCCGGAGCTGCTCCTGGCGCCGCTGCTGTTCACCGTCGCGTTCCTCTTCGCGCTCCGCGATTACTCCCGGAAGCTGGGACCGGTGACCGCCGGGATGCGGGAGCAGTTCGGGCGGGTGAACGCCGGATTGAACGAGGTGATCGCCGGCGTTGAGGTCGTCAAGGCAACGGCCCAGGAAGCGAGCGAGGAGAGCAAGTTCGACGGCCGCGTCCGTCGCTACCGCGACCTCTTCGTCCGAAACGGCGAGATCCAGGCGCGGTACATCCCACCGCTCCTCCTGACCGTCGCGACGGTCGGAGCCTTTCTCCACGGAGTGCTGCTCATTTCTCGGGGACAGCTCACCATCGGCGGTCTCGTCGCCTACCTGGGGCTGATGGGCGCGCTTGGCTTCCCGGCCTTCATCTCGATCTTCAGCTTCTCGCTCGTTCAGCTCGGGCTGGCGAGCGCGCGCCGCATCCTGGCGCTGATGGCCGAAGAAGCCGAGCTGGACGAGAACGCGGGTGGCTACGCCGGCGAAGTTCGTGGGGAGGTCGTCTTCGAGAACGTCTGCTTTCAGTACGGCGACAAATCAGCGCTGAAGGACGTGTCGTTCCGGATCCAACCCGGCCAGACCGTCGCCATCGTCGGGCGGACCGGCGCGGGAAAGAGCACCCTGACCAGGCTGATCAACCGAATCTACGATGCTTCGGCCGGCCGGGTCATGGTCGACGGCGTCGACGTGCGTGACTGGAGTCTGGCTTCGCTTCGGCAACAGGTCTCGACGATTGAGCAGGACGTGTTTCTCTTCTCCCGCACGGTCGCGGAAAACATCGGCTTCGGGCTGGGCCAGCGAGCCGACCCGGAGACGATCGAGCGGGCCGCGCGGGACGCCCAGGCCCACGACTTCGTGATGTCGTTCAAAGACGGGTACGAGACGGTGATCGGCGAGCGGGGAGTCACCCTCTCCGGCGGCCAGCGGCAGCGCCTGGCGATCGCCCGCGCTTTGCTCACCAATCCGCGCATTCTCATTCTCGACGACTCGACCAGCGCGATCGACAGCGCGACCGAAGACGAGATTCAGAAGGCGATCCGGCGAATCCAGGAGGGGAGGACGACTTTTCTGATCACCCACCGCCTGTCCCAGATTCGCTGGGCCGACCGAATCCTGTACCTCGAAGACGGCGAGATCGTCGATCAGGGCTCCCACGACGAGCTCTTCCGGCGCTGCGAGGCCTACCGGCGCATCTTCTCACGGTACGACGTGGCCGAGCCCGTGGAAAGCGGAGGAAGGTAGACCACCACATGGGATTCTTCATGGATGGCCTGGATCCAGAGGCCTACGATCGAGCCTACTCCGATCGCAAGCTGCTCGGACGGATCATGGGCTACTTCCGACCCGGAGCGGCGCTCTTGCTGTTCGTGGCCGGTCTGATCGTCTTCAACTCGCTCACCAGCATCGTCCTGCCGGTTCTCATCGCGCGGGGCATCGATCGTCTCGGGGGAGCGATCACCTTCGCGGCGGTCGCTTTCCTGGTCGGGGCGATCCTTGCCGCCGGCGTCCTGGGCTGGACGTCGAACTTCCTGCGCCAGTGGCTCACCGCCCGTCTGGTCGGAGACGTCGTGCTGACGCTTCGCGAAGACGCGTTTCGCGCCGTCCTGGCCCGCGACATGGCCTTCTTCGACGAGTACACCGCCGGCCGGGTCGTCAGCCGGGTCACCGCCGACACTGAGGACTTCGCGACGGTCGTGACCTTGACGTTGAACCTGCTGAGTCAGGGGCTGCTGGTGGTCCTGATCGTCGCGGTGCTCTTCGCGATCGATCCGGGTCTCGCCCTGATCACCTTCACGATCATCCCGATCGTCGTGCTGATCGCCCTGGCGTTTCGCCGGATCGCCCGCGGCTCGGTTCAGCGGTCGCAGCGCGCCCTGGCGAACGTGTCGGCGAAGGTCCAGGAGACGATGAGCGGAATCGGCGTGGCGAAGTCCTTCCGCCAGGAGGAGACGATCTACCACGACTTCGCGCGGGTCAACCTCCAGTCCTACCAGGTGGACATTCGCACCGGTTTCATCTTCAACGGCATCTTCCCGGTTCTCGCCACGGTGGCGGGGCTGGGCACGACCCTGGTCGTCTACTTCGGGGGGATCAG
>JAJPKB010000141.1 GCA_021323915.1 Chloroflexota bacterium | reverse complement strand
AGCCGGCAGATCAGCCGCGGGGTGGTGACGAAGGAGTGGCGGCTGATCGAGCCGATCAGCGAGTCGGCGGATGGCGAGATCGTCGCCGATTTCCTGGGCCGACCGCGCGATCCGTCCCCTCGCCTGTTTCACCGACCGACCGATCCCGGCGAACAGCGCGATGTCGCCGCCGCGAATCCGTCGGTCGTCGCCGTCCTCCAGGCCCGGATTCGCGAGCGGCTAGAGACGTCGGCGAGGCTGACCGGCGTTCCGGATCCGTTTCGCGCCTGTCGCCCGAGCTTGCCGTATCGGCGCATGCTCGGGCGATTCCGGAACCGTCCCCCGGCCGATGGGCCGGGCCCGCGGTGGTGACGCGCGGCGCCGAAAATTCGTCGAGAAGACGCTCACCGCGAAGTCGTGAAGAGAGAATGCAGAATCAAGAAGAGAGAATCCGAAAGGAAGGAGGCGTGGAGCCGTTCTCCTTCTCGGTTCTCTATTCTATCTTCTGGATTCTCTCTTCCGTCGTCCGCATCGTGCCCTTCGCGCCTTCGCGGTGCCGGTCCCCGATTTTGCACTAGGAGGATGCAATGCCACGCCAGGCGCCCAGGCGCAGGCCGAACGTCGTCTTGATCGGGGTTGATTCCCTGCGCGCCGACCATTTGAGCTGCTACGGCTACCATCGCCTCACCTCGCCGCACATCGACCACTTTGCCCGGGGCGGGACCCTGTTCGAGCGAACCTACTCGGCGCACATTCCCACGACCTCCGCCTACGCTTCGATGCTCACCGGCCGGGACGTCTTCGGGACGCAGGTGGTGGCGCTGCGACACCGCGGAGAGATGCGGCCCGAGGCGCGCACCCTCGCGGAGATTCTCAAAGACGAGGGCTACAACACGACCTGCGTCGGCTTCAGCGGAAACCCGGCCTCGCGGGGCTTCGATACCTACCTCACCTTCCCCGGCTGGGGAAGCTGGGCCGAGGGGCGAAGCCCGAAGGCGCAGAACCTCAACGAGGTGACGATTCCGGAGCTCGATCGCCTCGCCCGCCGACGCCAGCCGTTCTTCCTCTTCCTGCGCCACATGGACCCCCACGCCCCGTACCTGCCGCCCGAGCCGTTCGAGCGCATGTTCTACCACGGCAACCCCTGCGACCCGAAGAATCGGTCGATGGAGCCGGTCATGGCGTTCAAGCCTTTCCGTGACTTCTTCGCCAGCTGGATGCCGCCGGGGATCACCGACAAGGACTACGTCATCGCCCAGTACGACGGCGCGGTAGCCTACCTCGACGCGGCGGTCCAGACGATCTTCACCGCGCTCGAGTCGCGGGGGATCCTGGACGAGACGATCGTCGTCCTGAACGGGGATCACGGCGAGACCCTCTACGACCACGAGTGCTACTTCGACCACCACGGGCTCTACGATCCGACCCTCCACGTGCCGCTGATCATCCGCTACCCGAGCAAGGTCCCGGCCGGCCAGCGCGTCGCCGGCTACAACCAGCACAAGGACCTCGTCCCGACGATCCTCGAGCTCGCCGGCCTCGAGCAGCCCGCCGCGCTGACCTTCGAAGGGCGTAGCCTGATGGACCTGGTCCGCGGCGAAGCAGCCTCGCACGAATCCGAGATCTACCTCACCGAGTGCACCTGGATGCACAAGCACGGCTGGCGAACGCCGGAGTGGAAGCTGATCGTCGCGCTCGAGCCCGACTTTCACTTCAAGCCGCCGGTCGAGCTGTACAACCTGATCGAGGATCCCGACGAGAACGTCAACCTGGCGGATGATCGGCCGGAGGTCGTCGCCCACCTGCGGGACCGGATGGAAGCGTGGATCGACCTGCGCCAGCGCGAGACCGGCCTGCCTAACCCGATCGCCGATCCGGGAGACTGGCACGGTCACGAAGGGGTCGGCCCCTTCACCAGCTCCCAGCAGGCCTACGACACGCTCCACATCGGGAGCTCGCGCCAGGCCGCGAGGCTCCAGGCGAAGGACGCGCCGGACGGCGAGGCGACGCCGAGTGCTTCGGCGAAGCGCCAGCGGAAGGGACCGAGCGCGAACGGACAGCGGAAGGGACAGCCGGTGCCAACGAGTTGATCAATCAACACCGTGAACCATTTACCCTCGAAGGTGAGACGCGAGGCGGAGGTTTACCGGCGTCGCGCTCGGACCCGAACTGACTCATGAATCAACCGCCAGGATGGTTGTCTTCGAGTCAAGCGTTTTCGAGGGCGGGAGTGATCGCACTCCTGGTAAGCTGAGGTTTGCCAGGCACTCGACAAATCTCTGAAGGTTCGGTGGGACAACACGCGCTCGGGATAGCGGTGCGACGCGGCACCGTCGGCTAGCAGATCAGACGTCACTCGCCATCTTGACACCCTGACCAAAAAGCGTTTACACTAGGCACCGTTAGTCAAACGTTTTACCAATAAGGTTCAGGGTTGATGGTTCGACTGCGGGACATCGCCGACCGAGCGGGGACCTCGGTGAGTACCGTTTCAATCGTCCTGTCCGATCGCCCGTCGCCGGTGCGCATCTCCCAGGCGACGCGCCAGGCGGTGCTCGACGCGGCGCGCGAGCTCGGCTATACCCCGAATCTCGCCGCGCGGCGCCTGCGCACCAACGGCGCGCCTTCCCGGACCATCGTCCTCGCCATCGCCTATCCGATGGACAGCCGCCTTTCGCTGATCAGTCGGGTCGTCGCGGGAGTCCAGCGTCAGATCACCCGCGTCCGCGACCAGTTGTCCGACGTCGACGCGACGATGCAGCTCATCGTCGAGACCTTCGAGCTGGGCAAGCTGCACGAGCTGCGCGGACTGTCCGAGCCATTCTGGTTCAACGGGCTGTTGATCACGAACACGTCCCCGGAGGATGACCGGTACCTCGAAGCCCTGACGCCGGACCTTCCGATCGTGCTCTTTCTGCGCTACTCGCGTCACAGCACGGTGAACAGCGACAGCGTCAGCGTCGGCCGACTGGCCGCCGAGCATCTCGTCGGTCTCGGTCATCGAAGGATCGGCCTGGTCTACCCCTCCACCGGTTCTCAGGCCCAGGCGCTGCGGATCCAGGGTTACCGCGAGGTGCTCCAGGGCGCCGGCCTGGCCTCGGACCTCGAAGCGGTCGCGCCGCGCGTCGACTGGGCCGCCGGTGCGCACCGCGCGGCCCAGTCGCTGCTCGATCAGCCCTCGGATCGACGTCCGACCGCCATCTTCGCGACCAACGACCTGCTCGCCATCGGCGTGATGCGCGCAGTCCGCGACCGTGGCCTGCGGGTTCCCGAGGATGTGTCGATCGTCGGCTGCGACGATGCCGAGTTCGCCGCCTACCAGGATCCGCCGCTCACGACGGTACGGATCCCGATCGAGGACATGGCAGCGCGGGCGACCTCGATCCTGCTCGATTTGATCCACCAGCGGGTAACGCCGCCGGTTCAGGAGATGGTCCCCTCGTCCCTGGTCGTTCGCCGGTCGACCGGCCCGCCCGGCGCACCGTAGAAAATTGCCGCAGGAGGTGATCGCCAGGCAAGGTTCGGTGACGGTTTGTCATTTCAGACTGATCGGCATCTCGCCAACGGGATCGGACCGCGCGATGAACGTTCAATTGAGAAGAGGTATAGGACGATGGCACGCGAAACGTTGATCCTTCTGAAGACGTCTCGTCGGGCCCTGTTCGCGGGCACGGCTGGCGTCCTGGCCACGGCGATGCTCGCCGCGTGTAGCGGCGGGAGTCCGGCGTCGGCTCCGACCAGCGCCCCGGCACCCACCGCGGCGCAAGGAGCGGCGAGCGCGCCGACGAAGGCGCCCACCGCGGCTGCCGCGCCCGCCACGGCCGCTCCGTCCACCACCAGCGGCAGTCCAACGATCGTGTTCTGGTCCAGTCTGATGGGCTCCAAGGAGGCCGGCCGCAACGCGGTGGTCGACGACTTCCAGAAGGCGAATCCGGGCCTGAAGATCCAGCATGAGGGCTTCTTCGACATCATGCAGAACAACGAGAAGCTGCTGACGTCGATGGTCGCGGGAAACCCACCGGACGTCGTCTCGAACCACTACTACTTCGTCTCCAACTACGCCAACGCCAACGCGCTGGTGGCGCTCGACAACCTCATGGCCGAGTCCAAGCTCGACCCGGGCGTCTTTGTCCCGTCGATCCTGAAGCTCGGCCAGTGGAAGGGCCAGACCTACGGCTTGCCGATCTACGCGGACACGATGGGCTATTTCTACAACACGAGTCTTTACTCGAAGGCAAACCTCGACCCGGAGAAGCCGGCGTCCACCTGGCAGGAGATGATCGATTTCGCCCAGAAGATGACGGTTCGCCAGGGCGGCAAGCTGGTTCAGGAGGGCATGTCGGTGCCCCAGGACGCCAGCGAGTCGATCAGCAATATGTTCTACGCGCTTTTGCTCGCAGCGGGTGGTACCTTCGTGAGCGATGACGGAAAGAAGGCCACCTTCAGCGACGACCCTGGCCAGCAGGCGCTCCAGACGATGGTCGATCTGGTCCATAAGTACAAGGTGACCGACATCGGCTTCGGCCAGGGACTCAGCGGCGCGGCAACGCCGTTCCTGGCGAACAAGACCGCGTCGACCTACGATATTCCACCGACTCTCTTCAGCATTCACAAGTACGCACCGAATCTGACGTACGCGATCAGTCCGCTGCCGGCCGGGCCCAAGGAGCAGGCGACGCCGGTCCTCGCCTTCGAGATGTTCATGCCCAAGGGCTCCAAGAACCAGGACAACGCCTGGAAGTTCGTGAGCTTTTGCATGCAGTCGGCAGAGCAGGTGAAGTTCAACAAGCTCACCAACCACCTCGCCTGCGAGACCGACGCGCTCAAGAGCGATCCGTTCTTCACGACGAACAAAGATATGAAGGCGTTTTACGAGTCGCTGGTCGGCTTTTCCAAGCCTTTCCCGATCACTCCCGCCTACGCCGACATCCTCACCAACCTTCAGCAGCAGCTTCAGGCGGCGGTGCTGGGGAAGGCGGCGGTCAAGGACGCGTTGAGCACCGCCGCGTCGTACGCGAACGACCAGCTCGCGAAAGTGTGACAGTGGTGCTTCCCGTCGAAGCGGCAACCGCGTCGGGTCAGGCCCAGGCGCGCCCGGCCGGTCGGCGCAGCCCGCTGGTGGCCGAGCAGCGGCGGACCGGACTGCTTTTCGTGGCCCCGGCCCTGCTCCTCTTCGTCATCTTCTCGGTGCTGCCGGTCGCCTACGCGTTCTATCTCGCGTTCACCGACTATCGGGTGCTGGCGCCACCGCACTGGATCGGCGTCAGCAACTTCGTGGCTTTGACGCGCGACCCTCGGTTCTGGGCCGCGCTGCGCAACACCGCGTACTACGCCCTGGGCTACGTGCCGGGGTCGATGGCGCTCGGCCTGATCGCCGCGGTTCTGCTCAACCGCGACCTCCGGGGCGTCGCAGTTTATCGCACCGCGGTGTACCTGCCGGTCGTGACCTCGATCATCGTCGCCTCGATCATCTGGCTCTGGATCTACAATCCTCAGGTCGGGCTGCTGAACTGGGCGCTGTCGCTCGTCGGCGTGCAAGGGGCGGCCTGGCTCTACAGCACGACCTGGGCGATGCCGGCGATCATCATCATGGGGGTCTGGAAGAATCTGGGGTACGTCATGATCATCTACCTCGCGGCGCTCCAGGGAATTCCGGTCCATCTCTACGAGGCCGCGGCGGTGGACGGCGCCACCAGTCGCGACAGCTTCTTCAAGATCACCCTACCGCTCCTCAAGCCGGCGACCTTTTTCATCTTCGTGATCAGCTGCATCTCCAGCTTCCAGGTGTTCGGCGCAGTCTACGTCATGACCAAGGGAGGACCGGTCGACGCGACGACGACCCTGGTGTACGAGATCTACATGAACTCGTTTCAGTCGCTGAAGATGGGCTACGGAGCGGCGGAATCGATCGCCCTTTTCGCGGCGATCTTCATCCTGTCCATGGTGAACTTCCGCTTGCTCGGGCAGGAAACGGAGTACGTATGAGTATCGCCGTTTTCGCGACGCGCCGCCGCGTTTCGGTCGAGCCGCTACGCCTGGCCACCCACGCTGCCCTGGCGGTGGCCTCGATCGTGATGGCGGCACCGTTCCTGTGGATGGTCTCCACCAGCCTGAAGCCGGACGACCAGATCTTCGTCTTCCCGCCCCAATGGATTCCCCGCGTCTGGGAGTGGGGAAACTACGCCCACGCCATGCAGGTCGCGCCGTTCGCGCTCTACTTCCGGAACACCGGCATCTACGCGCTCGGGGTGCTGGTCTGTCAGCTCGTCCTGTGCTCGATGGCGGGTTACGCCTTCGCGCGCCTTCCTTTCCCCGGCCACCGGATCGTCTTCATCGCGGTGCTGGCCACGATGATGGTGCCCGGGCAGATGTTGCTGATTCCGCTGTTTGTGATGCTCAAGCACGTGCCGCTCGCCGGGGGCAACGATCTGCTCGGCAACGGCGGCAATGGCTGGTTGGACAGCTTCCCCGGCTTGATCGTGCCGCAGGCGGTGACCGCCTTCAGCATCTTCATGATGCGCCAGTTCTTCCTCACGCTGCCCGGCGAGCTGGCCGACGCGGCCCGCATCGACGGCGCGAGCGAGGCGCAGATCTTCTGGCGAATCATGCTGCCTTTGACCAAGCCCGCGCTCGCCACCCTGGCGATCATCACCTTCCAGAACGCCTGGAACGACTTTCTCTGGCCGCTGATCGTGACCGACACCGAAGCCACTCGGACCCTCCAGCTTGGCCTGCAGGTCTTCCAGGACCAGAACAATACCGACTGGGCGCTTCTGATGGCCGCCACGACGCTCGCCAGCCTGCCGATCGTCGTGGCCTTCCTGATCGGTCAGCGGTATCTCGTCCGGGGGATCGCCTTGACCGGCCTGAAGGGCTGATCGCGCGGGGATGCGCGCCATTCTTAATGTGAAGAGGACACCGTGATTCGCGTTGGATTCGTTGGAACCGGGAACATCACCAAACGGCATTTCACCGCGCTCGGCCAGCTGCGCGACCAGGCCGAGGTCGTCGGGGTATGCGACGTGATCGAGGAGCGGGCCACCACCGCGGCCCAATCCCTCGGGGCCAGGGCCTACCTCAGCTTCCCCGAGATGCTCGCGCGTGAGAAGCTGGATGCGCTCTACGTCTGCCTTCCGCCGGACGCGCACGTCGACCAGGAGCTTGCCGCGGTCGAGCGCGGCATTCACCTCTTCGTCGAAAAGCCACTGCCCCTGGACCTTGCCAAGGCCGAGCAG
Organism: Chloroflexota bacterium; assembly: GCA_021323915.1. Lineage (GTDB taxonomy): Bacteria > Chloroflexota > UBA6077 > FW602-bin22 > CADDYW01 > JAJPKB01. The sequence continues at coordinate 906 of JAJPKB010000141.1, read as the reverse complement.
ATCGCCCGCCGGGTGGCCGAGACCGGCATCGTCACCTCGGTCGGCTACCACTGGCGTCACTGGGACCACGTCAAGCAGGTGCGGGCGGCACTCCCGGCCGAGCGCCCCGGCATGGCGCTCGGCTACTTCCTCAACGCCCTGCCCGGCTCACCCTGGTGGAGGATCAAGGCTCGATCGGGCGGCCAGATCGTCGAGCAGGCGATCCACCTCGTCGATCTCGCGCGCTACCTGATGGGCGAGGTCGAGCGCGTCTCGGCGGAATACGCCACGCGGGCCAACTTCGACGAGCCGGGGCACGCCCAGGAGGACGTCTACACGGTCAATCTGCGCTTCCGTGGCGGGGCGATCGGCAATCTCTCGACCTGCTCGATCCTTCACCGCCGCTTCAACGTCGGTCTCGACGTCGTCTGCAAGAAGCGGGTCTACCGCATTCGCGAGGATGCCACCGAGGTCGACGGGCCGACCGGGGTCGAGCGGATCGAGCGCTCGAACGACGCCGGTCTGGCCGAGAACGTCGCCTTCCTGCGCGCGATCGCCACCGGCGACCGGAGCGGCATCCTTTCCGACTACGCCGACGCGCTCCGGACCCAGCGGGTCGCGCTCGCCGCGAACCGCTCCGCCGAGACCGGCGTCCCGATCACCATCCCCGCGGAGGCCTGACGCCGATGGCGATCGATCTTCACTGCCACATCTTTCCCCCGGAGTACCTCCGGCTGGCCCGGACCGACGGCGACCGGATCGGGGCGCGGATCTACCGCCGAGACGACGGACGAGAGTTCATCCGAGCGCCGGGCGACTTCGATTATCCCCTGACCGACGACCTCTGGTCGGTGCCCGCGCTGATCGACGCGCTGGGAACGCGCCAGCTCGTCGGCGCGGCGCTCTCGGTCGCGCCCCCGACCCTCT
>JAJPKB010000275.1 GCA_021323915.1 Chloroflexota bacterium | reverse complement strand
TGCATTCCGTGCGCGGTACGTCGGATCGAGGAGTTCTACAATCATGAGTCCTGCGGCAAGTGTACCCCGTGCCGCGAAGGAACGATGTGGATGGTCAAGCTCCTCCGCCGAATCACCGAGGGGGACGCCGACTCGTCAGACATCGATCAACTCGAGCGAATCGGTAAGACGATTGGCTTCGGCCCCCCGAACATTACCCTGTGTGCCCTGGGCGACGCTTCCACGAGCTGCGTGACGAGCGGTATTCGCCTCTTTCGAGAGGAGTTTGAGTATCACGCGAAAACGGGACGCTGCCTAACCGAGCGGGTACTGGTCGCGACGTAGACCCGAGGTAGGTCAGGAGTAAACGTGGAGAACACCGTCAAAATCACCATCAACGGCCGCGAGTACGTCGTTCCGAAAGGCATGCTCCTGGTCGACGCGGCGAAGTCGGTGGGCATCGAAATTCCCGTGTTCTGTTACCACCCGAAGATGAAGCCGGTCGGCGCCTGCCGAATGTGCCTGGTCGAGGTCGAGAAGGCGCCGAAGCTCCAAACCGCCTGCACCTCCCCGGTGGCCGATGGGATGGTGGTGCGGACCAACTCGCCGCGCGCGGTCGCCGGACAAAACGCGACAATCGAGTTCTTACTCGCTAACCACCCGCTCGACTGCCCGGTCTGCGACCGCGGGGGCGAATGCCCCCTCCAGGACAACACGTTTGGCTATGGAAGGGGTGTCAGTCGTTTTGCGGAGGTCAAACGGCACTTCGTGAAGCCGATTCCGCTCAGCGATAAGGTGCTCCTGGACCGGGAGCGGTGCATCATGTGCTACCGCTGCGTCCGCTTCACCCGCGAGATCGCGGGCGACGAGACGCTGACCGTTCTCGAGCGCGGCTCTTGGAGCCAGATCGGGGTGATGGAAGGCAAGACCTTCGATTCGCCCTTCTCCGGCAACACGATCGAGATCTGCCCGGTGGGCGCACTGACCAGCTCGATGTATCGCTTCCGGGCGCGGCCATGGGATATCGACGTCAAGACCGTCCCGACGGTGTGCGCTCAGTGTCCGGTCGGCTGCAACGTGAATCTGACGATCCGAGACGACGCGATCAAGCGTGTCTTGTCGCGCGAGAACACGCCGGTCGACGACGGCTGGCTGTGTGACCGGGGACGCTTCACCTACGAGTTCGTCGCCGCGCCCGATCGGTTAACCCAACCGATGATCAGACGAAACGGGCAGCTTCAGCCGGCGTCCTGGAGCGAGGCAATCGCCGAAATCCGCGATCGACTGCAGGAGACTCTGGTCAAGCGGGGTGCCGCGTCCGTGGCCGGCGTCGCCTCGGGTCGGGGAACCAACGAAGAAGCGTACCTGTTGCAGAAGCTAATGCGCTCGGTGATCGGGACGAACAACGTCGACTACACGTTCAGGCCGCACCCGGCAGCGAGCGCGCTGGACTTCGACGCGGCGACCGGTTCGATTGCCGGTCTCGAGCGCGCGAACGTGATCGTATTGGCCGACGTCAATCCGATCAAGGAGCAACCTATCCTCGACCTGCGGTTGAAGAAGGCGGTCGGCAACGGGGCGAAGCTCATCGTCATCGGACCGGACAAGATCGATCTTGTCACCTACGCCGCCCACTGGCTAAAGGTCGATCGACATCAGGTCGGCGCGGTGGCGCTTGGAATTCTCGCCGCGGTCGTGCAGGAAAACTTGACGAAAGGCGAGTTCGTCGACGCGCGGGTGCGCGGAGCCGACGAAGTGATGCGCCGGGCGCGCGAGATCGATCTCGATCGAGTGTGCGCCGAGACCGGGTTGACCCGAGAACAGATCCTGGCAGCCGCTCGGTTATACGCGGGCGCGGCGAACGCGAGCGTGATGTATCGGCGCAGCGATCGCCCGGCTGAACTGGCGTCGGCTTTGATTGACCTCTCGCTACTGTGTGGGCAGATCGGACGCCCGGGCGCGGCGATTTATCCGCTGGTTCGGCAAACGAACGAACAGGGTGCGCTGGACATGGGCGCGACGCCGGACCGTCTCCCGGGCCAGCGGACGATCGATGATTCCGAGGCTAAAGCTCACCTCGCCGATCTCTGGGGCCGGCCGGTTCCCGAGGGGCCAGGCCTATCGGGGGCAGATGCCCTGCGCGCCGCCGCCGATGGGCAGCTCGCCGCCCTCTACGTGATCGGTCATGACCCGGTGACGAACTCCCCTGATCCCGAGGCGGTGCGCTCGGCGTTAGGTAAGCTCGATTTCCTCGTCGTTCAGGACATCGTCTTGACCGAGACGGGAAAGCTTGCATCGGTCGTCTTGCCAGGAGCGGCATTTGTCGAAAAGGACGGAACTTTCACGAACCTCGAGCGACGCGTGCAACGCCTCCGAGCCGGAACGACGCCGCGGGGCGAAGCCCGACCGGACTGGCAGATCATTCGCGATCTGGGCGTCGCGCTGGGTGGGGATTTCGACTACCAGAGCTCCTCCGACGTTCTCGCCGAGATCGCGCTGGCTGCTCCGATCTACCGAGGCATCACCACCGGGCGACTGCGGGCAGGCGGCCTGCAATGGCCGCGCCGTGGATCCGACGGGGGTGGAACCGAATCCCTTTACGATGGCAATGATCAGACTTTCACCTGTATGCCAATCGAGGCGACCGGTGAGACCTCGGTGCGAGGGTAACTGGGGATGAGTATCGGCGTATTCCTGTTGGTCGCCTTGATCAAGAGCGTGATCATTATCGCGATTCTGTTGACCGGCTTCGCTTACGCGACGTTACTGGAGCGTAAGCTCGTGGCCGGCATGCAGGTGCGCTACGGCCCCAACCGCGTGGGACCCTGGGGCATGCTTCAGCCGCTCGCCGATGGAATCAAGCTGGCGTTCAAAGAAGACTCCGCCCCGCGCGGCGCGGACAAGGTGGTATTTTCGCTCGCGCCGCTTATTTCGGTCGTCATGGCGCTAAGCGCCTTTGCCGTCATCCCGATCGGGCCCACGATCAACATCTTCGGACAACCGATCGGACTCGAGCTGGCCGACGTCAACATCTCGATTCTATATGTGCTGGGCGCGACGTCGATCGGAATCTACGGCATCGTTCTGGCCGGCTGGGCATCAAACAACAAGTATTCACTGCTAGGCGGTGTTCGTTCGTCCGCCCAGATGATCAGTTACGAGCTAGCGCTCGGGCTTTCGCTCGTCGGTGTGCTGATGATCACCGGAACCCTCCGACTCACCGACATCGTCGACGCGCAGCGAACCACCTGGTTAATCTTTCTCCAGCCGCTGGGCTTTATCCTGTACTTCATCTCCGCGATCGCCGAAACCAACCGTGCTCCGTTCGACCTGCCCGAGGCCGAAACCGAGCTAGTCGCCGGCTATCACACCGAGTACAGCGGAATGAAGTTCGCGATGTTCTTTATGGCCGAGTACATCAACATGTTGACCGTCAGCTCGGTCGCCACCACGTTGTTCCTCGGCGGATGGCACGGGCCGTGGGGTCTGATCGATGGTCCGTGGTGGTTCTTTCTCAAAGTGTTCATTTTCATGTGTGTCTTCGTCTGGCTTCGGGCAACGTTGCCAAGGCTTCGCTATGACCGTCTGATGAACTTCGGTTGGAAAGTTCTGCTGCCGCTCGCGCTTCTCAACGTCATTCTGACCGCCGGCGGCATTCTGATTCTCACGTGAGGAACCTAGATTGAAAGGAACACGGAGATGAGCGACCTCGGCGACGACGTCGTCAACATAGCGAAGGGGCTATGGACGACGTCAAAGCACCTGTTCAAGAAGCCGGTCACCGTTTCTTATCCGGAGCAGAAGCGGCCGATGTTCTCCCGTTTCAAGGGACGGCATCGGTTGATGCGGTACGAAAACGGGCTCGAGCGATGCATCGGGTGCTCGCTTTGCGCCGCGGCGTGTCCGTCCCAGGCCATTTACGTCGAGGCGGCGCAGAACACCGACGAGGACCGTCGCTCGCCGGGTGAGCGATACGCGAAGCGATACGAGATCAACATGCTGCGCTGCATCTTCTGCGGATACTGTCAGGAAGCGTGTCCGACGCAGGCGATCGTGCTCGGTCACGACTACGAGCTAGCGGACTACGAGCGGCCCGACTTCATTTACACGAAGGAGCGCTTGCTCGTTCCGCCGGTCGAGACCAAGGAATAGCCGATGGGGATGATTGCCTTCGTATTCATCGCGCTGGTCTCGATCATCGGCGCAGCCGGCATGGTGCTGTCGCGCAACGCGGTCCACAGCGCGCTTTTCCTCGTCGCCAACCTTTTTTGCGTGGCGCTTCTGTATCTGAGCTTGAACGCCGACTTCCTCGCGATCGTTCAGGTAATCGTGTACGCTGGCGCGATCATGGTACTCTTCCTGTTCGTGGTGACGCTCCTAAATCCGAGCCAGTCGGAGTCGCCGGATCGTCTGCGCGGACAGGGATTGGTCGCCGGCGTGCTTGCCGTCGTGCTGTTACTCGAGGTCGGAGCGGTGATCTTGTCCGGGG
>JAJPKB010000459.1 GCA_021323915.1 Chloroflexota bacterium | reverse complement strand
TCGAACAGAAAGGTGCGACTAATCGGATAGCCAAAGTTCGCGATGCCGCCGCGATGAACGAAGTAGTCCCACACCACGTCGTTATCCACCCGAAAGCCGGTCTGGGGAAAGTACCGGGCGTCGTGGGGAGCCGCCGCGGTGGCCGGGTCGTCGATCACCGAGACACTACGATTCCCCGCGCTTGCGACGTACACCCGGCCGAGGGTCGGATCGATAGCTAGCCCCGCGAGCTGAGACCCAATCGGGACCGTTGCGACAATCGCGTTCGTCTGACCGTCGATGATTGACACGCTACCGTTCTGGTTGGCGGTGAAGATGTGATCGGTCGCCGGGTTGACCGCGACTGCCAGCGGGAAGGAGGGCAGCGGGACGGTGGCGAGGGTCGCGAGGGTCATCCCGTCCAGGACCGTGACTTCGTCGTTGGCCCCGGCTTCGGCCAGGTAGACGCGGCCCGACGCTGGGTCGATCGTCCAGGAGGTGAACTCGGCACCCGGGGGCTGGATGGCCTGGCCACCGTTGCCCGCCAGATCCGTCCTGACCAGCGTTCCGTGGTATGGATCCAGGCCATAGAGCTGATTGGTCGTCGGATTGAGGACCAGCCCGGCCTCACCACCGATCTGAGACTGGGAGAGGACGGTATTGGTCGCGCCGTCGATGGTGACGAGATCGTGGATACTCGGCGCACCGCCGGCCGTGACGTAGATCCGGTTCGTCGTCGGGTTCACGGCTAGTCCAAGGGGCCAGATCAGGGGAATGGTGGCCACCGTCTGATTGCTGTTTCCATCGATGACCACGAGCGCCCCGGAAGCCGAGCCTTCTCCTTCGATCACGAAGACGCGGTTCGTGACGGGATTCACGGCGAGGCCGGCCGAGTAGGCACCGATCGCGATGGTGCTGGCAACCGCGTTGCGCGTGCCGTCTATGACCTCCACGACTTCGCCGGTATCGCTGGCCACGTACACGCGATGGGTCGTCGGGTTGACCGCGAGGGAACCCGGCTTAGCGCTAAGCGGGATGGTCGCGGCCAGGTTCTGGGCGTGGGCCGGTGCGGAAGGACTAGCCAGCAGATTCGCGAGCACGATCAGTCCAGCCAATGCGAGGGAGAAGTGGTGATCGCGCATAACCTTTCCCTTCTTTCGCCCCGGCGCGCACTCGCGCCCGAGTTTGGCAGGCGTGCTAGAGCGTGCGCCCAATTGGGCTCGCTGGTCTCGCGCTTCCGCCGTTGCGGTTGTTGGGTTCGAGTGTGGGCGCGCGAGCGGGGATACCCAAGGGTGCCTGTGCTTATGTATCCCGCCACTTTGACAACCTACCTGCTGTCGCACGAACGCCACGCTAACTTGGGACCGATGGCCTTATGCGGCACCTGGTGACACCCCGGGTGGCGCACTTTCTATTCATAAGGTTCATAAACCTTGGGCGCACGCCCACCCCAGCTGGAATAAGGCATCCCCGCGAGATTCCGCAAGCACATATCTCTGAACTCAGGCGGCCTTCTTTCGCAAACTTGCACGCTTTCGTTAAGGCTCTTCTGCTGACCAAGCGCATTCTGCTGGTCAGGGGTCTCCGGACCGATTGACGTCTGGTCCGAAGGAGCGGAGGATCCTGCTTGCGGGATGTTCCCTCCGGCTTGTTGTCCGTCGTTGTACCCGTTCTGGTAATCTGCCTCGTACCCGATCCCCAGGTTGAGCCCGAGATAATTGTAGGAGGCGCCGCTCTTCCCATCCTGGTAACCAGCTTGATAGGCTTCCTGATCTTGCTGTAAAGCGACGGTCTGGTTCGGTTCGCTATCCGGCGCGGCGGCCGGTGCCGGAGTAAAGGCGGGCCCCTGGCTTGCGTTCGGGCCCGAAGGCACGCCGCTCGGTGAGCTTGCCTGTTGAGTGAACTCGTAGTGGCCTTTGTCGTACCCTTCCTGATAGTCGTCGGCCATCTGGCCATCCCATGGTGCGGGCTGAGGAGGGTTGCCGTTCACTCCATCTTGATAACCCTGCTGGTAGGCAGGCGAGCCAGTTGGGCCGGCCCCACTATTTGAGGACGGCGTCCCACCTTGTTGAGAAGTGTCGGGCTGCTGGCCGGAATCGGTCGAGGTAGGGCCTTGATTATCAGCCGTTTGGCTTTGGTCGCCGGGGGCAGTGCCGGCGTCGCTCCCGCCGCCTGCGGCAGCCGCCGCGCCGCTGACCGCGCCACTCACGTCAAACGGGACACCGGCATCGCTAACCTCTCCGCTCGCCACCTGGTCCTGATCGTCGTCCTGCCGTTGCACCACGGTAGTAAACAAGGACCGAGACAGATCGAGATCGTCTTTGCCGCGAGCCTGGCTGCACGCGCATGAACTGGGGCTCCGCTCGATCGCGGGTGCGTCGGCGCGACTCTGGAGGTGAATATTGAGACCGAAGGGACCGGCGAAAGAGCCATACGAAGGGCGCTCTCGTGTGCCGGAACTGGACGGTAGCCCGCCGACGATGTTGCGCTCGATGGGCATGGCGGAGGCAGACGGGGTCGATCCGGCGGACGGGACGTCTGTAACCGACGGCGTGTCGCCCGCATCGGCAGTTTGCCTTGTTTCCTTGGCGCAGGCGCAGCCTGGGTGGACCACGCCAAAACAGCGCTGAATGAGAACACCTGAGGCGGCCCTTGAGTTGGCAGCGCGCGCGGGGAGAGGCGACGAAGCGGGCTGACTCTGATAGCGCTGGATCAGCGCGTTCACCGCGTGATTGCCGACGGTCCGCTGCAACCGGAGCATCAGCTCCACCGTTGGGTTTAAGTCTGGCGCGCCGGGGGCGGGTGAGCACGTCGCAGCGGAGGAATTCGTCCCCTGCTTGCGCCGCTGCTCAGAGGTGATGGCTGTATACGTTCCCACCGACTCGCTCCTACTTCTCGCCATCGCTTCGCCCGGGATAGAAGGGCAAAGACGCTTTACCCTCTCTCAACGCGTCGGCCCGCCGGTCGACGTTCGCTGCCGGGGCCGGGGATGGGCTACCCCGCGCCGAGCTCGTCCGCGTCGACCCAGCGCGTTGGGTTGGGGCTGAGCGCGGAGACCTTTCGCGGCTCGATCCACGTTATGCAACCGGTGACCATCTTCTCCTCCGCGATCGGATCGCGCCGTCGGAAGACTCCTCGGGTTCGACAGTCGCTTTCGCCCGGCGGCTCGACCGCGCCATAGGACCGGGTGGCGAGAGCATCTCCCGATAGGGATATCTTCCAATACGGGCTCGGCGAGCCAATCGACCGCCGTCCTTTCCCAGACGCCCGGCCGGGATTACCGAGAAGCCGACGATAGAACCACCTGCTCTCCGGACGAACCTCGCGATGCACGTCACCCCTTAAGCACCGTCGGCGCCGATCGCCGCCCGATCGGCCTCGACTGCCGGGTGTGGACCCAGTGTGGCATCGGCTGCTTCCGCCGGCCACACGCAACCCACGCCCGAACCCACGCGCTAACCCACGCATCTCGACGAGCGGCGGAGCCGATGCTATCCTCCCTTCGAATAATGGCCCGTCTGGTTTGATGCTCCGCTTCACGTCACCAGGAGAGGCTACCGTGGAACAGGACGCACCCGACCTCGAGAACGGGAGTTTTGGCGCCCTTTTACGGAAGCTACGGCTGGCCCGCGGCCTGACCCAGGAAGAGCTGGCCGAGCGGGCAGGACTCAGCGTGCGCGGGCTGAGCGACCTGGAGCGGGGAGTTCGCCGACGGGCCCGTCCCGAGACCTTCGCCCCCCTCGCCGGGGCCCTCGGCCTCGATCCGACGGAGCGGACTCACCCCGACCGCCTGCTCCATCGTTCGCCCCTGCGGCGCCCGACGGACTATACTCACTCGGCGGAGGAGGGCACGCCACACCACAACCTGCCCCGCCCGCTCACCACCCTCGTCGGTCGCAAGCACCAGATCGCCGAGGCTTAGCAAGTCTTGGCCAAGACACGTCTGCTGACGGGGACGGGAGGCGTTGGCGAGACGCGCCTGGCCCGGGGAGTGGCAACTGGCCTCGTCGACAAGTTTCACGATGGGGTCTGGCCTTTCGAGTTGGCGAGCCTGAGCGACCCCGAACTACTCCTCCAAACTATCGCCGTCGCGCTTGGATTGTAGGGGCGGCCCCAGCGGCCGGTACACGGGGCCCTTCTAAGACATCTCTTCAAGCCCACGAAACGACTCGTGCCGACGAAAGCCGAACCGGCTTAGCTGAACGCCTGCATTGACAGGCTGATCGACTTGCCAAGGGCCTGACGACCCTTGACCAACCCCTCGATGGACGAGCGCATCTCGCCCTCTTTGCCCAGTAGGGGATACCACGTCGCTCAGGTCACGTACATTGTCGTCTCCTCAAAACTTGACCTTGCTCGCGAAGGCGAATTGTCGTTTGAACAGGGGCGCGGCCGGCGAGTCGGCAAACCGCATCATCAGGTCGCGCACGACAATCCTCAGGCGGCTGTCGGGGATGAGCCAGTGCGCGAAGCTTCGTCCCCCTGCCTGGGCTTCCGCGACGAGCGGCTTCAGCTTGGCCTCGTAGCGCGCGAGCGCGCCCGCGAGGTCGTCGCCGCGGGCCAGCTCGTCGGCCAGCACGTAGGCGCCGGCCATCGCCAGCGAGGCGCCCTCCCCGGCCAGAAACGACACGCACCCGGCCGCATCCCCCACCAGCGTCACTCGCCCGGCGCTCCAGCTCGGCAGCTCGATCTGCTCGGTCTGGTCGAAGTAGAGGTCGGGAACCTCCTCCGCCCGCTTCAAGAGATCCGGGACGATCCAGCCGAGGTCAGCGTAGGCGGCGTGCAGCTCCCGGCAGATCGCCTCCCGCGAGAGATCGGGCAAGGCACGCTCGGCTCGGTGGACGAAAAACGCGGCCAGCCGCCCGTCGCGCGAGGGGAAGACGTCGACCTGGCGCCCCGGCGCGGTCAGCAGGTAAACCGTATCTCCGTCGACCGGAAGGCCGCTGGGGTTATCGAGATTGAAGACCGCGAAGGAGTAGCCGACGAAGCGCGCGAACTGTTTCTCCGCTCCAAAGGTAAGCTCCCGGACCCGGGAGTGGACCCCGTCGGCCCCGACCAGCAGGTCACACTCGACCTGCTGCCCGTCGGTTAAGGTCACCCTCACTTTGCCCTCGTCCTGCTCGTAGGCCGCCACGCTGGTCCCGTAGCGCAGCTCG
>JAJPKB010000250.1 GCA_021323915.1 Chloroflexota bacterium | reverse complement strand
CGGATGGCCGGGTGGAAGTACGCCATGTCGATCTGCGTCGTCGGGTACGCGGGCTCGATCCGGAAGGCAACGGACACCGATCGCGGCTCGAAGCCCTCGGGCAAAATGAAGCCGTGGATGATGACGATGCCCACCTTGCCATCCACGATCGTCTCCCACGGGAGCCCCAGGGCGTCGAGAAACTCGACGTCCTGGGGCGGCAGGTCGAACTCGCGGCGCAGCGTCATCAGCCGTCCTTGTTCTCGAGCGGCTGGACGACGAAGCGCTCAACCCCGTGGACCTGGAGGTCGACCTCCTGGTCGAGGCCGACCGGCTCCAGCTGGCCGTGGCGGAGCTTCTGGAAGACCTCGTAGTCCTCGGGCGGCTCCTTGCCCGCCAGCTTCAGGATCTGGCGGCCGGTGATGGTCGGGCTGTGGACCACGAAATATTGGGTGCCAATGCGGATTCGATAGTTGGCGACGTGCGGGATCGGCTTCCCCTCCTTCACGTACGCCTCGACGTCGATGACGTCCTGGTTGTCGACATTGTCCACGGAAATTATACTCCTAGTTGTGGGCGGGCCTGGATCGGCCTGCCCTTCGTATTCAGGAGTGGGGAAACCTCGCCGGCTCGGACACGAAAAAACCTCGAATCGAATGTCCGAGCCCACGACCTGACCCCACCAGGGGAGTGGGAGCCTCCTCACGGAAGGGGTGCGAAGAAATGGCTGATGAGCCAGGGGGGAGCGGCGAAGTCGCCTCGCCGGACGAGGTTTACACGGCGGTCGGAGCGCTAACGCCGGACGAACTGGAGCACCTGGAAGGGGTCGGCAGGCGGCTTGCCTTCGGGGTCCGCGGTTTGGACGGCAAGGACGTCCTGATGGAGGCTGTCGAGCGGGCCTTGCGCGGCAGCTCGACTTGGCGACGCGGCGTCCCGTTGCGCGCCTTCCTCTTCGGCGTGATGAGGAACGTCGCGAAGCAGTGGCGGGACGCGAAGTCGTCCAGCGCCCGGGCGGTCCACGTCGTCGGGCATGGGCAGAAGAACGAACGCGAGGTGGATTTGAAATCGGCGGATCCGGACCCCGAGCAGGCCCTTGCGGGTCTAGAAACGGAGGCGGAGGAACGGGCTATGGTCCGCCGGATACGCGAGTTGTTCAAGGACGACGTCGAGATCGAGGCAGTCATATATGGTATCGAGAACGACCTGGCGGCCTCGGAGGTCCAGGAACAGTTCGGCATCACCGCGACTCAGTACGCGAGCGCCCGCAGACGCATGAAGCGGGCATTGGCCAAGGAATTCCCAGGGCGCGCGTGAACCCGCAACCGGGACCAGAGCGAGGGCATGGACATGACCAGCAAGCCAGACGAGGCCCGGGAGGCACTCCGGAAAATCGCGGAGGCGATGGCCCAGGATCTGATGGATGCCCCCTTGGATGAGGCGCTCAAGGAGCTGAAGGAGACAGATCGGACGGCCGTATCCCGCGGCGCAGAGCTTCGCCGTGACGTCGCAGCCCTGATCACCCGGCTGAAGAAGGAGCGCCTTGCCGCAGCCCGGCAGGCTTATGACCAACAGGCATCGCGTGTGCGCTCGAAACCCGTCCAAGATTTCGGGCAGTCACGCGAGACTTTGTTGGCGAAGGTGAACGAAATACTGGTACGCCAACCGGCGTTGAGGCTCGCCTTTCGAGACCGCGATGGAAGCAAGATGACGGAACGCGAACTCGCGACAATCCTCGAAGACCTCCGGGAACTCGAGGAGCGCACTCGTGACAAGGCGGAAAACTGATGCGCCGATCTGCCGCATCCATCCTTGACGAACTCGGAATTACCGACCCAGCGGAAATCGACGTCGAGGCCATCGCGTACTACTGCAACGCAATCGTCAAATACGCCCAGCTCGAGGCGTGCGAGGCCCGCATCGTCGCGCTCGGCGACGAAGCCATCATCACGGTGAACGAGCGCTCGCGTCCCGAGCGCCAGAGATTCTCGGTCGGACACGAGCTCGGGCATTGGGTGGGCGACCGCCGAACCGGGGGCTTTTTCTGTAGCGTCGACGCGATCGAAACGCCCCGTGACGCGTATTTCGATCCGGAGCAGCGCGCCAACGATTTCGCGGGCGACCTGCTCATGCCGCGCTACCTGTTCGAGCCACGCGCCAAGGCAGGTGCCATCAACGTCGACGCGGCCGATCATCTGGCAGTCGAATTCAATTGCAGCCTGACGGCAACCTCGATCCGCTTGGTCCAACTGGGTGGGCGACCGGCAATGGTCACGTGTTACGACAGGAGCCGCCGCCGCTGGTTTCGCCGCAGCCCGGGCGTACCGGAAGCGTTCTGGCCGGTCCGCGACCTGCAAAAAGACAGCGAAGCTTTCGATTTGCTCAAAGTACGCGCGCGGCCCGGGACCAGGTCGCGCCCCAGTCTGACGCCCGCTGATTTGTGGATCGATCGGAGAGATGCCGGTGACTACGGCATAATCGAGCAGTCGATAGTGGTCGAAGACGGCGTCGTTCTGACGATTCTTTGGTGGAAGGACGAGCGCCAGATCGTCGATTACGAGGAGTAGCTCACGTCGACGCTCAAACGACCCCGACCACTGCACGATGACGCCAGCGACCTGGCTCGGCAGGGCCATAGCCGCGGCCGAGCGCTGCTTCGGGCCACGGGATCGGGACTGAACGATCCTCGAATGCGAATTCTTCCTGGATGACCACGAACCGGACGGAACCAAACGTTCGGTTCGATCAAGGAGGAGGTGCTGTTTGGGGAAT
>JAJPKB010000223.1 GCA_021323915.1 Chloroflexota bacterium | reverse complement strand
GAATCTTCGCTACCGTCCTCTTCGGCCCCGGCAGCCCCCACGTTTCCACGGTCGAAGAGACCGTGGCCTCATTGAAGCGACAACTCTTTGAGCCCGACCGCCACCATCCGCGTTTCCACGGTCGAAGAGACCGTGGCCTCATTGAAGCTCTGTCTCGATGAGGCCCACCTTATCGAGTCGGAGGTTTCCACGGTCGAAGAGACCGTGGCCTCATTGAAGCCGGCGACTGGTATATGCGCCCGCACAACCTGGAGGGAGTTTCCACGGTCGAAGAGACCGTGGCCTCATTGAAGCTACCCGGTCTACCGGTGGCGCTTCGGTGAAGGCCCCTGTTTCCACGGTCGAAGAGACCGTGGCCTCATTGAAGCGCGGGCCGAATCGAACCAGGCCTCGACGTCCGCCGTTTCCACGGTCGAAGAGACCGTGGCCTCATTGAAGCGAGCGGTGGCCAACGCCATCGGCCCAATCGATTCGCGTTCCAGGTCCAGCATCTGCCCACCCGCGTATTTCTCGGCCCATCGTCGCTGCTCGGCGCGGCGAAACAGCGAGGCGAAATGCACCACGCGTACCGTCTATCCGTCCGCGAGCACCGCCCGGTTCACCACCGGCGCCATCACTGACCGGGCGACGTTATCGTCAGACTCGTGCCGTTCAACGCCATGCCCCTCTCGTGGGAACTTGTATACGAGGAATGGAGACAGGTCACGTTGGAAAGCCACGGAAGGCCGCGAGGGAGATCCGCCAACCGAATCTAAATTCCGGTCTTGTCCACGCCGGGTTCCACGCTGTCCTTCCAGCCGGAGATCTCCTTGACCAGGTCATAAAACGTGGGGTTCTTCAGCCGGTCCGGCACGCCTTGAACGATCGCCACCTGGTTCGCGATCCAGGCCTGGACCTGCTCGTCTTCTCTCCCCAGAACGTTCGCCGGCAGGTGGACCACGTTCTGGTCGATCGTCTTGTCCGGCGCGTCTTCGACCACGTCGATCTGATTCAAGGCATCGACGGCGTCTTTCACGTCGGCCAGGATGTGCACGTACAGGTCAATCAGCTCCTGGTCCACCGGCGTGAACACCGTTCGCCCCTCCTGGGACCTGGCCACCGGCGTCCCGATCTTGGAGCATACATTCGCGACCCAGCGGTGCCTCTTCTGAAAGGTCTGCCAGCGATATCCGGTGTCGGTCTTGTCCTTCTGAAGCTCGTCATCCGCGGGTATCCGCTTGGCGAACCCGGAGACGTTGTTGACAAACCACCACGCCTGGGTGACGTGAAAGTCGATCTTCCCCAGGGCTTTGACGAGGCGCTCGTTCGTCGCCGCGCTCTCCTGCTCTTCGCCGCCGTTGAGCGTCAGCTGCTTGCCGGTCAGAGCAGGCTCCCGACCGGCCTTCGCCGCCTGCCCCACGGCGGCGCGCTCGTAGGTTGGCGCGTTGGCGATCGCGGACTTTCCCTTGATGATCGCGTCTGCCCAGAATCCCAGGTAGGCCAGGTCTTTGGTCTCGACACCCTCGGTTCCGTGCGAGGCCTCGTGGATGAGCTCGGCGGCTCGACGGTCCAGCGAGTGAGCCAGCCAGTGCCGTGAGAACTTGATGCTCGACGACTTCCCGGTGCCGCTATTCACCGCTCCACCGCGATTGAAGGCCAGTGTCCCATCTTCGTCCAGCGCGATCTGGTCCGGCTTGAGCTGAAGAATATGCGCCGCGATCTTCTGGAGATTGCTCTTGACCTTCGCGACCTCGCCCTCCTCGTTTACCCGGAACTCGCGCTTAATGCCCTCGACGTCGCCAAAAAGACCAAGGATCAGGTTGAACGCCCGGGTCTTCGCCTCGGGAACCGCCTTCAGGATGGCCTCTTTCTCTTCGGCCGTCATCTTCTCCGGGGCTGCCCCCTTGATCCCCCGGACCCTGTTGATGGCCTTGATCAGCGTCTTCAGCACCTGCCAGCCCACCAGGTTATCCCGACCGGCGATGCATTCCCGGAGTCGGGCCAGCTGGGCCTCCATGGCGGCCGTCCATTTCTCGCCGGCCTTCGTTTCGGCCGCCTGAAACTTGGCCTTCTTACGGCCGATAACGTCCAGATACGACTGAAGGATGAGACCCTTGCGCGCCGTGTTGGTATCTCCCACCGCGCCCGGGCCGGAGACCGTCGCACCGGCCGCGGCCTGGGAATAGCTGACGCCCAACCGTTGAAAGACGTCCGGGACCTTCTCCTTCTCCCGGATGGCCACCGTGACGATCGCGAGACGATCGTCGCTCGACTCGTCCACGAACACCGGCCGCTCGTCCCAGGTGACCTTCTCCATCTCCCCGTCCAGCCCCTCGAACTCCTCGGTCCTGGCCGGCTCGATCTCGAATCGGTAGTCGGTGACCGTGACGTCCCCATGAAAGCGGTCTTTCCCCAGGGACTCCAACTTCCGACGGACTTGAGGCGCCGAATGAGAAAGGGGCGGCGCGGAATCGCTCGTCCGTGGTCGGGTCGCGCCGCGGAGAAGCTCGCCGACCGCGCGATTGCCGATCGCGCCCTGTAGCGACAACACCTCCCCGGGCGTGATCGAATCCGGGGCGACGGTCATGCGCCGGATGATCGCGCCAACCGACGTCGACGCCGGATGCGTCGCCGCGCTTGAGATCGTCCGCCGTCGCGCTTCGGGTTGCGGGGCGATTTTGCCCGGGCGTCGAGCTTGAGCGTTCACGACCATGAATGCGTGCCTCGGTCGAGTGGTGGTGCTCAAGCGGCTCCTCGCCGTCGCAGGCGACGCGCGCCGCTGGAACCGGGCACCCGGCCACGCCAATTGTAGCGAAGCATCGGCCGGGCTGGCAAGGCCCTTAGGGTTAGAGCGGCGATTCACGGAATACCTACCAATCCGGAGCGCGGGCATCCCGGCCGCCCGGGGAAAACGGACGCAGGCGGGCGAGACGCCCGCGCTCCCGGCGGAGGCCGAGCCCGCTAAATGAACGGCACCTTGCTGAACGTCTGGCCGAGGATCGTCGCCGAGTCGGCCTGGAGCCAGCCGTCGAGGACGGTGGCGTAGATCGAGCGGAAGTCGGTGGCGAAACGCAGGTTTCCGTTGTCGAGGTTGCTCAGGCTCGGCGGATCGCCGTAGATTCCCTTTTTCACGCCCGATCCGACGACGAACAGCGGCGCGGCGGTCCCGTGGTCGGTGCCGGCGCTGGCATTCTCGGCCGCCCGTCGGCCGAACTCCGACCAGGTCATGATCAAGACGTCGTCGGCCTTGCCGTGGCTCGCCAAGTCGCTTTGAAAGGCGGTGATCCCGTCGGCGAGGGTCTGCAGCAGGTCGGCGTGGTGCTTCGCCTGGGTCGAGTGGGTGTCGAAGCCGCCCAGCACGACGTACCCGACTTTCAGCCCCATGTCCTGGTTGATGATCGCCGAGAGGAGCCTGAGGCCGTCGCCGAAGCCTCCCTTCGGATAGGTCACCGCGGTATCGTGGGTCGCGGCGGCGGCCTGGACGTCCTTGCTGCTTCGCTCGGCGGTGTCCGAGGTGGCGGAGAGCAGGGCCGCGTAGGGCGCGGGAGCGGTGTAGCTGGAATAGAGGCGGTTGAGCGCGGCCTCGCGGGTTGCCAGGCCGCTGGGGAAACGGGGATCCGGCTGCAGCCGGTAGTCGGCGAGCGAGTTGACCGCGGGCGGCGGGATCGCCGGGCAGCAGAGGGCCGGCGCCAGCTCCGGCCCGACGCTCACCGCTTTGAACGGGTGACCGTTCGCGTCGACCGAGCCGCCGACGAGCGTCGAGAGCCAGCCGTCGTGCTTTCCGATCGTCGGATCCGCGGTCTGCCAGATGTCCATCGCCTGGAAGTGTGACAGGCTCGGGTGATCGTAGCCGACGTTCTCGACGACGGCCAGCTTCCCGGCATCCCAGAGGGCGCGCAAACCCTTCAGCGAGGGGTGCAGCCCCAGGTGGGCGTCGAGCGGAACGACCTGGTCGGAGGGGATCCCGAGGTTGGGTCGCAGCTGATGGTAAAGCGGATCGGCATACGGAATAACGGTATTGAGGCCGTCGTTGCCGCCGGCCAGCTGAATGATGATCAAAGTCTTCGCCGGACCGTCGCCGGCGGTCGAGGCGCTCTTGTCGAGGCTGGCGGCGGCGAGCGCGCGGGTGAAGATCGACGGCATGAAGGCACCGGCGGTCACGACGGCCAGCCCGCTCTTGACCAGGTCGCGTCGACTGAGGTTAGCCACTTGTCCTTACCTCTCCAATGGATCGCGTTGGTGCGCTCGGCGCGCTCACGCCAGGTGATACTCCGGAATCGACAGGGCCAGGTAGAGCGCTCCTCGATGCCGCTCGTCCAGCCAGGGCTGGGCGGCGGACGCTCCCTGGCCGCCGACGTAGTCGAGCAGCACCTGACGCTGGTCCTGACTGATCTGACCATCGAGCAAAAGGTCGGTCAGGCGTCCGACGACGTCGGCGGGCGTGCTAGCGCCGGCGGTCGGCAGCGGCAGGTAGACCGCCGGAACGTTCTTTCGCTTTGCTGCCAGCGCGCCGAGCAGCGCGACGAGCGACGGGGGACCGACGCTGGCGGCCACCCGATTGGCGAAGTTCAGCCGCGCCAGCCAGGTGCCACTGGTCAGCCAGGCGGGACCGCCCGGCCAGCCGGCGACGTTCGGCGGATTGAACAATTGCTGCCCCATCAGCGACATCAACTGCGGCAGGCCGCGTCCGTCGACCTCCGCGCCGAGAACCCGCGCGGTGCCGGCCACCAGCTCGGCCGGACTCTTGACCAGGGCGCGGTAGGCGCGCGGCGAATAGAACACGTCGGAGCTGAGGATCGCCTTCATGACCGCTCGGATCGAGTACTTGCTCGACGTGTAGACGTCGACGAAGGGCTTCAGCTCGTCGTCGGTCGGATTCGGGTAAACGAAGAAGCTGAAGAGCTTCCGGGTGATGAATTGCGCGGACACCGGCTCCTTGACGATGATGTCGACGACGTCGTCGCCGTTGAAGTTGCCGGTCTGGCCAAGAAAGGTCTTCGAGCCGGTGTCGTGGAACCGCGGCACGAACGCGGACTCGAAGTCGTAGGCGCCCGGCGCCGATAGCTTGCGCCGCACGACCCAGCCGGTGAACGCGCGGGCGCTCTCGCGGACGTCCTGCTCGGTGTAGTTGCCGACGCCCATGCTGAACAGCTCCATCAGCTCGCGGGCGTAGTTCTCGTTCGCGTGCCCCTTGCGGTTGGTCTCGAGGTCCAGCCAGACCATCATCGCCGGATCCTTCGAGATTCCCTTCAGGATGTCCGGGAAGCTGCCGAGAGCGTTCGCGCGGAGGAACTGGTTCTGGACGAACATCGGGTTCGACCGCCCGACCTTGCTGACCGCGGAGGTGAGGAGGCCGTGCCAGAAGAGCGTCATCTTCTCTTCGAGCGGACGGGCGGTGTAGATCATCCGGAGCGCCCACCAGCGGGCGAGGTCGGCGTACTTGTTCGGGTCCAGGTTGTAGCTCTTGAGGCGGTTCTCCAGCGCGCTGTTGTCCACCGATTCGTAGTCGATCAGCCGATCGACGGTTCCGGACAGGCCGAGCTTTCGATACTGATCGAGCTCGGCGCTGCTGGCGCCGAAGCCGGCCCGACGGAGCAGGTGGCGCAGCTTGACGTCATCGCTCAACGGCTGGCTCCGAAGGCCGGCGGTGCTGGCGGCCTCCGCGGCGACCAGCGCGCCGAGACCGGCGACCGCGGCGCCGGCGATCAAGGTGCGTCGCCTCAGGGAAAGGCGTCCGATCTTCGTCCCAACGTCAGTCATCGTCATCCCTCGGATTCCAGGTAAGCTCGGATCGTCGGCCTCGACCTACCTATCTACTATCTCACACGTTCGGCGAGACGAATTTGTTTCTTTATTTCTTGCTTCCGTTGAGCCGTCTTTCGGGGTACCATGCGGGACGACCCATCGGAGCTGGACCGGATTTTTCGCGAGCGGTTCTTCGGCCGGTCGACGACCGCGTGCCGAATGGCGTGCCCAACCCTGGTCGGACACCAGGCGAGCCGCTCGTTTCCACCGACTACCCCGGTGACGTCGCGCTGGAGATGTCCCGATAGCCACGATGAAGCGCTGGATCGTGCCCCGCTCGGATCGCGAAGGCGCCCTGGAGAGGCTGGCACTCGTGACCCTCCTCGGAATCGGCTGGGCGCTGCGCGGCTTTCAGCTCGACCGCGTTCCGCTCGGGCTGCTCTGGGACGAGGCGTACAACGCCAGCGACGCGGTGCAGATCCTACACGGCACGCGTCCGATCTTCCTGACCGGGAACTTCGGCCGTGAGGCCATGTTAATGTACTTTCAAGCGGCCAGCATATCCGTCCTGGGCCAGACCGATCTGGCCATGCGCCTGCCGTCCGCGCTCGCCGGGATGTTGACGCTGCCCGTCTCGTACGTTCTCGTCCGTCGGCTCTTTGACCGGCGGGTCGCGATGCTCACCCTCGGCTGGCTGGCGTTGTCGCCCTGGCACGTCATCCTCAGTCGCCTGGCCCTGCGACCGGTCTTGCTCCCGCTGGTTTGCGCGCTCGCGTTCTACGCCCTGTGGCGTGGCCTCGAAGCGTTTCGCCCCGATGTCGCGGCGCCGCAGGACCGCCGGGCGCCGGTTCTGACCGGCCTGGCCTGGCTCGCGCTGGCTGGCGCGCTCGTCGGATTGTCGCTCTACACCTACGTCGCGGCGCGCTTCGTTCCGCTCGTCGTCCTGGCGTTCGCCGCCCATCTGCTGGCCTGGGATACGCGCTGGCTTCGGCGCGCCTGGCCCGGCTTTCTCGCCTGCGGCGTCGCCGCGACTCTGGTATTCGCGCCCGAGGGGATCTTCTTCGCCCGTCACCCGGACGCGTTCTTGACCCGCGCCCGGGCCGTCTCGCCGCTCCTCGATCCATCGACGAGCCCGGGAGCCGCGGCGCTCGCGCTCGCCCACACCGCGCTTCGCTCGTTGGGCGTGTTCAGCATCGCGGGTGACACGAACTGGGCCTGGAGCGTTTCGGGGCAGCCGATCTTCGATCCGATCTCCTCGGCGCTGCTCGTCCTGGGGTTGCTTCTCGCGGTCATCCGACTGCGCGATCCGGCGCACGCCCTGCTGCTGGCCTGGATCGTCGTGATGCTGGTGCCGGCGCTGCTGACCGATCGGGAGGTCCCGAACAACCTTCGGGTGAGCGGCGTCGCTCCGGCCATCTTCGTCCTTCCAGCGCTCGGCGCCGACCGGCTCTGGGATCTGTCTCAACGCCGTGGCGCGCCGAGCTGGCGGCGTGCTCCGCTGGCCGTGGCCGGTCTCGCCGTGGTTGCCGGCGCTGCCTTCGCCGCGGTCGACTATTTCGGCGTCTGGGCCCACGCGCCGGACGTATCGTCGCTCTACGGCGCGGACCGCTGGATCGCGATTCAGACCGGCGAGCGTTTGTCCAGCGGCGCCGGAGCGCCCGTCCTCGTCGGGGCGGGCGACGCCGACGGCCCTCTCCAATCGTTCCTGTTGAGCCGTCGGCCCTCCAGCGAGCCGCCGCGCCTCTTCGACGGCACGACGTCGCTGGTGTTTCCGCCGGAGCCCGACGGGGCCACCTACGTCTTCGCCGACCGAGATCGGCCGCCGGCGACGCTTCTCGCTCGCTTTTTCCCGGGCCAGGCCGGCGACGTCGTCAGCACGACGCCGGGCGGACAGCCCATCCTTCGATTCCAGCTTCCCGCCGACCATCCGGTCGCGACGCCGTCGCGCCGGTTGCCAGCGCGCTTCGGCGACCAGATTCAAGTCCTCGGCTTCGACGTACCCGGCGACGCGACGGCCGGGCAAAATCTCACCGTCCGCTGGTACTGGCGGCTGCTGACGCGAGACCCGCGCGAGTGGTACTTCTTCAACCAGCTGTTCGACGCAACGAATCGGCGGTGGGGACAGACCGACGGCCGCCCCTTCATGCCCGACTACTGGCCGCTTGGCACGTCCGGCGTCTCGACCTTCGACGTCAAGGTCGACCCGAACGCCGAGACCGGCGCCTACTGGCTCGACGAAGGGGTGTACGACCGCGCCGATCTATCCCGCCTGACGGTGTACGACGAACAGGGGCGGCCAGCCGGCGGCCGGGTTCGCCTCGGCCCGATCAAGGTCCACGGCCGTCCGCGGCCGGCGCCGCGCGTTCAACATCCGCTCCTCGCCCACTTCGGCGACCAGATCGACCTGGTGGGCGCCGGTCTCGACGGATCGTCCCTCGCGCCCGGTCAGACCGCGACGCTGGCTCTCTACTGGCGAGCGCGGGGCCGCCCCGGCCGTGACTACACCGTGTTCGTCCAGCTCGTCGACGCCGCCGGAACGATTCGAGCCCAGGGTGATGGTCCACCGGACCGGGGCGGCTATCCGACCTCGGTGTGGGACGATGGCGAGGTGATCGCCGATCCTCACGGGCTCGCGCTCGCGTCGAGCACGCCGCGCGGTCGGTATCGCCTGCTGGTCGGTCTGTACGCTCCGGAGACCGGCCGGCGCCTGCCGTTGCTCGACGGCGCTGGACAGATCGTGGGGGATCACGTCACCCTGGACGTGACGGTCGGCGAGCCTGCCGCCGGCACGCCGGGCGGGCGCCAGCCCTGATGCTCGGGGTCGAGCCGGTCGCGCAGCATCGCCTTGGCGCGCTGAAACAGGGTGCGCGCGGTGGGCTCCGGCACGTTCAGCTGGGCCGCGATCTCGGCGAAGCTCATGTCGTCGGCGTAGCGGAGCGCGACGACCGGCCGATACCGCGCCGGCAAGGTGGCGATGGCCGACTCGACGGCCTGGCGAAGATCGGACTGCTCGGCGAGCTCATCGGGAAGCGGTCGATCGTCAGGCGCGTCGATCGGCGCGCCATCGTCGCCGTCGGAGGCGGGGGCGAGCCGGGAGAAGGGAATCGCCTCCTTGCGCCGCAGCCGATCGAAGCACTGGTTGCGAAGGATCCGGAACAGCCAGGGGCGCACCGGAAGGTCGAGGCGCGACGATGGCAGCGCCAGGAACGCCTGGGTGAACGCCTGCTGGGTGGCGTCGCGAGCGTCTTCTTCGTCGCCGAGCAGGCGGCGCGCGGCCCTGGCCAGCGGACGCTGGTAGCGACGGACGAGCTCGGCGAACGCATCGTGGTCGTGGGCCGCGCAGGCGCGCGCTAGCAAGGTGTCCGGCACGGCGGTCCAATCGACCGCCTGATCCGAGCG
>JAJPKB010000608.1 GCA_021323915.1 Chloroflexota bacterium | reverse complement strand
TGTGAGCACGGCGTCTGCGGTGCTTGCACGGTGCTGCTGGACGGCGAAGCGGCCCGCTCCTGCCTGGTGTTTGCCGTCCAGTGCGACGGCGCGGAGATTACGACGGTCGAGGGATTGGGGCGCGACGGAGCGCTCCATCCGGTCCAGGCGGCGTTCTGGGAGAACCATGGCTTGCAGTGCGGGTTCTGCACTCCTGGATTCCTCGTCGCGGCGTATGCGCTCCTGCGCGAGAATCCGAACCCGTCCGAGTCCGAGATCCGGCAGGCTCTCTCCGGCAACATCTGCCGGTGCACCGGCTATCAGAGCATCGTCGCGTCGGTCCAATCGGCCGCGGCGAAGCTAGCAGAGGAGGGACAGTAGATGGTCTCGACACCGGTTCCCCCGCGGTTTGTCGGAGCGCGCCTGAAGCGCAGTGAAGATCCCCGCTTCCTGACCGGTCGCGGGAGCTACGTCGACGATCTCGTGGAGCCGGGAATGCTCCACGCCGCGTTCGTGCGTAGCCCGCACGCGCACGCCCGGATCGTTCGGATCGATGCGGCGGCGGCGCTTAAGGCGCCGGGGGTGCTGCTGGTCCTCACCGGCGACGAGCTGGCGCGGGACTTCCCGGTGCTGCGAACCAAGGAAGGCGAAGGCCTGAAACCGATGGGGATGGGTCCGCTCGCCGTCGAGAAGGTGCGGTTCGTCGGCGATCCGGTTGCCTGCGTCGTCGCCACGGATCGGTACCGCGCCGAGGACGCCGGTGAGCTGATCGACGTCGAATACGACGTGCTGCCGGCGGTCGTCGGGCCGGAGCAGGGACGCGAGCCAGCCGCCGCGGTGGTCGACGAGACGATTGGCTCGAACGTCGTCTACCAGCGAAAGCAGACCTTCGGCGACGTCGCGGCCGCGTTTCGGGATGCGGACGTGGTGGTCCGTGAGCGGTTTATCAGCAATCGCCAGACGAACCTGCCCATGGAGACCCGCGGCTGTCTGATGTCGTACAACCCGGGCACCAATCAGCTCAACGGTTGGATCGGAACCCAGGCGCCGCACCTGGAGCGTGGATGGCTGGCGCAGGCGCTGGGCATCGACGAGAACCGCATTCGCGTGATCGCTCCGGATATCGGTGGGGCGTTCGGACAGAAGTTTGGCCTCTATCGCGACGAGTGGGCCATCGCCATCGCCACGATGAAGCTCGGGCGTCCGGTCAAATGGATCGAGGACCGACGCGAGAGCATCCTCGCGAGCTGCCACGCCCGCGAGGACGTCTGCGAGATCGAGGCCGCCGTCAAGCGCGATGGGACGATTCTCGCGATGCGCGCGTCGATGCTTTCGGACGTCGGCGCCTATCCGATCTATCCGGCCCCACCCCACGATATCCCCAACATGAGCGCCTACATGATCCCCGGCCCGTACAGGCTCCGGGCGTTCGAGTACGACGTCACCGGGGTCGTGACGAACAAGTGCCCGCAGGGCGCCTACCGCGCTCCCTGGGCATTCTCCACCTGGATCCACGAGGGGGTCGTCGAACGGATCGCCCGCCAGCTGGGGATGGACCCCGTCGAGGTGCGTCGCCGCAACCTGATTCGCCGGGAAGACCAGCCGTTTCGGATGCCAAACGAGACGAGCTGGGACGTCGACGCCGTCAGCCTGGTCGAGTCGACCGATCGCGCGCTCGAGATCCTCGATTACGCGGCGTTCCGCGAGGAGCAAAGCGCGCTGCGCCGTCAGGGAAGGTATCGGGGCGTTGGGCTCTGCGTCTACGCCGAGCCGACCGGCTTCGGCTACGACGTCGCGACGGTCCGGATCGATCCAACCGGGACGGTCACCGCGATCATCGGTATCTCGGCGCACGGCCAGGGCTACGAGACCACCATGGCGCAAGTCGTCGCCGACGAGCTGGCGATCGACGTCAGCAAGGTGCGGGTCGTCCAGAACGACACCGCGGCGGTCACGTTCGGCATGGGCACCGGTGGGAGTCGGGGCGCCGTCGTCGGGGCCGGGTCGTTGATGCTTGCCTCGCGCGCGGTGAAAGAAAAGGTCCTATCCATCGCGGCGCACCTGCTCGAGGCGCGGGTCGAGGATCTTGAGCTTGCCGATGGCGTGGCCAGCGTCAGGGGCGTTCCAGCGCGCGCCCTGACCCTTGCCCAGATCGCCGACAAGGCCTACAACGATCCCGACAGCTTGCCGCCGGGCATGTCGCCGCTCCTCGATTCGACGAACACCTATAAGCCGCCGCCGACAACCTTTTCCAACTCGACCCACCTGTGCGTCGTCGACGTGGACGTCGAGACCGGCGTCGTCACGATCCCGCGTTACATCGTCGTCAACGACTGCGGTGTCATGATCAATCCGCTGATTGTCGAGGGACAGATCCGCGGCGGCACCGCCCAGGGAATCGCCGGCGCGCTGTACGAGGAGATCATCTACGACGAGAACGGTCAGCTCCTCAACGCCACGCTGATGGATTACCTCGTTCCGACGCCGGTCGAGATTCCGTCGATCGAGATCGACCACGTCGTCACGCCGTCGCCGCACTCGTTAGGTGGGATCAAGGGGGTGGGCGAGGGCGGAACGCTCGGCGCGCCGCCCGCCGTCGCGAACGCGATCTACGATGCGCTCGCGCCGTTCGGCGCGAATCCCAACCGGAT
>JAJPKB010000107.1 GCA_021323915.1 Chloroflexota bacterium | reverse complement strand
GGCCTGTTCGGCGCTCATGGCCTGGCCGCCGCCGGTGGCGGCTTCCGAATCTCCGACGACCGCGCGCAGACCGGCGAGAGCGAGCGGCTGCCGGGCGACGACCAGCGCTCGAAGAAGCTGGCGATCTATCGGAGCATTTGGAGTGGGATCCATTGCCTTACCGTCGCCTCTGGTGGCGTTCGACCAGTGGTACCTTGTTGAAGCTGGACCAGGTATCTCGCCCGATCGTGATACGGTAGGGGCAGACACCGGTGTCTGCCCCTATGAAGACGATCACTGGCCGAATCCAACGCGTCACCGCTAATTCGCCGACAGGTCGCCGACGATGCTCTTCACGAAACGCTGGACGGCGTTGCTCGGAATCGCCAGCGCCTGTCCGGCGCCGACGACCATGTGCGGGATGCCGACGACGCGTCCCCGGGTATCCACCAGGGCGCCGCCGGAATTTCCCGGCCGCAGGGTGATCCCGACCTGGACGACCTCGCGCGAGCCGTTCGGCCAGCTCACTTTGCCCTGTCCACTGAAGATTCCGAGGGTCACCGCGTTGCGCTCGCCCAGCGGATTGCCCACCGCGATCACCAGCTCGCCCACCTGGAGCGCGCTGGAGTCTCCGACGGCCACCGGAACGAGCGCGCCCGGCGGCGACGGATCGTCCAGGCGGAGCACCGCCAGGTCGAGCTCGCGCGATTGTCCGACGACGCGCGCTGGGCGGCGCTCGCCATCGCCGAAGTCTACCTCGGCGGCTCGCCCCGGCGCGACGTGATAGTTCGTGACGACGATGCCCCGCCTGTCCCAGACGACGCCGGCCCCACCGCCGGACGTCGTTCCTCGAACGACGACCACGCTGGGCCGGACTCGCCGCGCCAGCGCGGCAAGCTCGTCGGAGATCTGACTGGTCGTGGCCAGCTGATCAAGTATCGCTGCCATTGAGTTCCTCCTCTGACGCGTGAGCGCCGCCACGGACACGCCGAGCGGCGCCCCCGTAACCTCAGGCCCGCTCTCCCGGCGTCACGTTGATCGTCCGACGCTGGCCGCCGCGGATAACCGTGACAGTCGTCGGCTTTCCGACGGTCGCCGGCCCGAGCGCCGCCTGTAGGTCGTCCACATCGGCGATCGTCTGGCCGGCCACGTCGATCAGCACGTCGCCCAGGAGAAGCCCGGCCTGGTCGGCGGGGCTGCCCGGCTCGACCCCGACGACCATGAGCCCAACTTTCTGGGACAACGAAAGCGTTTGACGCAGCCCGTCCGGAATTCGGACCGGTTGCGACGTCACGCCCAGGTAAGCTCGGCGCACCTTGCCCTGGGTCACGAGCGTCTGAACGATCGTGCCAAGCGCCGCCGTGGGAATCGCCATCTCCTGCCCCCCGGCCAGGTGCCAGCTGTTGAGCCCGACGACTCGTCCCTGGACGTCGACCAGTGGACCACCGGAGAACCCCGGATACAGCGTGACGTCCGCCCGAACGTATCCCTCGACGATACCGCCGCGCTGGGTCCGCCAGCTTCCGCCGAGCGCGCTGATGATCCCGAAGCTCGCCATCGGAGATCCACCCGGCCGCCCCACCGCGAGGACGAGGTGTCCGATCTTCGCCTCGCCGGCCGGCGCCAGCTCGGCCGGGGCCGGCGCGGTCGGTCCCGCCGCGAGGCGGAGCACCGCCACGTCGGACCCCGGGTCGCGCCCGACGACGGTCGCCCCGACCTTCTGCCCGTCGGCCAGGATGATGGTGATATCCTCGTCGCGCTCGACGACGTGGTCGGCCGTGACGATCACGCCGCCGGCGGTTGGCCAGACGATGCCGCTTGCCGGGCGCTGGCGCCGAGCGTCGACGCTGACCACCGCCTTCGCGGCGCGCTCGACGGCCGCGGCCAGCTCGTCGGAAAGGGTGGTCAGCAGACCACCGGTCTGTCCCGTACCTGCCATGTTTTCTTGCTCCCGTATCAGAAAGGCCGACGCGCGTCGGCGTCGGTTCGTTACATTGACAGGATAGACGATTCGTCGCGCGCCGCCACCGCCGATTCGAGCAGGTCGCGACCTGCACTTCTGGCTAGGGTCAGGTCACGGGTTCTCCGGCGAGAGCCGCGGAGAATCGTGCTTCGGGGCATTTTCGTTGGCCACGTTCAGGATGTAGAACAGCGTGCTGCCGATCAGACTGATCGCCCCGGCGCCGACGAGGGCGAATCGGATGCCGAGCAGGTCGGCCAGGACCGTGCCGGCGATCGGCGCGAGGAAGATCACCAGGTTGGCGATCGCCGAGTTCACCGCGATGAAGGTTTGCAGGCGATCGCTCGGGCAGGTGTGGAGAAGGCTTTCGAAGAAGGACACGTCGATGCCCGAGGCGAAGGTGCCCCAGATCAGGGTCGCCGGAATCAGCCAGACCGCGTCGACGACGAGCGAGGTGGCCAGAGGGTAAAAGCTCAGCCCGGCCGTTGCCGCGAGCAGAACGATTCGATGCCCGCGGCGCGCGGCAAGCTGTCCCCAGAAGAGATACGAGGCGACCAGCGCCAGGTTGCCCGCGGTCGACTGCAATCCGATGATCGTGTTGCTGGCGTGGGCTTCCCGCACCGCGTAAATGGAGTACAGCGCGACCGGCAGGTTCAGGCCGATTCGATAGACGAACGAGGCGAGGGTGAATCGGGCAAAGCCGGGGTAGCGACGGGACATCCGAACGATCTCCCCGATCGGCAGGATCCGCGAGAGCGCCCGCCCGGACTTCCCGTGGACGAGCGATGGAGCATCCCGCACTTTAGGAAACGAGAGACCGTCACCGCGAAGGCGCGCGGCCCAGAGGGCGCCCCGCGACGGGCGAACGCGGAATAAAGAATCGGGAAGCGGGAAGGAGGAAGCCGCGGGTCGTCCGCGGTCCCCATTCTCGCTTCTGTCTTCTGGATTCTGCATTCCCTCTTCCGCCTTCGCGCCCTTTGCGTCTTCGCGGTGAACGTGTTCCGGACTCCCCGTCGGCGCCTCACCGCGAAATACGGGATGCTTCATGGACCGATGGCTCGCCGGCTCGTCAGGTGACGCCTTGTCGTCGCGCGGAATTCGGATCAGGCCGAAGAAGTAGATCGAGACGATGCCGGCAAGGAACGACGCGACGAAGACGATTTGGAAATTGAGGGGAGTCGCGACTCGGTCGAGCATCCAGCCGAACCCGGCGCCGCCGATCGCGGTGATGACGCTGAGGATCGCCCAGCGGTTGCCGTTCACGCGCGGCCGGCGACGCGGCGGGATGACCTTCGCCACCACCGTCGTCCAGGCCGGGTTGGCGATCGCCGCCGGGATCGAGGTGAAGGTCCAGAGGATCACGACCGGCCAGATCGCACGATCGCCGACGAAGGCGAAGGGCACCAGCGCGATCGCCAGGTAGGACAATCGGATGAAGACGCGGCTCAGGTTGACCACCCGGACGAGGTCCTGGCGCCCTTCGAGGTAGCGACCGGCCGGAATCGAGAGAAAGATCGCGCCGAGAGCGGGAGCCGACGCCAGGAAGCCGACGAGGGCGTTGGGCGCGCCCAATCGAACGAGGAAAACCGCGACGAAAACGTTGATGCCGGCGGCGATAACGCCCTGGGCGGCGGTGTCGAGCGTCAGCGCCCGGACGTTGTGTCTCTCGAGGCTGGAGGGTGGCTCGACGTAAGGCGTCACCCCGGGCTCCGGATGGCACGATCACGACCTCGCTCAGGGGAAGTGCGTCGTTGGCCACCGTCGCACCGTCGGACAGGCGAACCGGCAG
>JAJPKB010000425.1 GCA_021323915.1 Chloroflexota bacterium | reverse complement strand
TGCCTGGAAGGATCGCGGGCGACGTCGTCGGCCGGGGCCGGGGAGAGCACGACTTCCTGGCGCGCGTAGTCGACCGATACGATCCGCGAGAGCGGCGCCGGTCGCCCCTGAAGGACGAACCCGTCGTCGGTCAGCTCGACCCAGTCGCCCGGCCGGAGCGCGGTGCAGTCCCGACCGAATGGACTCAGGGTGACCAGGCCGCTCGTCGGATCGACCGCCCGGACCGGATAGGCGATCGCGCCGTTGTCGCGCGACCACTTGAAGGTGGCTTCGCTCTTCGCGGATGACCGTCCCGGGCCGTCCTCCTCGCCCTGGTGGATCTCCACCCGATAGAGCTGGTTGCCGAGACTGGTCGAGGCGCGCAACCGGCCGGCGCGGAGCATGCCGCGGGAACGGGCGCGCTGGACGTGCTCGTCCCACTGTCTCGCCGGCGAAGCGCCCTCCCTGGTCTCCCCGTGGCCGGTCTCCGGAAGCAGCTTCACCTGCCAGACCGTCTTGAGTCGAGTGGTCGTGTCCGGCCCGCCCAGGCCCACCTCGCGGATCGTCGGATCCTCGATGGCGGTCAGGTTCCGCTTCCAGACGTCGAGGTAGACGAGGTACCTGGCCGACCCGCTCGCGGCGGACAGCTTCTCCCCCGGATCGTCCGGCTGATCGGTGAGCTGGGCCGTCCGCTCGTTTTCGCAGAGGATCCCATCCACGTAGTAGCGGCCCCGACCGATCGCCAGATCGTGGAACACCCAGGTCGGACAGAAGTCCGGCACGCCCCCGCCGAGGGTGCCGTGATTGCCGTTGCCGCTGCGGTCGTTCGCGGCTTGACCGGCGCCCTCGTCGAGGGGCCAGTGTCCGGCCAGAATCGCGTCCGTTTCTTCCAGCCCGCGCTCGTGGTGGCGAATCACGTCCGTCGCGGACAGCGCCACCGTCCAGAAGCGTACGTCCGCGATCACGCCGGCGAAATGATCCGCCCCGCGACCGTGGGGAACCGACGCTCCGACGACGAGCGGAAAGTGCGCCTGAAAGGTAGCGTTCGTCTCACCGCTCGTGGCGGCGATCTCTCCGTCCAGGTAGACGACGGCTTCGCCGCCGGCCATCGTGACGGTGAGGTGACTGAGCCGGTCGAAAGGGATCGGCCGGCTCGCCCGTGCTTCGATCACCCTGGTGCTGGCAGAGCCTTCCGGACCGGCCGGCGCGGTCGCCGGTCCGGTCGTTTGATCCGTGGCGCTGACGAACATCCGGAACACGACGATTCCCTCGCCGTCCACTTCCAGGGTGTACTCGCCGGCGTCGCCGACGCCGAGGCTGCTGAGCACGGTGCCGCCGTCGGTGCCGGCACGCGGGCAAATACGAACGTCGAGGGTGAACGCCGGGTAGCCGACCCGCCCGCCGATCTCTCGTGACCCGAGGATCACGTGGTCGTCGACGCCGTCGAAGTCGAGGGCGTACGCGGGCCAGATCGCGAACCCGGCGTCGTCTTCGGGGGCGCCGCTCGGTCCGAGCAGATCGATCGTCGCCGTCTCGATGCGGTGGGCGACGATCTCTCGCTGCTCGTTCCAGTCGGCATCGAGCTGAACACGGCCCTGCTGCATGAGAACGCTGTCGAAGTGCTTTTTGGGATCGAAGGTGAACCGGGAGAAGTCACCCGTCATGATGGCGTCCAGCTCCACGCCCGGAATGCGCGGCCACGCCGCCGCGTTCGTCGCGCCATTATATTACGAACGGAGCGCCAGGTTCCAGTCAGTCCAAGCGCCAAAAGTACCATGCGCCGGTCGGGAGGACGATCGGCACGGATTTCCACCGACAAGGCCGGGCGACGCACTGGCCGCCCAAGCCTACCTTGCGCGGCCTGCCTGACCCAGAGCGATACTCAGCCCGCTTCCTCGAGGATCCTTCGCAGCAATCTGAAGTAGTTGTCGCCCGGCACGATCTGGCCGAGGACGACCGCGTGGCGGGCGCCGGTGCAGCGCGGGAGGGTCCCGACCCGGCCGTGGAGGGTCTCGTAGCCGAGGACGGCAAAGCCGATCGCCTCTTTCATATCGGAGGAGACGCCGAAGGCCTCCGGTCGGCGGATCATCGGCCCGAATCCTCGTTCGCGAAGCGAGTCGGCCAGCCAGGCGACCATGGTTGGGTTCGCCGCGCCCCCACCCGAGACGATAAGCTCGTCGATCCTCGGCAGGTACCGCGTGAAGGCGTCGGCGATGCTGCGCGCCGTCAGCGCGGTGGCCGTTGCCACGAGATCGGCCGGGGACAAGCCGCGTGCCTCGCCAAGCTCTCTCAGCCGACGCGCGAACTGGACCCCGAATTGCTCGCGCCCGGTCGTCTTGGGCGGCGGTTGCGCGAAATAAGGGTCGGCCAGTAGCTCGGATAGGAGAGCCGCGTCGATCCCGCCGCTCGCGGCGATGCGGCCGTCGCGGTCGAACCGCTCGCCGAAGAGGTCGGCCACCAGGGCGTCGACGATCATGTTGCCCGGCCCGGTGTCGAACGCGAATACATCCTCCGGCCGACCGCCCGGCTGCAGGTAGGTGATGTTCGCGATGCCGCCAATATTCTGTAAAGCCCGAGCGTGCTGGGGATCGGAAAAGAGCAGGTAGTCGACGTAGGAGATCAGCGGCGCCCCCTGGCCGCCGGCCGCGATGTCCCGGGGCCGGAAGTTCGCGACGACGGTCCGACCGGTTCGCTCGGCGATGATGGCCGGCTCGGCGAACTGGAGGGTCGACGGCGGCTCCTGGCCCGGCTGAGTAGCGTGGTAGACCGTCTGGCCGTGCGACGCGATCAGGTCCACATCGTCGGGGCGCAGGCCGCTCGCTTCGACGACCCGGAGCGCGGCCGTCGCGAACCATTCGCCGAGGAGCGCGTTCAGACGGCAAATGCGGTCGACCCGGCCGCTCTCCGGCCGGCACGCGTCGAGGACCTCCTGGCGCAGGTCGTCCGGGTACGGGAGGGACTCCGTCCCGAGCGTCTCCAGAAAGATGCGCCCTTCCCGCCGCTCGACGTCCACCAGGACGGCGTCGACGCCATCAGCCGACGTACCGGAGATCAGCCCGATAACCCGCATCGATCTTCCCCAGGTGAATCCAGCTCGAGGTTAACCCGGTGATTCCGACCACGATAATCCCAATTGGTCACGAGTAATGCCCCTATCCTTCGACGCTTCGAGGCGCTCTCGGTCCCGGCTGGGATTGTAGCATTCGGCGGGGCGTGGCGCGAACGTGAGGCATCGTGCAGATCCGCGGAAAGTCCGACGAGGCTGACCGCCGAGACGCGGAAGATCGGGCGGTTGGGGCGATTCTCGAATCGCCCCATGCGCATCAAGCCTGGAGGGCAGGCGCCAGCGTTCAGACCCGCGCGTCGGGACGAGCTCAGACGCCGAGGTTCAGGAGCACGTCGCCGGCCTCGTCGATTCGAATCGAATAGGTCGTCAGCGCTTCGCAGACGTTTCCGACCGAC
>JAJPKB010000651.1 GCA_021323915.1 Chloroflexota bacterium | reverse complement strand
GCTCGACGCATCACCGCGAGCTCATCGGCATCTTTGATCTCGCGCAGTCGCTCGATCAGTCCGTCAGCCGACGTCAGGGTATGACCGGCGCCAATTCCTTCGCTCAACTTCTCGACGACGCCATGGCTCATCCACGAGCTCTCGAAGCCGATCCTGGCCGGCGGCAGCTTTTTGAGCATGTCGATGACGGCCGGTAAGGGGCGTGACTCGGACTTCGTCGGCTCGAGGTGGCGAAGCGTGCCCGCGATAGCCTCGTAATACAGGAAGCTGGTCACGAAATAGCCGGCCGTCGGAGTCAGAATGATCCAGGCAGCGGCCGCCGAGGACGACTCGTCGGCGTTGGCGAACCCCGACAAATACTCACGATTGGCCGGATGGCTGACCAGGAGGACGTCGACGCCTCGTTCGGCCATCAACGCCCGAGCCGCGTCGATTCGCTTTTGAAAATCCACTCTCTCCCCTTTCCGCCCGCTGCTAATTGGTCGCGGCGGCGGCGATGCCCTCGCTTGGGAGCGAGTCGCGCGACACCGTTTCCCCACACTCGTGGCACCTGGCCTCGTTCCGGCCGGCCTCGACCAGGAGTCCACCACACTTCGGACACGGCGTCGACAAAGGACGCTGCCAGAGCGCGAACTCACAGGTGGGGTACTGCGAGCAGCTGAAGAACAAGCGCCCTCGGCGGGTACGTTTTTCAACCAGCTCGCCCTCATGGCAGCTCGGACATCTCACCCCAACCTTGACGACAAACGACTTCGTGTTACGGCACGCGGGATAGTTGCTGCAGGCGATGAACTTTCCGAAGCGACCGAACTTGATCAGCATCGGATGGCCGCACTTGTCGCAGTTTTCGCCGGCCAGCTCCGGTGCGATCGACACCGAGGGCATTTGCTCGTCGGCCTGGCGAAGCGTTTCTTCGAACGGACCGTAGAAGGCCGAAAGCACCCCCACCCAGGGAACACCATCGTTGGCAATCTCGTCGAGCTTCTCTTCCATATCGGCGGTGAAGCTAACGTCTATCACGTCCGGGAAGTGCTCGGCCAGCAGATCGGTTACGAGCTTTCCCAGCTCGGTCGGTCGAAGCTGCCTGCCGCTGCGCTCGACGTAGCCGCGTTCCTGAATCGTCGACAGGGTCGGCGCGTAGGTGCTGGGTCGCCCCACGCCGTTTTCCTCCAGCGTCTTCACGAGCGTCGCATCGGTGTAACGTGGCGGCGGCTGCGTGAAATGCTGTTCGGGTCGCACGTCGTGGAGCTTCAGCGCCTCGCCGACGTCGAGCTTCGGCAAGGGATGCTGCTTTTCTTGATCGTCTTCGTCGCCGTCGTCGTGGCCCTCGGTGTAAACCGCGGTAAAACCCTTGAACTTGACGGTCGA
Organism: Chloroflexota bacterium; assembly: GCA_021323915.1. Lineage (GTDB taxonomy): Bacteria > Chloroflexota > UBA6077 > FW602-bin22 > CADDYW01 > JAJPKB01. The sequence continues at coordinate 6,084 of JAJPKB010000651.1, read as the reverse complement.
GCCGGTGGCCCGCAGCAGATAGGGCCGATCACCACTCGCCGGTCCGGCCGCGACGTCCACGGTCACGCTGTCGTAGACCGCGCTCTCCATCTGACTGGCGAGCATTCGCTGCCAGATCAACCGATAGAGTCGCAGCTGATCCTGCGATAGCTCGCCCTTGATCGCGTCCGGCGTCCGTTCGATCGACGTCGGACGAATCGCCTCGTGTGCCTCCTGGGCGCCCTTCGCCTTCGTGCGGTACACGTTCGGCGGCTCGGGGACGTATTCCTGTCCGTACACCCGCTTCACATACTCCAGCGCCTCGGATTGCGCCGATGCCGCCACGTTCGTGGAATCGGTCCGCATGTAGGTGATCAGTCCGACGTTCCCCTCGCCCTTAAGGCTGACCCCTTCGTACAGCTGCTGAGCAACCGCCATGGTCCGCTTCGCGCTGAAGCCAAGCTTCCGTGACGCCTCCTGCTGCAAAGTGCTCGTCGTGAAGGGCGCCGAGGGATGCCGCGACACGTCGCGCTGTCGCACGTCGACCACGACAAAAGACGAGCGCTTCAGGCCGTCCACGACCCCCGTGGCGGCCGTCTCGTCGTTCAGCTCCAGCTTACGTCCCTCGATCTGGATGAGCTTGGCGACGAACGACCTCGACCTGGTCCGCGACCCCTCCTTCAGCTTCGAGAGCTCGACGTCGATCGTCCAGTACTCCTGGGCGACGAAGTTCTCGATCTCCCGCTCGCGATCGACGATCAGGCGAACCGCGACCGATTGGACACGTCCTGCCGATAGCCCTCGTTTGCTGATCTTTCGACGAAGCAACGGGCTCAGGCTATAGCCGACCAGGCGATCGAGAATTCGGCGGGCCTGCTGAGCCTCGACAAGGCGCATGTTGATGGCGCGGGGCGATGCGAACGCCCGACGGATCGCATCGCGGGTGATCTCGTGGAACTCGACCCGGTGAACGCGCCGCGCGTCCTTGAGATTCAACGTCTCGGCCAAGTGCCAGGAGATCGCTTCGCCTTCTCGGTCCGGGTCGGTCGCCAGGTATACGTCGTCGACATCGCGGACCTGACTGCGCAGCTTTTTGACGACGTCTTTCTTCTTTTCAGGAATCACGTAACGGGGCGTGAAATCGTGTTCCACGTCCACGCCCAGGCGGTTGGCCGGTAGGTCACGGATGTGGCCCACCGATGCCTCAACGACGTAGTTTCGTCCCAAAAATCGTCCGACCGTGCGGGCCTTGGTCGGAGATTCTACGATGACCAGTTTCTTCGCCATAGATGTAGTGTTGCCTTTCTCGACGTTCAGCGGCCGGTTGTCACGTAGCTCATTCCGCCAACGTGCCGCGCCATCCCCTTGAGCTCGAGCAACGCCAGGGCGCTGCTGACCGTCGCGACCGGAAGGTTCGTCTGACGCACGATCTCGTCGATGTGCGCCGGCTCCCCGGTTAGGATGTTCAGGAGAGAGCGCTCGATAGGATCTTCAGGCACCATTGCCCGGAATTCGAGCTGACGCCCGACTGTCCCGACGTCCAGCTCGTCCAGAACGTCGTCGGCATTCTGGACGAGCTTCGCGCCCTGCTGGATCAGTCGGTTCGTCCCGATACAGCCGGCCGCCAGGATGCTCCCCGGCACGGCCAGCACGTCACGTCCTTGTTCCAGCGCGAAATTCGCGGTGATCAACGCGCCGCTTGTCTCGCCGGCTTCCACCACCAGCGTCAAGCGCGTCATCCCACTGATAATACGATTTCGGGCCGGAAAGTTTCCCGCCTCGGGTGGCGCCCCGAACGGGTATTCCGAGATGATCGCGCCGTTGTCGACAATCTCGTGCGCCAAAGACCGATGTTCGGGTGGGTAGACGACGTCGACCCCCGACGCGACGACCGCGATCGTCCTGCCGCCCGCGTCCAGCGCCGCCCGATGGGCGATCGCGTCGATGCCACGCGCCAGTCCGCTCACGATCGTGACCCCTCTTCCGGCGACCTCCCGTGTCAACTGCTCGCAGACCTGCTTACCATAGACCGTCGCCCGCCGCGTTCCCACGACCGCGATCGCCAGCTCGTCGCCGGTTCGAATGGCGCCACGGACGTACAGCAGCGGAGGGGCATCGGTCACCTGCCTGAGCAGCGGGGGATACGAGTCGTCCTCGAGGGTCACGAGGAGCACCCCAGCTCTCTCGATCCGATCCATCTCGCGGTCGAGATCGATGCGAGCCCGACGAGACACCAGCGATTCTAGCGTCTTGGCATCGAGGCCAGCGAGCGCCAGATCCCGCGGACTCGCGCGCCAGGCCGTCTCGGCGGTGCCGAAGTAGCCGAGCAGGCGCCGAAATCGCGACGGTCCGATTCCGGACACGAGATTGAAGCCGACCCAGTACGGAACGTCACTCATCGAACCATCGGCAGATGGTTGTCCGCTGCCATGATTCTACCACAGGAACCACGGGCGGCCATTCAGAGGTCCGCTTTGTCGAGCTGAAACGTCTCGTGAAGCGCCTGAACCGCGTCCGATACCTGCTGCGCGTCGATGAGGCAGGTGATCCGGATTTCCGACGTGGTGATCATGTCGATGTTCACGTTTCGGTCGGCGAGCGCCTTGAACATGCGCGCCGCGTAGCCGGGAGCGTGCTGCATGCCGGTCCCCACGATCGATACCTTCGCCAGGTCGGTGCTGCTGACGATGTCGGCGGCCTGCAGCTCGCCCGTCAACGGCTGGACGAGACGCAGCGTCCGATTCAGATCGCTCCGGGCGACGGTGAACGACAGATCGGTCGTTCCCTGAATGCTGGCGTTCTGAACGATCACGTCGACGCTGATGTTGGCGTCGGCCAGGGGACGGAAGAGCGATGCCGCGATGCCGGGGCGGTCGGGAACCCCGACCACCGTGACCTTCGCGACGTCGGTATCGTGTGCGATACCGCGCACTTTGTTTCGAATTTCCATGGCGGTCTCTCCGTGAATCAACGTGCCCGGGTTCTCGTTGAAGCTGGAGCGGACGACGATCGGCACCCCGTACACGCTTCCGAGCTCCACCGCGCGCGGGTGCATGACCTTTGCTCCCTGTTGAGCCAGCTCAAGCATTTCCTCGTAGGAGATTTCGTCGAGCTTGCGCGCTCGCGGCTCGATCCGGGGATCGGCGGTGTAAACGCCATCCACGTCGGTATAGATTTCACAGGTCCTGGCGTGGAGAATCGCCGCCAGGGCGACCGCGGTCGTATCCGATCCGCCACGCCCCAGCGTCGTGATGTCGAACTCCTCGGTAATTCCCTGGAACCCTGCCACTACGACGATCCGTCCAGCGGCAAGCTCTCGATGGACCCGCGACGGGTCGACCGCCACGATCCGCGCTCGTCGGTGGCTGGAATCTGTCCTGATCCCCGCCTGTGCGCCAGTGAGCGAGATCGCCTCGTGGCCCATGTGGCGCAGGGTCATCGCCATCAGCGTACACGAGATCATCTCGCCGGTCGAGAGCAACAAATCGAGCTCGCGATCGTCCGGATCCTCGGCGAGTTGCTGGGCTAGCTCGATCAGGTCGTCGGTCGTATCTCCCATCGCCGAGACGACGACGACGATCGGCCGTCCCGAGTCGCGGCTCGCCGCCACGCGCCGCGCGACGGCCCGGATGCGATCCGCGTTGGCCAGCGAGCTACCTCCGTACTTCTGGACCAGGATTTCCATGCGACGTATTCCTCTCCCTTGTGACGGCCACGTATTGTACCACAGCCGCCATTCACGAAATTGCTAGATAGATCGGATTAAACTGCACCTTGCGTGCGCCCGGTTGCCTTTGCTATATTGGTCTTAAAGAGCCTTCAGTCAATCTTTGGCCGTTCCGCGACGAGCGGTCGGCCCAACCTCCGAGGATGAGCGTGACCCTAGCCGACGCCCAACCAACGACCGAGCGTTCCCATGAAAGCGCGCCATTGGATGGACGAATCGACGTCGGCATTTTGACCAAGGGCAAGCCAACGCTTGGCATGGCCCTCGCCAGCCTGCTCCTCCAGGACGAGGTTGATCTGCGAATCCACGTCGTGGACACCTCGGCGCGGCCGGTGATCAATCGCGACGACGTCCGGTACGCCCTTCGGCTCGCCGCCGACCGTCGCGTCCATTGCAGCTACGAATACAGTGGCGAGTCGGATCTCGCCTTCTCTAACGGGAAGACCCGGCTTATCCTCGCCCTGAACGGGAGTCATCTGTGCTTGATGGACGACGACGTCGTCGTACCGGCCAAGGCGCTCGGCCGTCTGCTCGAGACCGCTCGTTCGAAGCGGGTGTACGGTTACGTCAGTCCGTTCTGCAAGAACTCGCCCGTGCTCCACGGCCCCCTCGGAACCCAGACCCACTACACGCCTGGCTCGCTGATCTACCAGGATGACCTCGTCCGGCAGATTCTCCTCGAATACTATGGAACGACCGTCGACGTGCTCGATCGGCGCAAGAGCGACCGCAAGGTGTGGGAAACCGCCTTCATGACCGCGCTTTTCGAGGTCCTCGATCGACCCCGAATCCGTCAGGCGGATCTGGTGACCTACCACCTCGACTACCAGGAAGATCCGCATTGGATCGACGAGGAGCGTTCGGTGATCGCCCGCTCGACCACGATCGCACGCGAGCTCGCGCAACGAAGTCAGGCGACGGGCATCCGACCACCCACCAGGCAGGATCTCGAGCGGAGGTCGTCCGCGACGGCTCCGGTGACGTCCGAGAGCTGGGCTCGCCGGGCGCGGCGAGTGCTGCCCTGGGTTCGCTGACTCACCTGGCACGCCCCTTGCCTTCTTCTTCCCGCTATGGCATCGGCGTTTACCGAGCTTGCCCGTCGGTTCGCGGGCCGGCGAATCGTGGTCGTCGGCGATCTCATGCTTGATCGCTACATCACCGGACGAGTCCGCCGCGTTAGCCCCGAGGCGCCGGTTCCGGTTGTCGAAGTCGACCGCACCTACGAGCGTCCCGGCGGCGCGGCCAACGTCGCCGCGAACGCACGAAGCCTCGGAGCGCGGACGACCCTCCTGGGGATGATCGGTCACGACCAGGACGGGCTGCGGCTCCGTGAGGTGCTCGCCGAGGCCGGTCTCGCGTCGGACACGCTCATCGTGGCCGAGGGCTATCCGACAACGGTGAAAACGCGAGTCGTCGCGCACGGACAGCAGATCGTTCGGATCGACCGCGAGTCGTGTGAAATCTCGCCTGATCGAGTGGCCGACCTTCTGGTCGATCAGTTCTCCCACGTCGATTCCGCCGACGTAGTCGTCCTGTCAGACTACGCGAAAGGCGTGCTCTCTCCGTCTGTCTGCGGCACCATCATCGCCCGCTGCCGAGAGCGCGGAATACCGGTCGTCGTCGATCCGAAGGGGCGAGACTACCAGAAGTACGCCGGCGCCACGGCGATCACGCCGAACCAACTCGAAGCATCCCAGGCGATCGGGGTGGACGTTCCCGGCGAGCTATGCTGGGATCGCCTGCGCAGCTACTTCCTCGGCGACCTCTCACTCGACGCAGCGCTGGTCACCCGCGGTGAGCATGGCATGACCCTTCTCGTCCCGGGGCAGCCCTCGATCGACTTTCCGGCGACGGCGCGGGACGTCGCCGACGTGACCGGCGCCGGAGACACGGCCGTGAGCGTCTTCGCCCTGGGCGTCGCCGGAGGCGGCTCGTTCGAAGACGCCGCCCACGTCGCGAACGTCGCGGCCGGAGTCGTCGTCGGAAAGGCTGGCGCCGCCGCGATTACCGAAGAAGAGCTGCTCGACGTCCTCCAGCCGCCCGCGCCCGGGCGCGGGCATCGCGCGCGATAATTCGGCGTGCCGCCGAGATCAGATCGCGCGCCGACCCGGCTCGACCGGAGGGATCGCGCCCTCCGAGCAGAATCGATCGACATCCCGCTCGTTCTGCCGCCTCTCGATCGGTCCCGCTGTCGCCGACGAGCCAGGACGTCCGAAGATCGATCGACCATTCGCGCGCCGCGCGCAAAATCATTCCCGGCGCGGGCTTTCGACAGGGGCAGGGCTTCGCTAGCGAAGGATCGACCCCTTCCACGTGGTGCGGGCAGAAGTAATACGCATCCACGGAAACGCCATTGGCACCGAGCAGCTGGTCGACGC
>JAJPKB010000393.1 GCA_021323915.1 Chloroflexota bacterium | reverse complement strand
CGACGAGCCCGACCGCGACGACCGGCGGAACCTCGGCGGCGAGCGCGAGCCCGGCCGCGACGAGCGCGCCGGCTTCTTCGGGAAGTCCAACCGCCGCGGCGACGACGGCGCCGGCCGCCGGCGCGAGCCCCACCGCCGCGACGAGCGCGGCGGCGAGTCCGGCCGCCGCGGCCGGCGCGGCGGTCAAGGGTGGAACGCTGAACTACGCCGAGGCAGGCGACTTCAACGACTTCAACCCCTGGGGCTTCGGCGCGGTCAACTTCGAGATGTACGACCAGGTCTTCTCGCGCCTCCTCTGGAAGGACGGGAAGGGGCAGGCCAACCCCGACCTGGGAGCCTCCTGGGAGATGGGGTCCGACAACCACTCGTTCACCGTCAAGCTGCGCTCGGGCGCGACCTGGCACGACGGCAAGCCGGTCACCGCCGCCGACTTCGTCACCGCGCACGGCTACCTGAAGGATCCGATCATCTCGAAATACACCGGGGCCCAGAAGATGAACGGGCTCTTCGGTCCGATCAGCGACGTCAAGGCGGTCGACGACTCGACGGTGCAGTTCACGTTCGACAAGGCGGTGCCCTACATCACCGACATCCTCGACTATTTCTTCCTGATTCGGATCGACGACCCGAGCGATCCGAAGTTCCTGAAGAAGCTACCGGTCGGGACCGGTCCGTTCAAGATGACCGGCTGGACCGCCAACCAGTACGCCCAGTTCGACCGGTACCCAGGCTACTTCGTCAAGGATCGCCCCTACCTCGACCAGTTCATGTTCAAGCGGCTCAGCCAGTCCGAGACGCTGGTGCCCAACCTGCGCTCGAACGCGGTGCAGGACGTGCTGGTCGCGAACCTGGCCGACGTCGCGCCGCTGCGATCCGATCCAACCTATTCGGTCGTGGCCAACGAGAACTCCGGGAGCATCTTCAACGTCCTGGTCAACTCGCACCTGGCGCCGTTCGACAAGAAGGAAGTGCGCCAGGCGATGTCGTACTCGCTGAACCGCGAGGGCATGGTCGGCAGCGCCTTCTTCGGGGTGTCGCGTCCGATCACCTCGCCGTTCTATAGCCCGTCGTCGCTGGCCTACCGCGAGGACCTGGTCATGGCCCACAAGTTCGACCTCGACAAGGCCAAGTCGCTTCTGGCGCAGGCGGGCGTCTCGAGCCTGGAGATCGAGATCCATCCGACGCCGGCCTGGCCGCAGATGAAGCTGTTCTGCCTGATCTGGCAGCAGGACCTGGCGAAGATCGGCGTCAAGATGACCGTCCAGGAGGTCGAGAGCGCGAAGTTCTACGACATCGGCGGCGACGGCAATTTGAAGGGGTACGCGCTGCACCCCTGGCTGACCGGCCGCACCACCCGCGACCCGGCCATCTTCTACGCGACCCAGCTGAACTATCGGGGCAACGACAAGAACATCTACGGCTACAAGAGCGATCAGCTCGAGTCGCTGATCGCCCAGGGCGCCACCGAGACCGACGCCGACAAGCGAAAGCAGATCTACCAGCGGACCAATCAGATCCTGGTCGACGACTGTCCGATGCTGCAGGTCGCCACCAATCCAAGGATCTGGGCGTCGACAACCAAGCTAAACGGCGTCGAGATCGACCTGAACGGCAACCTGTTCCTGGCGAACGCCTGGCTAGCGAAGTAGAGCCGATCGACAAGGTCCAGATTGCAGAGATTTCTCGCTCACCGGCTGTTGTTGCTCGTGCCGACGCTCTTTCTCGCCTCGATCCTGATCTTCGCGATCATCGAGCTGGCGCCGGGCGACCCGGCGCGCATGATGCTGGGCACCGACGCCACGCCCCAGGAAGTCGCGGCGGAGCGGGTTCGGCTTGGCCTGGACAAGCCGCTGCCGGTGCGCTACGCGGTCTGGCTGAGCGACGTGGCCCACCTGAACCTCGGCCGGTCGCTGGTCAACGACCGCCCGGTGACCACCCTGGTCCTCGAAGCGTTCCCGAACACCCTGCGCCTCGCGGTCAGCGCCCTGATCCTCTCGGTCCTGATCGGCTTTCCAATGGGAATGCTCTCGGCGCTCCAGCGGAACCGGGCGACCGATTTTCTGATCACGTCGGTCGCCTCGCTGGGGCTGGCGGTGCCGGCCTTCTGGCTGGGGATTCTGCTGATCTTGCTGTTTAGCGTGTCTTTGAAGTGGCTGCCGCCGTCCGGGGTGGGCGATCCCGGCCAGGGCTGGCTGGGCGGGCTCAGGTACCTGGTGATGCCGGTCGTCACGATCGCGGTGTCGAACCTGGCGGTGTTCTCGCGGTTCGTCCGCTCGTCGATGATCGACGTCCTCTCGGCCGACTACGTGCGGACGGCGCGGGCGAAGGGGCTCGCCGAGGGGGTGGTCGTCACCCGCCACGCCCTGCGCAACGCCCTGATTCCGGTCGTGACGATCCTCGGGATTCAGTTCGGGCGGCTGCTGGGCGGGGCGGTGATCACCGAGGCGGTCTTCTCCTACCCCGGGATCGGGCGGCTGGTCGTCACCTCGATCCTGAACCGCGACTATCCGGTCGTCCAGGCGACGCTGATGCTGGTGGTCGTGATCTTTCTCGCGACCAACATCGTAGTTGACATATCTTATGCCTATCTCGATCCGCGGGTCAGCGCCGAGGGAGCCGCGGCGTGAGCGGCGCGGGCGGTGACCGGCGATGATCGACGACGTCGTCGGCTTTGACGTAACGGAGAAGCGCGACAACTTCCGGGGCCGTCTGTCCGAGGCCGGGCCGGTCATCACGCTCGGGCGAATCGCCCGAAATCGGAAGGGCGCCTTCGGCCTGGTCGTGCTGATCGGCCTGGTCGTCGTCGCGGTGTTCGCCCCGGAGATCGCGCGCCACGATCCCAACGAGAACCACCTGCTCGTCCAGCTCGCCCCGCCGTCGGCGACCTATTGGTTCGGAACCGACGAGCTGGGGCGCGATCTCTTCAGCCGGGTGATCTACGGCAGTCGGCCGTCGCTGCTGGCCGGCCTGTTGACCGTCCTGCTCGCGGCGGCGGTCGGATCGGTGACCGGCGTCGTCGGCGGCTACACCCGCGGCTCGTTCGACCTGATCGTCATGCGGATCTGGGACGCGCTGCTGGCCTTTCCGGCGATCTTCCTGGCGATCGGGATCGTCTCGATCCTCGGACCGGGCTGGATCAACGGGACGCTGGCGATCGCGATCGTGAACGTGCCGGTCTTCGCCCGGCTGGTGCGAGCGGTCACCCTGTCGGTCGCGCAGCAGGACTTCATCGTCGCGGCGCGGGCGACCGGCTGCTCGAGCTGGTACGTGATGCTGGTCCACGTCTTCCCGAACTGCCTGGCGCCGCTGATCGTCCAGATGGCGATCGCCGCGCCGGACGCGATCCTGGTCGAGGCGGCGCTGAGCTTTCTCGGATTGGGGAGCCAGCCCCCGGACGCGTCCTGGGGGAACATGCTGAGCGCGGCGCAAGGCTACCTGTACCGGTCGGCGACCTACGCGCTGTTTCCGGGCATCGCGATCACCCTGGTCGTGCTGGGGATGAACTTTTTCGCCGACGGGCTGCAGGACGCGATCGACCCGCGGCGGCTGGCGATGAAGTGACGCCTGCTTTGTGCTAGATATTATTATCATAATAGTGAGCACAATT
>JAJPKB010000673.1 GCA_021323915.1 Chloroflexota bacterium | reverse complement strand
CGGCAAGCGATCGCAGGAGAAGATCGACCTTTAATCTGTCGCCGGGCTCGATGCGGGCAAGAAACCGTCGTTCGGTCGGACGGGAGGCGTTCCCACGGCGCACCGGGATCGCCTCGACGCGCGCCGCGTCGAGGGAGAAGTATCCGCCGAAAGTAGCGCCGATCGGAGTCGCGCTCGGTAACCGTGCTGACGGGAGTGAGGCCGGCGCGTCGACGAGTCCGAGCGATATCGCCCCGCTTTCCTCGACGGGTGACGCGATGCCCGGGCCGTTGATGCGATCTACCGACTCACCAGCCGCCGTGAGGGCGGGTTCGCCGTTCAAGGTCAAGCCGACGGTCAGGCGATACCGTCCGGCGGCCATGTCCGGGGGCAGCTTGATTTGCTGGTGATCACGGACGATCTCGCCGGCTTGCCACTTCGAGCACGGGCGCAGCCCGAATTGAGGCTCCTTGTCACGGTGGGCCACGATTCGTCCGCTGGCGTCTCGCAGGGTAAGGTGAACGACACAGTCCGGCAATGGCGAGCGGAGCGCCTCCCAGGACAGAGTCACGTCGATGGCCCCGTCTTGCGTGCCCGGCACCCGGTCGATTCGGCTGCCGACCAGGCGAACGTCGTCGCCGAAGTTGACGCCGCCGGCAAGCTGTCTCGGTGGACGCACCTGGCTGGCGAAGCCAGCCGTCGCCAGGATAACCGCGGACGAGACGAGGGCCAGCCGTCGGGGCCATCCGGTCCGGCCCGAAAGAACGATCAGAAGCGCGACCGCGAACAGCGCGCCCAGGGAGACCCACTCGCCAAGCTGATCAACCGTCGTTCCCGGATCGGAAAGGCGCACGTCGTGCGGGCCGGACGGCACGACGATCCGGATAGTTTGCCGGGGAGGCGCGCTGCTGATCGCGGTCGGATTGCCGTCGATCGTCGCTCGCCAGCCCGGGTAGTTGAGGCGGTCGAAGACGACGGCCGCGGGGAGCGCCGACTCGGAGCGGGCCTCGAACGTCAGGGGATCCGACCAGACCTCGGTCAAACGAACTGGCGACGACGCCGGGCTCGACGTCGCCGGAACCAGCGTGCTCTCGAAGAGAGTTGCGCTAACCGCCGGCGGCAGGAAGTCTCCCTGGGCGTTGCCGGCGATGAGCCGACTTTCGTGCTCTTTCCTCCAGACCGTCGGCAGGTTGACTTCGGATTCCTGGAGCGTCGCGTTCTGCCGGGGCAGATTCGCGACGCTGGCCACGACGAACGACAGCACGACCACGCTTTCCAGGCCGAGGCCGACGGCGACGAGGGAAGAGGGGCCGAGGTGCTGGAGGGACGATTTGCCGGTCGGTTCGCGCTGCCGGGCAACGAACGAACCCAAGAGAACGGCGCAAAGCAGGCCCAGGTACGAGCACAGCCGGTTCGGGTACTGAATGAAGGCGGAGAAAGGCACGCGCTCCCAGACCGGAGCGGAACCGGTCTGCTGCATCCAAAGGAGTACGCCCGCGGCGAGCGCGGCGCCGAGCAAAAGACCGGTACCGGCCGGTCGAGCGATCAAGATCCAGACGATGGCCAGGAGGGTGAGGGCAACCTGGGCCAGACCCGGATTGTAGCGAGAGCCGATCGCCGGGAGAAGGCGGTAGTCGTAGGCCCACTGGCGCTGAAACAGTTCAGAGAGTCGATACAGTTCCCGGTGGAAGTCGTTCTGCCCGGCGGTGAGCGCGACAGTGTTGACCTCGCCGAGCTGGGCCAGGACCGGCAACCAGTACACGCTGCTGAGAGCCAACCCGAGGGCTGCTGCCCCGACGACCGAGGCAACCGTGGCCCTCGAGACGCGCGGGATGAGTGATCCGGCCAGGAAGACCACGAGAAGGGGTGTGGCGAACAGCGCGGTAATCGTGTGGGCGAGGAGGAGGGAGGCGATCGCGATGCCGGCCGCGATGGCCGATCCGATGCCAGGACGGTGAGTGACGCGCCAGATTCCCCAGAAGACGAACGGCAGCGTGGTCTGAGCCAGCACCTCGGCCAGATCCCCATTGACGTAGACGTCGAGCAGGTGGTACGGCACGTAGACGTAGATCACCGCCGCGGCCATCGCCGCGCGCCAGCCAAACACGTCCCGGGCCAGGAGATAGGCGCCGAGCGCGGACGCAAGGATCGCCAGGGCGAAGCTGGCCTTCAGCGACGCGATGTAGCCGAGGCCGAACAACCGAAAGGCTTCTCCGACGTAAAGACTCAGCGGCGCGTAGAAAGTGAAGGTCGCGTACCCGTAGTCGAGCGCGAGGTGCGGAGCGATCCAGGGGATCAAGTCGCCTGCACGCACGGTGCGATCGAAGTCCAGCAGGCGATACAGGTGGTACGGCGCATCGTAGGTACCATCCTGGAGTCCGCGATTCAACAGCGGCTGGATGGCAGGGATGCTGGCAACGAAGACGATGGCGAGGCGCAGCGCCTCGGCCGGCGCCGATCCTGACGCGGGGCGCGACGCGAATGGGCGCATGTTCATCCCTCCTCGCCGGTATTCAGGTCGACGTCGGCCGGGGCCCCGACGTTCCCGGTGGGTCGGACCAGTCGCACCCCGTGGCGAGCGAGCGCGTCTCGGGCGCGGGGATCCATCAGGGTGCGCCATTCGGCCTGTCGGGCGGCGGCGTCCCTCACCCGCTCTTCACCGGGTTGAGGCAGACCCGGGCGGCGGAGGTGAACGATCAACTCGGTACGCCCACGTGGCAGGCTGACCAGAATCCGCTCCCATTCCTCGATGCTGGTTGGACGACGGGCGATTCCCCGCGTGGCGTCGCATCGGGTGAAGCCATCGAAGCGCGCCGTGTTTGCCCGCATCGTGGCGGCGATCACCCGGGCCTTGATCACGTCCGGCCCCCGGCTCCAGTCGATCGCTTGCCGTATCCGCCTCAGGCCCGCGCGCCGAACGGCCTGGGCGATCGCGATTGCCAGGCGCGGGTGGGCGTGGATGTGCTGGTGAGAGTCGGCGTAGCTTATCGGAAAACCCAACCGGCGCATGCGGTCAATCTGAGCCTCGCATTCGCGAACCACCTGATCTGCCCGTACCAGGCCCAGACTCGCCCGAAACACGAGATTGGGCAGCGAGTGGAACGAGCCGTCGCGGCCGACTAGGCTCGTGACCTCGCTCACCGGGAGGAGAGGCAATCCCTCGGTCAGGTTGAGGTGAACGCCCAGATCTGTCGCGTCAAGCGCCGCGTCTCGCGCTGATTCGAGCGCACCTCCGTTGGCAAGGATACCGGCGGCCGTCACGATGCCGGCGCGTGCCGCGTCGCGGATCGCCTCGTTGATCGCAACGCTCATCCCAAGGTCGTCGGCGGTGACGATCAACCAGCGTTCGCCCATTTCAATCCCCAGGCACGGACGCGCCGAACGCCGGACGCGGCGGCGATTCGGAGAAGATCGCGAGTCATGACGATACTGTCTCGCCATAGTTGGACGCTGCTTCCCGGGCGATGAACGATTTCGACCGGCACCTCGACCACGCGTAGTTGGGCGTCCAGCACGGCACGGAGGAGCTCGATGTCAAAGGCGAAGCCATCGATCCGCGACGTACCGACGACTGGAATAACCTTCCGGCGCTCAAAAACCTTGAAGCCGCACTGACTGTCGCTGACCTCCGGCAGGACGAGCTTGTTCACGAGCCAGCGGTAGACTGTCGACGCGGCGCTGCGGGCGAACGGGACCGATAGCGGGGGTCGGCTACCGGTCCTAACCGCGATCGCTACCTCGGCATGGCGATCTTCCAGGAGCGTCGTGAACGTGGGAAGGATGTCAGGTTCGGTCGGGAGGTCCGCATCCGTGTAGCAGACGTAGCGGCCGGTCGCCTTCGAGATCCCCGCGCGCAGGGCAGCGCCTTTTCCTCGGTGATCGGGCAGCTCCAGGATCTGGACGCATCGATTCGTGGCCGCGACTCGCCGCACGATCCTGGCCGTCGCATCGCTGCTGCCATCGCTGACGACCAAAATGGCGATGTCTTGTTCCCGCGCCTCGACGAACTCCAGCCAGCGTCTGAGCGTCGCGCCGATTCGCTTCTCCTCGTTGTACGCCGGGATGACGACGGTGACCCAGGGCTCGACGCCGTCGGAAAAGCCGGGAGTGGGGTGGGTTTCGCTCACGGCAGCCCATCCTCGGACAACGATTGATCGACCGACAACAGGCGCTCGCCAGTCCGCCCGGAGAAGATACGCGTTGAGACATTGTTCAGCGCCGCCTCATACACCTGCAACGCACCTCGCTGGCCCACGTTACACGGTAGGTGCCAGGAATGAACCGGATAACGCCATCCGGGCGTCTGGACCACGGCATGGTCAAAAGCGCCACGCCTGCCGATCGGCAGGCCTTGGGCGTGTTGGCGGAAGAAACCGGAACAGCCTGGATACAGTGTAAAGCTTGCCTGCTCGTCCTTCAATCCCGGTGCCCTCTCTTGTCCGCGCCCTCGTACCGCAACCACCGCGAGTCCGTGCTGGACGTCCGACCGGTCGCAGCTTATTCTTGACTCGTTTGCTTTGCCGTGGTACTTTGTTCACGAAAACAGTCAAGTTTATGGAGAAAGACGCTCAGTCGTCCGGAGGCGCCGGGTGAGTCGAATCGTCGAAGACGTGGTTGCCCTGGTTGGCGACACACCGCTGGTGCGGCTGAACCGGATCGGCGGCGTCGGGGCGGCGCGGATCCTGGCGAAGCTCGAGTCGCATAATCCCGCCGGCAGCGTCAAGGACCGGATCGCGGTGGCGATGATCGACGAGGCCGAGCGAAGCGGCGAGCTGAAGCCAGGTGCGACGATCGTCGAGCCGACCAGCGGGAACACCGGTATCGGCCTGGCGATGGTCGCCGCGGTCCGCGGCTATCGATTGATTCTGACCATGCCGGACGACATGTCGGTCGAGCGGCGCACCTTGCTTTCGTTGTACGGCGCAGAGCTGGTGTTGACCCCGGCGATCGAGGGAATGGCGGGGGCGGTGTACGCCGCCGAGGAGCTCAAGCGCCGCCACGGCTATTTCATGCCCCAGCAGTTTCTCAACCCGGCCAATCCGGAGATACACCGCCGCACGACCGCCCGGGAGATCCTGGAGGCGACCGGCGGCGACGTCGACGCGGTGGTGATCGGCGTGGGAACCGGCGGGACGATCACCGGCGTCGGCGAAGCCCTGAAGGAGCGCCGCGCCGACGTCCTGGTCGTGGCGGTCGAGCCGAGCCGGGCCGCGGTGCTCAGCGGCGGTCGACCGGCGCCGCACGGCATCCAGGGGCTGGGCGCTGGTTTCGTGCCGGGCGTCTTGAATCGCCGGATCATCGATCGAGTGATCGCGGTGACGGACGACGACGCGCTCGCGACGACCCGTCAGTTGGTGCGCCAGGAGGGGCTGCTGGTTGGAGTCTCGTCCGGGGCGAACGTCTTCGCGGCGATCACGATCGCCCGGGAGCTCGGCTCCGGTAAGACCGTCGTGACGGTTCTGCCGGACACCGGCGAGCGTTACCTGACGACCTTCCAGGCGGCGCGGTAGGCCACGGCTATGGCGATCAGCGTGTACATTCCAACGCCCTTCCGCGAGCTGACCGCGGGACAGGGCCACGTCTCCGCGTCGGGCCGGACGATTGCCGACCTGATCGTGGATCTGGAGCGTCAGTACCCCGGCCTCGAAGCCCGCATCTGCGATGGCCCGGTGGTTCACCACCACGTGAACGTCTTCGTCAACGGACAGGAAATGCGCTCGCTGCACGGCGAGGCAACCCAGCTTTCGGATGGCGACGAGGTCGCTTTCATTCCGGCGCTTTGCGGCGGGGACCGGTGCCCCGACGAGCATCTGACCAGCTAAGAGGTTACGACGTGAT
>JAJPKB010000496.1 GCA_021323915.1 Chloroflexota bacterium | reverse complement strand
CCGGGCGTTCGCCCGACCACCGCGACGAGCGCCGCGGTGATGGCGAGACCGAGCACCGCGACGTACCCCAGCCGAGACTTGGCCTTATCCGAGACCACGAGATCGAGAACGACCAGCACGATGGCGAGGGCCGCCATCGCGATCTCCGGCAGCAAAAGGTAAAAGTTCACGGGAGCCTCCAGAACCCGCCGACGCTGGCCAGGCCGCCGCTCGACGCGTGAACGGCGACAGCATGCGAGAACAGCGGCGCGACGCCGCTATTGATCACGCTGGTGAGAACGGACGGGTAGACGCCGACCAGAATGATGATCGCCATCAAAGTGACGAGCGGCACCACTTCGATGCCGCGAACGTCAGGCAGGTGATCCCAGCGAGCGTTCAACGGCCCAAAGTAGGCGCGCTGGAGCATCCAGAGAATGTATCCGGCGGTCACGACGATCGCCGCCGCGGCCAGCACGGTGAACACCGGCAGGGTCGCGTACGAGCCGATAAAGACGGTGAACTCGGCGATGAAGCCGGCCATCGCCGGCAATCCCAACGACGCCAGGCCACCCATCACGAAGAGGACCGCCAGCAACGGCTGGCGCCTGGCGATCCCGCCGAACTCGGCGATCTGCCGGGTGTGCGCCTTCTCGTACAACGCGCCGACCAGGAGGAACAGGAGGCCGGTGATGATGCCGTGAGTGAAGAGCTGGATCGCCGCGCCGTTCAGGCTGATCGCGGTGAACGCGGCGATACCGATCAGCACGTATCCCATGTGGCTGACCGACGAGTAGGCGACCATCGCCTTCAGGTCCTTCTGAACCATCGACACGCAGGCGCCGTAGAGGATGCTGATTACCGCGAGGACCGCCAGCGGGATCGCCCAGTGGCGCGTTGCCTCGGGAAGCATCCCGACGAGCACCCGCAGCATCCCGTAGCCGCCCATCTTCAGCAGCACGCCGGCCAGCAAGACGCTCACCGCGGTTGGCGCCTCGACGTGGGCGTCCGGAAGCCAGGTGTGAAGGGGAAACACCGGCAGCTTAACCGCGAAGCCGGCGAACAGGAACCAGAACACCAGAAGCGCGAACGACGGCGCGTAGCTTTGTCGCGCCAGCACGGTCATGTCGAACGTGTGCGGGTTCGAGTTGAAGTACAGGGCAAGGATTCCGACCAGCATCAAGGCGGAGCCGGCCAGGGTGTAGATCACGAACTTGATCGCGGCGTAGTCGCGGCGCGGACCGCCCCAGATGCCGATCAGCAAGTACATCGGAATCAGCTCGACTTCCCAGAACAGGAAGAAGAGGAAGAAGTCCTGCGCGGCGAACACGCCGGTCACGCCGGTCTGGAGCACCAGAATCAGCAAGAAGTACTCTTTGACCCGGTTCGACACGTGGAAAGACGCCAGGACCGCCATTAGCGTCAGGAGGCCGGTCAGGAGAATCAGCGGCAGGCTCAAGCCATCCGCTCCGAGGAAATAGCTGACGCCGACGTTCGGCAGGGCCACCCAATCGACCTTCTCGACGAACTGCAGGCCGGGCGCCCGAGGATTGAAGCTGAAGTAAAGCACGAGACTGAGCACGAGCGCGAGCCCTGAGAACGCGACGGCCAGCCACCGGATCAGCGCCAGGCGGCTGCCCGGGGTCAGTCCGATCAAGACAGCGCCCAGGAGGGGAACGAAGACGATAGCGGACAGCATGTTGATATTCTCCTGGACTCTAGACTAATGACCCAACGGAACGCCGACGACGACGGCGGCGAGAATCAGAACGCCGACGAAAAACCCGAGCGCGTAGTTCGGGAGCGCTCCGCTCTCGGCCCGAGTGAACATCCAACCGAAGATCCGGTAAGCGAGCCAGGCGACGCCGTTGACGATGCCGTCCACAACGTGACGGTCGAACCAGGCCAGCAGCGAAGAGATGCCGATCAAGACCCTGCCAACCAACCAGTTGTACAGGTGATCCATGTAGTACTTGTTCAGGAGAAGCAGATAGATCGGACGGAGTCGTTGGGTGGCCGCTTCCGCCGAGAACCAGTGCGCGCCGTAGAATCCCCAGGCGATCAGAATCCCGAGCAGGCCAAGGCCGGTCGAAAGCGCGGCCAGCGGGAGATCGATCGCCGCGTGCGCCTCGGACGGCCCGGCGATGAATCCCTGGAAGGCGCCACCGAAGAGCGGAGAGCCGGAGAAGCCGGAGAAGGTCGCGAGAAACGCCAGCACCATCATCGGAACGGTCATCACCCAGGGTGACTCGTGGGCGTCACCCGGCTGTCCGTGGCCACCCCCGTGACCGTGGGCATCGTCGTGGCCGTTCCCGTGGGCGGCGCCGTGCGACGCGGCTGCGACCACCGCCGGATTCAGACGACGCTCGCCGATGAACGCGAGAAACCACGCCCGAAAGATGTAGAAGGCGGTCAGGCCGGCGGTGATGACCGCGAACAGGAACAGCACCATGTTCCCGCTGGCGAAAGCAGCGCCGACGATCTCATCCTTGCTCCAGAAGCCGCTGAACGGCGGAATCGCCGCCAGCGACAGGCTGCCGATCAAGAAGACGATCGCCGTGATCGGCATTTTCTTGAAGAGGCCGCCCATATAGAACAGGTTTTGCTCGCCGCCGGTCCCGTGGATCACCGCGCCAGCGGCAAGGAAGAGCAGCGCCTTAAAGAACGCGTGGTTGATCAGGTGGAACGTGCCCGCCGTCAGGCTGGCGACGCCCAGGCCGAGCATCATGTAGCCGAGCTGGCTGATCGTCGAATACGCCAGGACCCGCTTGATGTCGGTCATCACCAGGCCCTGGGTCGCCGCGAAGATCGCGGTGAACCCACCGATCCAGGCGACCACCAGCATCGCGGTCGGCGACGCCTCGAAAATCGGGAACGCCCGCGCGACCATGTACACGCCGGCCGCGACCATCGTCGCGGCGTGAATCAGCGCGCTGACCGGCGTCGGACCCTCCATCGCGTCGGGAAGCCAGACGTGAAGCGGGAACTGGGCGGACTTTCCGATCGCCCCGCAGAAGACCAGGACCATCGCCAGGGATAGGACGGTCCCATTCACCGAGCCCGCCTTCACCGCGGCTTCGATACCGGAGAACGCGAAGGTGTGAGTCTGGGTGAAGAGAATCAAGATACCGATGAGAAAGCCGAGGTCTCCGAGGCGCGTCGTCACGAACGCCTTGACCGCGGCCGCCGCGGCCGGCGGCCGCTCGTACCAGAAGCCGATCAGCAGATAAGAGGACAGGCCGACCAACTCCCAGAAGATGTACATCTGCAGGAAGTTCGGCGCCAGGACGAGCCCGAGCATGGAAAGGGTAAAGATGCACATCTCGGCGTAGTAGCGGCTGTAGCCGGGGTCGCCGTGCATGTACCCCTGCGAATAGATCTGAACCAGGAAGCTGACCAGGCAGACCATCACCAGGGTGATCGAGGCCAGCGGATCGAAGATCACCCCGATCTGCAAGACCGTTCCGCCCGCATCGAACCAGTTCAACACGCTGACGGTCGGCACCGGGGCGGCGGTGGCGGGTTGCGCCACCTGCCAGAGAAACGCCAGGATCGACAGCACGAACGAGGCGCCGATCGCCAGGATCGCGAAGTATCCGCTCAGCTTCGGCCGCGGGAGCCCGACGATCAGGATCAGCAGCAAGCCGGCGAGCGGACAGAGGGGAATCAGCCAGAGATAGCTAGGCATTCGACCCTCTCTACCACTTCATCAAGTTGACGTCTTCGACGTTGACCGACCGGCGCTCGCGGTAGATCGCCAGAATGATCGCCAGCGCGACCGCGGCTTCCGCCGCCGCGACCGCGATGATAAACAGCGCGAACACCTGACCGTTCAACCCCTGTTGAGCGGCATCGGCCGGCGGCACCGGCAGGTAGCGCGAGAACGCGATCAACGCGACGTTCACCGCGTTGAACATCAATTCGATCGACATAAGAATTGTGACGACGTTCCGCTTGGCGAGAGCGCCGAAAAGGCCAATCGAGAAGATCAGGGCGCTGAGCACCAGATAGTGAGTGAGTGTGACTTGCATCTGATCAGGTCTCCCGAGCGATGACGATGGCGCCGATCATCGCGGCGAGCAAGAGCAGGCCGGCGATCTCGAACGGGACCAGATACGGTCCCATCAAAAGCTTCCCGAGGCTCTGGGTCACGTCGGTCACTCCCCCCGGAGTCGCGGCCGTCGAGATCTGGAACCTGGCTTGACTGAACACCCAGATGAGCAGTCCGCCGATCACCGCCGCGACCGGTCCCGCCGCCAGCCACTGCGAGTTGCCGGGATTGCTATCCGGCGCGTAGCTGTGATGGGTGAGCATGATCGCGAAGAGAAAGAGGACGGTGATCGCGCCGACGTAGATGATAACCTGGGTCGCCGCGATGAAATCGGCCCCGAGAAGCACGTAGATGCCGGAGGTCATGAAGAAGAAGAACACCAGCGCCAGCGCCGCGTGAACGATGCGCGGCAGCAGCACGACCGCCAGCGCGCCGAGCACGAGGCAGATCGCGACGACGTAAAAGACCAGCGACGCCCAGCTCTCGGTGGTCACGTGGCCACCTGCGCCCGGGGCTCGTCGTGGTATTCGCGCTGGTTCGGTCCGAGCCAGTCTTTCAGCGTATAGGTCAGGTCGTTACGCTGATAGCCGGCGAGCTCGAACTCGTCACTCATCTCGATCGCTCGGAACGGGCACGCCTCGACGCACAGCCCGCAGAACAGACAGCGGGTGATGTGGATCGAGTAGTAATCGACCATCCGAACCTTATCCGGCGTTTCCGACGTCCGCATCTCGATCACGCCATGGGGGCAGGCGAAGACGCAAATTCCGCAGCCCACGCAGCGCGCGTGACCGTTCGGATCAAAGACCCAGGCCGGCGCGCCACGGAAGCGCGGCGGCGTGTAGACGCGCTCCTCGGGATACGCCACCGTCTCTTTCTGGGTCATCATCATGTGCTCGAAGGTGACCTTCATCCCCTTCAAGATCCCCGTGCCAATCACTCCGGCCTCCTAAGCAATCAGCGCCTGGTATACCCAGATTCCAACGCCGGTGATGACCACGTTGGCCAGCGCGGCGGGAAGCAGGTATTTCCAGGCGAGACCCATCAACTGATCGATCCGCACGCGCGGCAAAGTTCCGCGCATCCAGTAAAAGATGAAGAACAGGAGATACGTCTTGATCAGGAACCACAGATACGGCGGCAGAAACGGTCCGAGCCAGCCGCCGAAGAAAAGCGTCGCGCCGAGCGCCGCCACCGCGAACGCGTTCAGATACTCGGCCAGGAAGAAGAGCGCGAACCGGACGCCGCTGTACTCGATGTGATAGCCGGCGACGATCTCCGACTCGGCCTCCATCAGGTCGAAAGGCGTTCGGTTCAGCTCGGCCGTCGCCGAGATGAAGTAGACGACGAAGCCGATCGGCTGGAGGATAATGTTCCATCGCCAGCCGGACCAGGCCGCCTGACCGTGAACGATGCTCACCGTCGAGAGCGAGCCGGTGATCATCGCCACTCCGATGATCGAGAAGACGAGCGGAATCTCGTAGCTGATCACCTGGGCCGCGGCGCGCATCGCGCCCAGCAGGGCGTACTTGTTGTTCGAGCCCCAACCCGCCATCAGCATGCCGATCGCCGTTAGCGAGGCGATCGCCACCGCGAAAAGGATGCCGATGTTGAGGTCCGAGATGATCATGTTCGGTCCGAACGGGATGACCGTATAAACCAGTAACGCCGATACCACCATCACGATTGTCGAGAGCTTGAAGACGATGGGATCGGCGTTGGTCGGAACGATGTCCTCTTTGGCGAACAGCTTGATCACGTCCGCGACGGGCTGAAAAAGGCCCTGCGGACCAACCCGGTTTGGCCCGAGCCGGTCCTGCATGAAGGCGATGATTCGCCGCTCGAGATAGACCAGGCTCATCACGACGATCGTCCCGACGACGAAGAAGAAGGAGATCGAGATGATGATACGAATGATGTCGGCGATCCAGAGCGGCAGGAACGACTGCAGCACCGACTGGATGAAGTTGACGGCGATCGGGAAGAAGTTGTTGATGAAATTGCTCATCGATCGACCTCGCCGAGCACGATGTCGATGCTGCCAAGGATCGCCACGGCGTCGGCCACCTTGTAACCCAGGAGCATCTCGTGGAGTGGCCCCAGGTTGATGAATGACGGCGAGCGAATCTTGCAGCGGTAAGGCGCGATGCTTCCATCGCCGACGACGAAGAAGCCAAGCTCACCTTTGGGAGCCTCGATTCGGCTGTACGCCTCGCCGACCGGCGCACGGTAATTGCGGCTGAGGGGAGCGAGGTGTGGTCCAGCCGGCAGCCCATCCAGCGCCTGCTTGATGATCTTCACGCTCTCGCGCATCTCGCGAATGCGCACGATGTATCGGCTGAAGCAGTCGCAACCGGTCGCCGTCTGGACGGCGAAGTCGAACCGATCGTAAATCCCGTACGGCGCGTGGCGCCGAACGTCGTACTCGATGCCCGAGGCCCGCAGGGACGGACCGCTGACCGCGTAGTCGAGGGCCTTGTCAGGAGGAAGCAGGCCAACGCCTTCGGTCCGAATCCGAAAGATCTCGTTGTTGGTCAGCAGCGCCTCGTACTCGTCGATCTTCGCCGGCATGATGTCGGTGAAGTAGCGGCAGGCGGCGACGAACTCCTCGGGGAGGTCCAGCGCGACGCCGCCCGGCCGAATGTAGCTCACCGTCATCCGAGCGCCGCAGATCATGTTGAACATGTCGAGAATCTTCTCGCGCTCGCGGAACGCGTACGACAGCGGCGTGAAGAAGGTTCCCACGTCCGCCCCGAACGTTCCGATCGCGACGCAGTGGCTCGCGATCCGCTGGAGCTCGCAGACGATCGTACGGATGTACCACGCGCGCTCGGGCACGTCGATCCCCCCGAGCGCCTCGGCCGCCATCGCCAGCGCGAGGTTATTGCTCATCGGCGCCAGGTAGTCGAGGCGATCGGTCGCGGTGATGTTGTGTACGAAGGTCCCTTCCTCGCACAGTTTTTCGACGCCGCGATGGAGGTAGCCGATGACGATTTGGGCTTTGACGATCGTCTCACCGCTCAGGGTGAGAATCATCCGGAACACCCCGTGGGTGCTCGGATGCTGCGGGCCCATGTTGACGACGATCTGCTCGGTCTCTTCGTACAGTGGCTCGACCTGACTGGCGACCACCGGCGATTGGTCAGTTGGCATCAAAAGCCCACCTGTTTTCTCTGGATGCGCACGGAGGCACCGGCAACACCGGCGCGACGGCGCGGGACGAAATCATCGCTTCGCCGAGAAGAATCGGAGGACCGCCGCGCCAGACGGTTCTTCCAAGATAGTCCAGGATGCCGCCTTACTTCGAGCGTGGCTCGGCTGGCAAACGCCAGTCTTTGCGCAACGGATGCCCGTCGAACTCATCGTACAGGAGGATCCGCTTCAAATTCGGGTGTCCGGTGAACGTCACGCCCATCAGGTCGTAGATCTCTCGCTCCTGGTAGTCTGCCGCGCGCCAGACTCCGGTCACCGACGGCGCGACCGAATCGTCCCGATCGACCTCTACCCGCAGGACAAAATCCTGCCGGTGCTTCAACGACCGCATCTGGTAGACGACGTCGATTCGGTCCAGGTAGTCGATGGCGGTCACGCTCGCCAGATAGTCGAATTCCAGGCCCGGCGTCGACTTCAAATATTGGCAAACGTCGACGAGGCTCTCGTGAGGCACGATCAGCGTCGGGATCCCGTAATTTGCCTCCCGAAAATCGACTCGCGGAAACGCGGCCCGCAGCTTCTCGACCACGGGGTCAGACGTGGTTGTTGGGTTACTCACGCTTTCGCTTCCCTATGCGTTTTCGTCTGCTGAGCCCTTGGCTTTTCGCGGCTCGTTCAGCGCCGTCGCGGCCTTGCGAGCGTCGATCTTGCGCTGCAGCGTCATCAGCCCGTTCAGCAGCGCGTCGGGTCGAGGCGGGCAGCCGGGGATGTAGACGTCGACCGGCACGATCTGGTCGACGCCCTGGACGACGTTGTATGAGTTGACGTAAGGACCACCCTCCGAGGCGCAGCCACCCATCGCGATCACGTACTTCGGATCGGGCATTTGATCGTAGATGCGACGGATCGCTGGCGCCATCTTCCGGGTGACCGTCCCGGAGACGATCATCAAGTCTGCCTGCCGGGGAGACGGGCGAAACACCTCGGCGCCAAACCGCGAGATATCGTAGCGCGGCATGCCCACCGCCATCATCTCGATGGCGCAGCAGGCCAATCCGAAGCTCAGCGGCCAGAGCGCGGAACGACGCGCCCAGTTGAGCGCGTAGTCGAGCGTCGACAAACCAACCAGTCCGCCCTTGAGAATGGCCTCGTCGTCGAGCGAGCCATCGCCAGGAATCGAGTTCTCCGGAACCTTGTGACCAAGACGAACGATGTCCATTGTCTTCACCACCACCGCAGGGCTTGCTTGCGTAGCGCGTACAACAGTCCGATGACCAGCGTGCCGATGAAGACCATCATCTCGGCGAGCGCAAACAGGCCAAGCTGGCCGTAGGCCACCGCCCACGGATACAAAAACACCGTTTCCACGTCGAAGACGACGAAGACCAGCGCGTAGACATAAAAGCTCACGTAGTATTGAATCCAGGTCGTCCCGATCGTCTCCATACCGCACTCGTAGGTGGAGAGCTTGATCGGATCGGGGTGGTCTGGTCGAAGGACCCACGAGATGAGCATGGGAGCAGCCGCGAATCCGATCGCCATCACGCTGAAAATGGCGACCGGTCCGTAGAGGGCAAGCACGTCACTGCCTCCTTGGAGAGTGCAACCCGCGCCGCCAATGATTATAGCACCGCGTCTTTCTAATGCAACTGCGCGCCGAGCGACGATAGAATGTGGTCCGATGACGATCACGAGCCTCTTCGCGCTACCCGGCATCGTGATCCACGAGCTGGGGCACTATCTCCTTTGCCGCCTCGTCGGCGCGCGGGTCCAGGAAGTCGTCTTCTTCGACGCCGCCGGGCCGTCCGGCTACGTGGTTCACTCGGTGCCGCACCGGCTGCGTCAGCACCTGGTCATCGTCGCCGGGCCGCTCATTTTGAATTCAACGGTCGGCTTCCTGCTCTTTCGGGCCGTGGCCACGACCGCGCCCGGCGCGGAGCTGGCGCTCGCCCGCGGACTTCCGCTGGCAGCTGTCCAGGCGCTGCTCGCCGGTCTTCTTGGCGCATCGATCGCCCTGCAGGCGATCCCGAGCCGCGCCGACGCGAGCAGCCTCTGGAACGTCTCGCTCGATCGGCTCCAGGAAGGGAACCTGCTGGCGCTCGGCGCCCTCCCGTTCGCGCTCCTCCTGATCGCGCTCAACCACCTGCGTCGTTTCTGGATCGATTGGCTCTATTTGCTCGCGCTGGCCGGCCTCGCGGTCTGGCTGCCGGCGGGATAGGCTACTCGAGCGAGAAACCGCGAGCACGAAACGCCCTTGAGGATGCTTTACCGCGGCTACCGTTAGGAGCGGGGTCCGGTTGAAGGCTCATCGATTCACCGCACGTGTCATTTCGAGCCACGGCGAGCAATCGCCATCAGACACGGAGGGTACGTCGTGGCAAAAGGATACGCGGAGTCGGGCGAGAAAGCAAGCGAGAGGACCCGGGACATGTCGCCGGTCCACCGGTTCATCGGTGACGAACTGGAGCGGATTGCCCGGGAGGGAGCGCAGCGGCTGCTGGCCGAGATGCT
>JAJPKB010000308.1 GCA_021323915.1 Chloroflexota bacterium | reverse complement strand
TAGCAGAACCACGTTGATCAGAAACAACGCCCGAAGCCAGATCGGGTTAGGCCGCGCGCTGCTGTTCTTCACCGGACTCCAATCTCGTCGATCGTGTGCTGCCTGGCATCCGTCAGATCGCCTCAGCCTTCAAACGTTCGCGGGCCATTCGATGGATGTTCCAAATCACGAGCGCGCAGCCAGCCGGAAAGATTATCTCGTTCACGCCCCAGGCGAGGACATTCGGGAACGAGACGGTTGCTGGCGCGAGGGCGACGGTCACGGCAAGGTTG
The DNA here is from genome assembly GCA_021323915.1 of Chloroflexota bacterium. Taxonomy (GTDB): domain Bacteria; phylum Chloroflexota; class UBA6077; order FW602-bin22; family CADDYW01; genus JAJPKB01. The sequence goes on along the minus strand of JAJPKB010000308.1, from coordinate 7,691 downwards.
GCTCCGCCAAAGGCGAGCCCCGAGATGAGCCCAGCTGCCAGGTAGGCAGGGGGCCTGGTTTCGTTACGCCGGCCCAGCCAACCGACAGCAGCGCCCAGAAAAGCGTATTCGATACCCTTGATTGCCGCGAGAACCCATGGAGATGGGCCTGCTCCAGTTTCCATCACTTTGAGGAGCTCGACCGAGGCGCGGCGGACGCTGCGCGCGACGATGAAGGCGAAGGGAGCGCCGATGAGGCCGGCGGTCGCGAGTGCCGGGATTCGTCGACGGCCAATGGCCGTCCCAGCTCCAAGACTGAGACAGACGATCAGCGACCAGGTGACGCGGCCGAACGGATCGGCGTCGACGGCGTTTGCCGAGGCAACCGGAAGCTGAGCGATGATCCGGAGAAGAAGCGCTGTTAAAACGCCGAGCACAAGCGACGGACCCGCCGCGGCAAGAACCGCAGCCCAGTGTCGCCGCGCGGACGGCGACCGTTTAACGGAGGCGGCAAGCCGTCGTGGGTCGACCCGGTGCAACATCCGTTCCCTCACGGCAATGCCGCGAAGATGCCGAGCGAATCGCCTCTTGATGCGGGGAGTATAGTCTGGGCCATGCCACCTGTCAACAGTTTTCAACGAAAATCGTGCACAATGTGATGTGAGTAAACTACTTGTCGCCAACCAATGCCGGTGGGCGATGCCCCAGCCAATCTCCAAACTAAATGCTCCACCATGCCGCATTTTGGTAAAATGAGAACAAGGCTGGCGGCCTGACGACTGGCACCATTCGACCCCGGCGCTTTGTCCACGAGTTGGAGGTTTGACGGTGAGATCTGTGCGTCCAAAGGTGTCGCCGACGACGTCGCGCCGGCGGTTCCTCAAGCCCCTCGGCGCGACCGTCCTGGCCGTCACCATGGCGCCAGCAACCGCGGTATTCGCCGCGAACACGCCGTTCAAGCCGTGGTGGGGGCAGAACGCCCAGCCAACCCACCTCTGGTCGGGCCCCGATGCCGCCGCCGTCGACTACGGTCCGATCCCTCCGAAGAGCTACCTCCTGGTCGTCGGTCCCCAGGTTGGAAACCGGCTTTTCGTCTACGTGCCCTGGACGCGCAACTACGCCTACGTCGACGCTGCCATTCTCACTCCGGCCGCGCTTCCCCTGGCGACCGCCAGCCAGCCCACGCCGAGCGCGCCGACGTCGCAGACGACGCCCTCGACGCCGTCAGTCTCCACGCCGCCGGCGGTCAAACCGCCAGCGGCCCAGCCTCCCGCTGCCCCGGCGTTCGCGGCGTGGTGGGTCCAGAACCACCAGCCAACCCACCTCTGGTCGGGACCGACCGATGCCGCGGTGGACTACGGCGTCGTGCCCCAGTGGAGCTTTCTCCAGGTCGTCACGCCACAGAATGGCCCACGCCTGTACGTCTACGTCCCCTGGACGAAGAACTACGCTTACGTGGATGCCGCCAGCGTCGGACCGAGCGGCGCGCCTCCGCCGGGCTGGGTCAGCTCTTTTCTCTCCAGCTGGACCGGGACGGTCATCGCCGATTCGCTGATCGAGCGGGCGGCGCCCTCGACCTCGGCGGCGGTCGTCAAGACCGTCCCCAGGGGGACGATCGTCAACGTCGTCGCCTGGGTGAACGGAGACGAGGTCGTCCCGGGCGATTGGACCTGGGCGCAGCTGGGCGACGGGACCTACTGCTACACCGAGGGCATGCAGATCGTACCGCCGACGACGCCTCCGCCGCCCCCGGACGATCATCCGTCCGGCAAGTGGGTCGACGTGAATTTGCTTCGCCAGACCGTCGTCGCGTACCAGGACAACACTCCGGTCTACCTGGCGATCGCCTCGACCGGGTCGCCCGGTTGGGAGACGCCGGTTGGCGTGCACGTCATCAGCCGGCGGGTCGAGAACGAGACGATGAAGGGAAGCACCCTGACCAGTCTGGGGCTCGACGCGCTGCAGCTTGCCAGGGCCAATTACGACCTCCAGAACGTGCTCTACACTCAGTACTTCGACGGCGCGGGCGACGCCCTTCACGACAACTACTGGCTTCCCCAGCGCGAGTTCGGCGTTCCCCACAGCCACGGCTGCGTCGGCATGCAGCTCGCCGACGCCAAGTGGTTCTGGGACTGGGCCGATTACGGCGTGCCGGTCGTCGTCCACGCCCGGTAACCCGATCTTCCCTCTTGCCACCATGGCTCTCCGACGCTCACAATAGAGCAGGCTGGCATCGAATCGTATCTGCCGCACTCTTCTCAAGGAGCTGCCGACGTGCTGGGCGGTGCGTTCCTGACTTCCTTTTGCCACGTCCTCCGAGCCAACGTCCGACGACCGACGACCTTCACTTTCCTCGCCGCGCTCGCGACCTTGACCGGGCTGGGCCTGCTACCTGCCACGGCCCTCGCCGCGGCGCCGGCTCGGCCGTTCGTCCCCTGGTGGGTGCAGAATTTTAGGACTGCGACGCTCTGGTCGGGACCAAACGACTCCGCCGCGAGCTTCGGGTCGGCACCGCAGTGGAGCTATCTCGAGGTAGTAGCTGCCCAGAGCGGCCCCCGTTTGTACGTCTACGTTCCCTGGACGGAGAACTACGCCTACGTCGACGCCGACACCGTCGGACCGAGCGGCACGCCGCCGTTCCTGACGCTGCCGCCGATCGCCGGTGGGAGTCAGGGTCCCGACGCTCTGGACTGGGTTGGCAAGGTTGGCGCGACCCCGGCCGTCGAGCGGTCTGCGCCCACGGCCGATGCGTCGGTCGTCCGTACCCTCGCGCCCGGAGCGCCGGTCCGCGTCGTCGGCTGGGTGTCCGGCGCCGAGCTCGCGACGGGCGATCTGACCTGGGCAAAGCTGAGCGATGGCGGCTTCGCGTACGCGGACGGACTGCGGGCAAGCGTGCCGGATACGCTGCCGGCCCCACCGGTCAATCACCCATCGGGAAAGTGGATCCAGGTCGACCTGCTCCGCCAGCTCGCGGTCGCGTATGTGGGCGACGAGCCGGTCCACCTGGCGACCGTCTCGACCGGACGCCCGGGCTGGGAGACCCCGCTGGGCGTTCATCGAATCGTGCGGCGCCGCGCCGTGGACAACCTCGTGGGCAGCAGCCTGAGGGTCCTCGGTCTCAGCCCCTGGCGGCTCGCCGAGGCGAACTACGTGTATTTGAACGTGCCGTACGTCCAGTACTTCGACTACGCCGGCGACGCCTTCCACGACGCCTACTGGTTGAGCCCCGGCGAGTTCGGCACGCCGCGCACTCACGGCTGCGTTGGGATGCCGCTGCGCGAGGCCCAGTGGTTCTGGAGCTGGGCCCAGGATGGAACGACGGTGATCGTACAAGCGAGATAGCCTCGTCTGGCCAGCGCCGACCGACCGACGGCCCAGCGTGAGCACTCCATGCTTCGAGCCGCCTCGCCCGCTCGGGCCCGCGTGCTCTCTCCCGTGTTAAGATGATGCTCGACTCGGACCACGGAGCGCTGGCCCCCCAATGGAGTTGCATCTGATTCCGTGGGCCTACTTCCACACGGGCTCCGCGGGGTCGAGCCAGTTCGCGTCGGAAAGGTAGGCTGAATGGCGACGAGCATCGCCGGTCCTCAAAAACTGTATCTCCTGCAGCTTTCGGCCTCGACCGTACCGGTCCCCTCCGGCACCCTCGAGATGGTCCTCGGGTGCTATCTCGTCGAGACTGACGATGAGCGGCGCATCCTCATCGACACCGGACTCCCGCCCGATGCGCCGCCCTCTCCAGGGGCCCCGCCTGCCCGAGATGTGAAGACCGTTCTCGAGCAGCTTGGCGAACTCGGTCTCCGGCCGGCCGACGTCGACATGCTGATCTGCACCCACTTCGATATCGACCACGTTGGATACCACGACGCTTTTACGAACGCGGAATTAATCGTCCAGCGTCGGCACTACGAGCTGGCGCGAAGCGGACACCCACGCTTCGCCGCCGCTCGCACGCATTGGGACCACCCCGCGCTGCGCTACCGCCTCGTCGACGGAGATACCGAGATCTTGCCCGGCCTCACCGTCCTCGAGACCAGCGGACACACGCTCGGCCACCAGTCAGTACTGATTCGCCTGCCGCGGACCGGGCCGGTTCTCCTGGCGATCGACGCGGTGATGATCGGACGCCTCTTCACGACCGACCGGCCCGCCTGGCCCGCGGACGACGACGCGGATGCGCTGCGCGCCAGCACGCGTAAGCTGCTGGATCTGGTCGAGCGCGAGAAGGTCGGCGTGGTCGTCTTCGGCCATGACGGGAAGCAGTGGCCAACCCTGAAGCGCGCGCCGGAATACTACGACTGAGCGACGAATCGACGGACGCAGATCGCGGTCTGGGGCGATTGCCGACATCCGCCTTTCCACCCTCGTCACCGGCGCAGCGCTGCCGATCGAAAGGGCTTCCCTCACCCCCAACCCCCTCTCCCAGCCGCGGGAGAGGGGACTCATCAGGAGTATCCGCCCGTGAGCCCCTTCCCCGCGGCTGGGGGAAGGTTCCCCCTGGAGAAGGGGGTCAAAGTTAGACGAGGGTAGGGGATGAGGGAGACCCTGCTGGTTGGCTACCGGAACGGCGCTAGCTTCCGCTAGCCGTCGGAGTTGCCGCGGGCTGGGCGTTGGCGCGGCCGACCGCCCAGGAGTCGTCGCGGTCGAGCGTGCGATGGATCCGGAACGGGTTGGTTGCCGGATGGACGCCGTCCTCGCCGAGGAAGATATTCGCGGTGTCGATCCGGGTGCCGTCGCGCTTCAACAGGAACCCGAGGTGGGTGCCGCCGGCGATCCGAAAGTCGAACCCGTCGATGCCCTCCGCGGTGACGAACGAGTACCGGATGGTGTGCCCGCCGTCGAGAACGTCCACCCGATCGTCCTTCTCCAGGCGAATCGGCTGCACGTCGGTGAAGACGCCGTCGGTGTGGAGCTCGCCGGTGTACTTGTACACTCCGGACGAATCGGTCGTGCGAAGGTGGAATCCGTCCGCGGTGTGCCAGACGTAGTAGCCATCGGTGTCGCCGGGGCCGAAGCTGGCCGGCTTGCCTTCGACCTGACCGGACCACGCCAGGGCCGCGCCGCCGATCAGCGCGACGCCGGCCAGCGCGCCGACCGCGGCGACCGCCAAACGATGAAGCGAGATGCCGAACATCGGAAAGAACCTCCCGTGTAGATGTCGTTGTCGTCGAGCTTGAATCGGTCGGTTGATCGCTCGTCGCCGGCGTTCGGGGTGGGCGCCCTGTCCCTCCCGCTCGGGACTCGATCAGCCTTCCTGCATGGATAGTCGCCGGTCGGCTGGTGGATGTACGGGTCGACGAACGGGATCTCGGGCGGATCTGGTAGGATGGTGGCCGCCGTGAAATCAAGCATTTCTCTTCAGCAAGCTCGCGCCTTGACTCTGCGCGCCCAGGGCTTCGGCGACGCCAGCCTGCGCGAGCCGATCGACGTCCTGGAACGCCTGGGGGCGATTCAGCTCGACTCGGTGAACGTCGTGGCGCGCAGCCACGAGATCTTGCCATTCAGCCGACTTGGCTCATATCCGCTCGGAGTCATGCAGCGGGCGATCTATCGGGAGCGCCGGGGCTTCGAGTACTGGGGCCACATGGCATCCTGGCTGCCACTGGCGGATTTTCGCTATTTCATCCCCCGGATGGAGGCGATCCGGGAGTGGGGCCGCGCTAACTGGACCTGGCGAGAGAGCTCGGAATACCAGCCGCTCTTCACGCGAATCCTGGACCGGATTCGCGCCGAGGGCCCGCTTGGCTCGGCGGCTTTCGAGGACACCCGCGATCGACGAGGAACCTGGTGGGACTGGAAACCGGCCAAGACCGCCTTGGAGATCCTCTTCTCACGGGGCGAGCTGATGGCCACCGATCGAGCGCCCGGCTTCGCCCGTCTCTACGACCTGCCCGAGCGCGTGTTACCACCGGGACTGGACGTCTCGAATCCCGGCGCGGACGAGGCTGACCGCTACCTCTTGCGCCGGGCGGTGTCCGCGCTGGGCGTGGCGACCCCGGCGACGATCGCGGATTACTACCGGCAACGCCTCACTCACTGGCGAGCCGTCGGGACGCACTGGAGGACGGCGCTACGCGAATTAATCGAGGCGGGCAAAGTGGTCGAAGTGGCCGTCGAGGGATGGTCGGCGCCGGCCCTGGCCACGCCCGCGGCGCTCGCCGGCCCGCTCGGTTTGCCGTCGCATCGTCCCGCGTTCCTCTCGCCCTTCGACAACCTGATCTGGGATCGAAAGCGGGTGGAGCAGTTGTTTGCCTTTCGTTACCAGATCGAGATCTACGTTCCCGGCCCCCGGCGCGTCTATGGTTACTACGTCTTGCCGCTCCTCGTCCGGGGAGCGCTCGCCGGGCGCGCCGACCTCAAGCTCGACCGAGCGACCGGCGCTCTCCTCGTCCGCGGCCTCTGGCTCGAAGGCGCGACGCCGGAGGATGCTGCCAGCGCGCTGCGCGACCTTGCCACCCACCTCGGCGCTGGCTCGATCCAGGTCGAGCGGGTCGAGCCCACCGCCGAGACCGCGGCTGTCCGCGCGCGCGTCGGCTAGAGCAGGCAGTAACGGCAATCAGCCCGCGAGCGTCCGATCCCCTCTCCCAGAGGGAGAAGAACGCCCGGCCGCCGGTTAAATCAGCGGCGTGTTTGCTGTAGGCGTTACCTCGCCACGGCATCTAGAACCGCGCGGACCTTACTTGCCAGGTCGACCGGACTGAAGGGCTTGGCGAGAAAGGCGACTTCGCCATCACGAATGCCGTGACGTAACAACAAGTCGTCGGTATACCCAGAGGTATACAGGACGCGCAACGAAGGGCGCCGCTGGAGAAGCTTCTCGGCAACCTCACGTCCACTAAGGCCCGGCATCACCACGTCGGTTACCAGGAGCTGGATTGCGCCGCCGTAGTGTTCGGCCAATGCCAGGGCGTGGTCGCCATCCTTCGCTGCCAGGACGCGATACCCGCTCCGCTCCAGCACCAGACAAACCAGCTCGCGCAGATCCTCCTCGTCTTCGACCAGCAGTACCGTCTCGTCGCCCTCAGGAAAGCCCGCCTTGCGCGGCCGCATCGGGGATAATGCCTCGGCCCGGTCAACCCGCGGAAAGGAGAGACAGAAAGTCGTCCCTTGGCCGGGAGCGTTGCTCACCGTGATCGTGCCCCCGCTCTGATTCACCGCACCATACACCGCGGCCAGGCCCAGGTTAGTTCCCTTGTTGACCTCGTCAGTCGTGAAGAAGGGCTCGAAGAGATGGGCAAGGGCGGCCTTGTCCATTCCCAAACCCGTATCGCTGACGGAGAGCAGGACACGTCTGCCCTGCTCTCCGATCAGCTCACCGCGTACGTCGGCATCGCCCGACTCAGAGTTGGCCGTCTTGATTGTCAGAGTGCCTCCTCGGGGCATCGCCTGGCGCGCGTTCGCCCCGAGGGTGAGCAAGACTTGCTCGATCTGCCCCGAGTCGATTTTCACGGTCCCGAGAGCCGGACTCAATTGGATCTCCAGTGCGATATCTTCCCCGATCATGCGACGCAGCACCGGCGCAGATCGTTCGACGATCGCATTCAGATTGGTCTCGCGGAGTGTGACGATTTGTCGACGACCGAACGCGAGGAGCTGGCTCGTCAGCTTCGTGGCGCTTTCACTCGCCCGACGAATCTGTTCGATGGCCTGGCGCTCTTGTACCTGGTCGGGCACTCCGTCGGCAAGCAGGTTCGCGTAGCCATTGATCACCG
>JAJPKB010000603.1 GCA_021323915.1 Chloroflexota bacterium | reverse complement strand
ACCGCCCTGTCGCCAAATGTGGATAGTTCGGACGTAAACGCGAGCGAATCTGTCCTGGCCTCCCCGCAAGACAACACCTTCACGTCGCTCGGCGTGGTCGACGCGCCGAGCTCCCCCCCGCCGGCGATGCTGACAGGTTCGTTCCCGGTCGGGGCCACAATCGGACATGCCTTTCTCCTTGACGCTGCGCGGGTTGTTCCACGTCCCGCGTCCGGACTCAACCGCTTTAAGCCGTCGGATCGCCGATTCGTCGCGCGGATCTCCCCTGGCGACAGCCTGAGCGTCGACCTGCGCTGGCGATCGCTCGTCGATACGTCGGTCGATTATGCCGTGTTCGTCCACCTGATCGACGCGGATCAGCGTCTGGTTGCTCAGCGCGATAACTTTCCTGACCATGAGAACTTTCCAACGACGGTCTGGTTCCCGGGCGACACCATGGTCGATGACTACCGGCTTGACACGTCCCCTCGACTGGCGCCCGGCGTATACACGATCGGTGCGGGGATGTACACACGCGGCGACCTAAAGGACGCGCCGGTCCAGGGTCCCGGATCCGCGGGCTACCAGGCGATCGTCGGGCGGGTGAAAGTGAGCATCCCCTCCCAGGTGTTCGGTCAGCCGCGTCCCATCTCTCCGCTCGACGCGACCTTCGGAGGTCAGATAACGTTGTTCGGCGCGGCCCTCGCGCCCCCGGCGCCATCCACGTCCGCTCCCCTCCGCCTCACCCTCGCCTGGCGCGACGTCGTCCAGCCTTCAATCGACTACACCGCCTTCGTTCACGTTCTCAGCTCCGCCGGTCAGCTCGTCGCCCAACACGACAGTCAGCCCCTGGGCGGGACTTACCCCACGTCCGACTGGGATTCCGGCGATACAGTCTACGACACGGTTGCGGTTCCACTTCCGCCACGCCTTCCCCCGGGCAAGTACACGGTCGAAGCTGGTCTCTATCGTCTCGCTACCGGCGCTCGGCTTGCCTTACCCAACGGCGCCACCGCGATCGTGATCGGCACCCTTGTCCGCGAGTAGCGCACGCCGTGAGATCCTGAATACCAGGGAGATTGTATTCTGTTGCAAAGTTATGGTCGGTCGTGTATACTGCCGCAAGTTGGTAAGGTCCTCGGTCATCTAGGCGCGGTGATCAGGCCCGGTGGCCCATTCGCGGTACGAGCCTTGGCACAGCTCCAACAACCAGCCTGCCAACCAACGATCGTCGGGAGGTCTCCGTGAGCTTCAGCGACAAGGTCCTCAAGTGCCGCGACTGTGGGAATGAGTTTGTGTTTACCGCGGGAGAACAGGAGTTTTATGCCAGCCGTGGGCTCATGAACGAACCGGGGCGTTGCCCGAGCTGCCGTGCGTTGCGCCGGCAACACGGCTCGACCGGCGGCAACGGGTACTCCGGCGGAGGAGACCGGACGTACCGCGCGCAGCGCGAGATGCATCCCGCCGTCTGCGCCGAGTGCGGGGCGAACACGATGGTTCCCTTCCTGCCGCGCACCGACAAGCCGGTGTACTGCAGCAATTGCTACGAAAAGGTACGCAGTCGGCGCTGAGACCACGGTGAGGGGCAGGCGCCCAACGTCGCCCGATCCGTGAGTGGCTGAGCAATCACGCGTGTCCGCCAACCGACGACGCGCGGGCTTATACCTGCCCCTTTTTGCGAGCAATGGAGCTGGGTGATCGAGAAATCGTTGACGAGTCGCCCGGAGACGACTCGGAGACGACGAAGCGGTAGCCGATTCCGCGCTCGGTCACGACGTGGCGTGGCGCATCAGGCTCTGGCTCGATCCTCTCGCGGATTCGACGCGCGTATACTCGAGCAAACTCGGTCCGCCCCCGGGCGGTCGGTCCCCAAAGATCCATCAGAAGCGCGTCGACGCTGACGCATAGATTAGGCTGACGCGCCAGTCGCGCGAGAAAGGCGTACTCGGCCCCGGTCAGGCGCCGTGGCGCTCCAGGACCGCGTCTGCTTGGCTGGTCCGGCCGCGCGAAGCGGTCGTCGATTTGGGCAATCGCCGTCGCCCGCTCATTCGGCCGGAAATCGGAAACGATCGAGACAGAGCCGGTTTCCTGGTTCATCGCCCCATCTGAGTCGCCATCCCTCACCCTTCGTGCGCTCAACACGACGCTGGCTCGAGCCAGCAGCTCCAACGGAGTGAGCGGAGCGACGACGTATTCGTCCGCGCCCAGCTCGATCGCGCGCTCCCAACACGTGTCGTCTGCGCCGCCGGGCGCGATCGCGACGATGGCGGTCGATCCGCGTCGGCGAATGGCCGTCAGCGTTTCCAGCCCTTCCTCTTCGGACGCGACGAGATCCAGCACGACCAGATCCGGGCGCTCCGTGCGCGCCTCGGAGATCGCGTCGCGTCCAGACGCCGGGCATCGGATTCGGGCATCCGGCCATTCCAGCCGGAGCGTGTCTTCCACGCGAGCGCGCGCCTCACGATCCCTCGCCACGATAAGCGCCGTCAGCACCACTCCTCCACGATCGTACGTAACGCGCGGCTAGTTACACCGATAGATCAGGAGATCAGGGCCCCGCGTGCCCGCGACAGCGCAAGAAGGGGGCCAACCGGCGCGACCGGGTGAGGCACGCATCATGCTCTATCAACCCATCTATCCCTTCGGCCAATTCCATCCAGATTTCCCAAACGCACGTAACCGGGGACGAGATGAGCATCATAGTCGCGGCGGCGCTCGTCTTCTCAGTCATCATAGCGATTCAGGCCGGCTACACCGTGTACCTCATGATCTACACCTGGGATCAACCCGATGCCTTCGACGCGGCCGCCGCGCCCAGCACGTTTGAATCCCCCCGGTTATCGTTCACTGTGATGCTGCCCGCGCGCCACGAGGAAGAAGTCATTCAGGAGACGATCGGGCGCGTGGCCAGCGCCAACTATCCGGCCGAGCTCGTCGAGATCATCGTCATCTGCGAGGCCGGCGACACCGGAACGATCAGTCAGGCGCAATCCAAAATCGACGAGATCCACGACCGCGGACAGAAGAACTTGCGCGTCGCCACCTTCGACGACCGCCCGATCAACAAGCCGCACGGCCTCAACGTCGGCTTCGCCCAGTCAAATGGCGAAGTGGTGACGATCTTCGACGCCGAGGACGAGATCCACCCGGACATCTTCAACATCGTCAACACGGTGATGCTGCGGGAACAGGTCCGCGCGGTCCAATGCGGCGTTCAGCTCATGGACTACGACTCGTCATGGTACGCGACGCTCAACGTCCTCGAGTACTACTTCTGGTTCAAGTCGCGCCTGCACTTTCACGCCAGCGCCGGGATGATTCCCCTGGGCGGGAATACCGTCTTCTTTCGTCGAGAGTTGTTGCGCGAAGTCGGAGGCTGGGACGAGCACAACCTTACCGAAGATGCCGACGTTGGCATCCGATTGAGCGCCGTCGCCGAGAAGGTGCGCGTCGTCTACGACGACCGATACGTGACCAAGGAAGAAACGCCGCCATCGCTCGGCCACTTCGTGCGGCAGCGGACTCGCTGGAGCCAGGGCTTCCTCCAGACGCTGGCAAAGGGTGAATGGCGCAAGCTCAGGACGTCGTACCAGAAGTTCCTGGCGATCTACACCCTCGCCTTTCCGATGTTCCAGGCGTCGCTCGCGCTCTATCTGCCGCTTTCGATCTGGATGATGCTGGTGGTGCGAACGTCGGTCGTCACCGCGTTGCTGCTGCTGCTGCCAGGCTACCTCCTGCTAGCTCACTACGTCATCAGCGTCGTCGGCCTGTACGAGTTTTGCGCGGCGCACGACTTTCACCCTTCGACCACTCTACCTCTGAAGATGGCGGCGGTGTACATGCCCTACCAGTGGGTGCTCGCCTACGCGGCGCTTCGAGCGATGTTCCGCCAGCTTCGTGGAGAGAACAACTGGGAAAAGACTAAACACGTCGGCGCGCACCGGGTCGACCGCCCCACGTGACCGCCTTGACCAAGGAGCCAGCGATGCAGCACGCGGAGATACCCAATCGGTCGGAACACCTGGACCGGTCCCTCGGCGACTCGATTCGTTCGTTGGCCGAGGAATACAGCCTGACCGCGATGGTGCTCCTCGCGCTGCTCACCCACGCGATCAACATGTTCCACTATCCGCTGTATCTCGGCGACGAGGGCATCTACATGGAACAGGCGTGGGCGGTGCTCCGCGACGGCGCGCTTGCGCCGTACACCTACATCTACGACCACGCCCCGGCCGGCTGGCTCCTCATCGCGATCTGGGAGTTCCTCCTGCCCCGTCACTTCCTGACGTTCGGCATGGCGGTGAACAGCGGCCGAGTGCTGATGCTGCTCCTCGACGCGGGATCGACAGCTTTGCTCTTTCGGATCGCCAGGCGGATGACGAACAGCTACTTCGCGGCGATTGCCGCGGCGGCCACCTTCATCCTGTCGCCGCTCGAGCTCTACTACCAGCGCATGGTTCTCCTGGACAACATCATGGTCTTCTGGGTGCTGCTGACCCTGGACTTGCTGCTTCTGGAAACCCGCCGAATCATGCCCCTTCTGGCCAGCGGACTTTGCTTCGGCATCGCGACGCTCACCAAGGAGAACGCGCTCTTTTTCGCTCCGGTCCTGGCTTATTTACTCTACCACCAGGTCAAGGGTACCTACCGCGCCCGCTTCGCCATGGCCGGGTGGTCGGTGTCCGCGGCTATGTTCATCTCGCTGTATCCGGTCTACGCGCTGCTCAAAGGCGAGTTCTTCCCGGCCGGCTCGGCTCTGGTCGGCAACGGCTCACCGGGCGCCCACGTCTCGCTCATCTCGACCGTGCTCTGGCAGATCGGCCGACACGGCGGAAGCATCCTCAACTCGGACAGCCCGTTCTGGCAGTACTTCTGGGGAAAGTGGTGGGAAAAGGACCCCCTAATCATCGTCGCGGGCGTGGCGGCTACGGTGATCAACCTCCTGATCGGACTGAGCGACCGCGAGCGTCATCGAAACGTCCTGATCGCCAGTCTTCTCTCGATCGCCTTCACGCTGTACCTCATCCGCGGAAGCGTGATGATCGACTTCTACGTGGTACCGGTCTTGCCCTTTTTCGCCCTCAACGTTGGCTTGCTCCTATCGCGGCTGGCAAGCCTGCCGTCGCGAGCGTTCGGAGCAATTCTGGCCACGTTGGCGCTGGCGGCGATGTCGATTGTTTTTGTGGCTCAGTCTCACGACGAATACCTGGTCGACCAGACGACCTTGCAAGCCCATCAGCTTGCGTTCATTCGCGCAAACGTGCCGCCCAGCGCGGTAGTCCTGATCGACGACGATCTCTGGGTCGACCTTCACGAGCCGAACGGAAGCCAGCCGGTTTTTCCGCTGGCTCATTCTCACTGGAAAATCGCCGGCGACCCGGCGATCAGTGACAAGCTGCTGCACGGGAAGTGGCAGAACCTGGACTACCTGGTCATGTCGAATCAGCTCCATTCGATCTTCGAGCAGAACGGGGAGCAGCTTGCCCTCGACGCTTACAGCCACTCCCGGTTGTTGGCACGGTTCGAGGAAGGCGACGTGGAGCTTGAGGTGCGGCAAGTCATCAAGCCAGGAAGAAGCAGCTAGTCCGCCGGAAGGAGAAGTCCCATGCGCAAACTGTTGGTTGTGCTCGGAGTGATCACGATCGTCGCGGTCATCGGCGGGCTGACCGGATCTGGCCTATCCCTGCCCGGAACGTCGAGCAACAACGCCACGCCATCGTCCTCGACGACCGCGGCGCGTGCTACTGCGGCGACCAGTCGGGTGCTGGCGATGCCATCGCCCACTTCCACGAGCGTCGTTCCGACTCCGACGCCGATGGCCCTGAGTCAGCTCGTGACCAGCCACACGCCTCTCGTCTTGCTCAATCCGTCCAGCGCCCGGCCGGGTTCGACAATCGGGGTGACTGGCTCGGGCTTCGATGCCGGCTCGACGGTCGACATCACTCTGAAGCATCAAAAGGACGACACCGGCACGGCTTTGGGCTTCGTCCAGGCGGACAAGAGCGGCAGCTTCGGCGGATTCAACTTGACGCTTCCCAGCACGTTCGTCTCGGGGCCGTTCATCGTCGTCGCCCAGGAGCACGGAGGCTCCAAGGAAGCGGAGGCGACCGGTACAGTGGCCGCCAACAGTCCGCAAGTGACGTTCGGAACTCAGGTCGGGAAGCCGGGCGATATCATCGCTTTCTCGATGAAGGGCTTCGCGCCTTCGGAGACGGTCAAGGTCTACTTCAATAGCCTGACGTCTCCGGTCATCGACACCGTCCAGACCGACCCGTCGGGCGACGTGCGCCAGGACAGTCTCTCGGTCCCGTTCGGCGCGATTGGGAACAACGCGTTTATCTTCGTCGGTCAGAAGAGCCAATCGCCGGTGACGGTGGGCTTTCTGATGCTGAATCTTTATCCGACGCTTTCGGTGAACACCTATGCGACGCGGGCGGACTCGACACTCACCTTCAGCGGCAAGGGCTTCGGTCCTAACGAGCGGGTGATCATGCACTTGAACAGCGTGCAAAGTCCGCCGATCGCGGTGGTGAGCGCCGACGGGACCGGCTCCTTCAAGAACGCCGCGGCGTTCACAATTCCCTTCGAGCTCAAGGGAAAGAACACCTTCATCGCGATTGGAGAGCAGAGCCAGGCGCCGTCCACCGTCAGCATCGACGTCCTGCCGTACACGCCGCTTGCCGAGACGAGCACCTACGGCGGTCGGCCGGGCACGACGGTCACGTTCTATGGCACCGGCTGGGCACGTGACGAAGTGGTTCACGTCTTCGCCGGAACGACGCCACAAAGCCAGGGGCAAATGGTCTCCTGCTTCCTGTCCGACCAGAACGGAAACTTCGGCGCCACGGGCTCCTACACGGTTGAGCCGAATCTTCAGGCCGGTCAGCTTGTCTTCACCCTGATCGGCAACAAGAGCCAGGTTCCGGCGACGGCAAAGATGCAGGTAATGGCTCCCGACTCGGGCATTCCGCTCGCGCCAGCTCCGACGCCAACGCAGTTCAAGTGTCCGTACGACAGCAATCCGTCGGCGTCACAGGGTCAGGCGCTCCCGACTCCAACGCCGGTGCCGCCTCCGCCCCAAGCACCGGCCGCCGATACCCCGACTAGCTAGCCGGTGACAGCGATCGAGTGACGAGCGATGGGTGACGGTCGGCTTCGCCTTCCGTCGCTCGTCGCTTCAGGTGATGCTCATGCGACCGAAGGCACTCTGGATCGGGATTGGCCTGGTAGCCGCGGGGTACCTTGCCTGGACGGCCACGCACCTCGCAGCTCCGGCGTCGCCCGGACTCCCTGCCGCGTCAAGCGCGACGCCGTCCGCTATGCCAACCGGCACGTTGGCGGCGAGCCCCTCGCCGACGCCGATCACGCCCCTGCTCACTCCGACTCCGACCCCAGCGGTCGCGCCAACTCTTCTCCTCAACGCGGGGCGAGTCACCCGCCGCTCAGTCGTCGTGGCATCGGCAATGGGGTTTCGGGCGGGCGAGCCGCTTCGCCTGAGCCTTCGCGAGCCAAATGGCTCGACGGTCGCGCTCGGAACTCACAAGGCAGACTCGCACGGCGAGGCTTCCGGCCTGCTCATTCGGGTGTCCGATACCTGGCCCAACGGGATTCAACAAGTCAAGATCACCGGGTTGACGAGCCGCCGGACGGCGACGGCAAGTTTCGAGCTCGCGGGCAGCCCACCCGGCGCCGCGCCGACGTCGTACGCGGGAAAGCCGATGAGCAAGGTCGACTTCAACGGCGGAGGGTTCAGTCCCGGCGAAAGCGTGGACGTGTATTTCGACACCCTGGCATCGCCGGTTCTGGGAAGCTTTACCGCGAATCAAATCGGCGTCGTTCACGTGGCCGGCGTCTCAGTCCCCATGGCGGCGCCGGGCCAGCACGCCTTCTTGCTCGTCGGTCGACGTAGCCGCGCACCGGTTCGAGTCCCGTTTAGCGTGCTCGCGTTTTCGCCGTGGCTCGGGCTCTCGAGCTACACACCGCAGCCCGAACAGACAATTGACGTCACCGGCCACGACTTCGCGCCAGGTGAGCGCGTGGCCATCTTCCTGGACTCAGATCGAGGATGGCCGGTCTCCCAGGCAACGGTCGACCGAAGCGGCACCTTCCACGCGCACTCCGCGGTCGAGATTCCGTACGACCGCCGTGGCAAGACCGAAATCGTGGCGGTTGGAACGGAGAGTCAGACCGAGGCCGCCGCGACGCTGACCGTCCGTCCTTACACTCCACTCTTCGCGCTTTCTCGCTACGCCGGCCCTCCGGGCACTACGTTCGATCTTCAGGGAAAGGGCTTCGCCAAGAACGAAGACGTTCGGATCCGCCTTGGCGACTCTCAACAATCGTTGGTATTCGACTTTCACACCGACGGGCTAGGAGAGCTGATCGCCAACCGTTCGATTGAGATTCCGCGCAGCATGGCGGCCGGCAAAGTGACCGTTTCCGCGTTGGGAAATCACAGCCAGGTTCCTGCCTCGGTGACCTTCGCGGTGACGCCACTCAGCCCGTGGTTCGTTCCGGCGCCGGCCGCCGGCCCGGCCGGAAGCCGGGTGACCTTCACCGGCGGCGGCTTCGCGCCGGATGAAACGGTGCGCATCGCGATCAAGACCGACGCGGGAACGATGCTCGGCACGACCCTGACGACCGACTCCGCCGGGGCGATCCGCCGAGGCGGGACCCTCCTCATTCCGAATGCCCTGAAGGGACGGGTCTCGATCGAGGCGACTGGTGCCCAGAGTGGCGCTCGGGCAACCGCCGTTTACACCGTGACCGGCGGAACTTCAACACCTTAGCCACGTCGAACGTCCGGCTGGGCGGGCTCTACTCCCAGCCGAGCTCGGAAGCGGGGCGACGGGAGACCCAATCGGGCCTCCCCGGCAATTGGAAGAAAAGAGGCGAACGATGAACACGTCGGTGCGGAAGATTCTCCTCGTGCTCGTCGGCTGCACCACCGCGGTCGCGCTGGGCATCGCCGCGCTCGTCGGCGTGATCGGCGCTCCGCCGAGTCACGACGTTCCATCACCGGCGGTCGTGGCTTTCACTCATCGAGCGATTCCCGTCGCCCAAAGCGCGACGGAGACGCCGACGCCGCGGCCCGCGACGCCGACGCCGGCCCGCGCGCCGACCGTGTCGCTCGCGCTCACCTCGTTCGATCGACAGCCGTCCCTCGGCGGCGTGACCGCGACGATCATCGTCAAGAACGATCGGACCAATCCATTGTCTTTTTCGTTCGACCCGACTTACGACCTTTCGCTGGTCGACGCGCGAGGCAATAGCTGGCAACTGCGTTGGGCGGAATACGAGGGTTCCCCGAATGTCGCGTCGGGCACGTCACGCCAGCTTACTCGCGCCTTCTTCGCCGGCCCCGTCGCCAGCGCGGCAGTCTGGCCGATGACGCTGACCGTGGAACGCGTACCCGGAGTTGGAACCGAGCGATGGCGCATCTCCCAGCACGGCCAGCCGACACCCTCGGTCGATCGAGCGTCCGTCCAGCCGGTCCCGACGATCGCTCAGCCCGGCCCCATCGCCTTCACCCTGGATAACCCGCTTCCGAGCTCCGAGCTTGGCGGCATCCAGGTCGACCTGATGGTGGCGAACCAGCGCCCGACCGACCTGGTCTTCCGGTTCGACCCAAACGCCCAGCTTGCCGCTTCGGACAACCTCGGCCGAGCCTACCGCGTTCGCTGGGCTCAATACGACGGCATCGTTCGGGTCGGTCCGCACCAGACGACGCGTCTCGCGCGAGTGTTCTTCGAGGGCCCGATAACCGACGGTCGCGCGGCCTGGCTCGACGTCGAGGTGAGTCAGGTTCCTGGCGCCCCGAGACTGCGCAACGTCGTGCCGCTCCATTAGACGAGCGGTCGTGCCGGCCCGGCCGCGCGGCGGCACTCGTCGGTCAATACTTTAGCTGGGATTGGATCGCCTGCTGCTTAGCGAGAACGTTCGCTTCGTAGGTTTGTGGCTCCATCCCCCAGACCAGCTTGCCATCGCGATACACGCCGACACGTTCCCACGCCGACGGCCAGTGATAGTCGCGGTAGCTGTAATGACTCGGCTGGAAATACTGGCTTCCGTCTTTCTTCTGAATCTGCAGGCCAAAACCGACGCAATCCCGCTCTGGAGCGCGGATTCCTGGCGCAAAGGTCACCCTGACGTAGTACAAGGGGTTTCCGCCGTAACTGAATCCGGTGTCGGCCACGATCTCGGCTTTGACCACGTCATCGGTCAGAACTTTGCCGAAGTTAGCCGTCGACGTGCCTCGAATCTTCACCTGGTGCACCTGGGGATCGGCGTCGCCGTTCGGCGCGAACCAATAACGAAGCTCATACCCGGCGAGATCCAGCGCATCCAGGGTCTTGTTCATCACGTAAAGCTCGGGCTTCAACACGGTTGCCCACTGGACCATCGTGTCGTCGAAGTGCAGCGCCTTGACGGGCAATCGGTTCGGGCTTACCGCCGGAACTGCCTCGGCGTGTACCACGTCCGGCGCCCGGCTCGGAAGCGTTGGCCCGAGGTACGGCTTCAGGAGATCCTGCTTCGCCTGGTTGATCGACTTCCAATCCGGCTCCAGAAGCCCGCCGGTGTCGGCCGAGTTCGCGTTGAAGGCCCAGTACGTGTAGTGAATGTGGTTGGTCTTGAGGTAGTCGACGAGGGTGCGTTGCCATTGGCCCTCGGGATCGGCGCCCACCGACGGACCACCGAATTCGCCGACGAAGACCGGCGCGATGCTCTGCTTGGCCAGGTACCCCCAGTGGAAGTCCCAGAAGGCCGGAAGGTTCGCCGGAAACTTCGGGTCGTTGAACCACCCCTGATCGTACACTGACGGGCCGTAATCGTGGGCGCTGTACACCAGTCGCCCGGGAACCCGGAGATTTACCTTCTTGAACCGGGCGTTAATCAATTCGCCACCTTGCCAGGTCCAATCGAGAACGTTGTCGAACTTGTCGACGATCTTTTCGATGCCTTCGACGAAGATCAGCCAGTTCGGGTTGACGCTCAGGATCTCGTTCCCGCAGGTCTCGGCTGCCTTGGCCCAATCGGTCTGCGGGTCACCGCTACCCCAGGTACAATCGCCCGAGGGCTCGTTGTGTAAATCCGCGCCGATCACCGCGTCGTTCCCGAGGTAGCGGCGGGCCAACGTCTTCCACTGATCGATCCATTCCGTCTGGGTAAGCTCGACGGTATACCACAGTTCTGACTGGCTATCGGTCGTCGGCCGGTGCTGGTCGAGAATGATCTTCAGGCCACGCTTCCCCGCTTCGACGACGATCTTATCCATGATTTGGAGACCATTGAGCCCGTTCAGGTCGGCGTTCTGGGAGAAATCGATCCCGTTGGGCTTGAGCTTCGGATCGAAGAGCTCGTTGGAGAAAGGCAAGCGGATGCAGTTGTAGCCAAGCTTCGCGATCTGATCCAGCATGTCGTGATAACCGCGTGCCCAGAGACCGTGGGGCGCGAGATTATCCGTTTCCAGGCCGAACCAGTTCAGGCCGGTCAACGTAATCTGCTGACCTGACGCGTCACGAATTGTTCCGCCATCGGTGTGCAGGTAATTGAGATTGGTCGAGGCGGCCGCCGTCGGGGCGGCCGCCGGAGTGGGACTGGGTGGAACAGCGTGTTGAGATGACGACGGCGTAGACGTCACCTCGCTCGTGACCGATGGGGCAGGTGCGCCAGCGCCGGTTGAAGGCGCTTGACACGCGGCCAAGGCCGACGAACCGAATAGCGCGCCCACGCTCGTCCACGCGATAAACCGTCTCCGGCTCAACCGAGGGTGCTCGTGTCTGTCCAGGCTCACCGAAACCTCCATGCACGTATTGCCATTCCCGGCGGCAGCCGGTTTTCCTGGCTGTCGTTATGGACTGCCCAGAGCACCCACCGTTACCCTCGATCGACAGTCCAGCGCCGGGGCGGACGCCTTTTGTTGACAATAACTTCGGCCCGACGGCACCCGACCTTACCACAATCGTCATCCGATGTCACTGGCCGATTGGCCGCCGTGAAGCAAGGCATGGCGCATCTTTACCGCGTAAATCGGTGGTTTCGTGTTATTCTCACTGTAGATTCGTCGAGATGCATGGAAACCCAGCGAGGAACGGAAGTAAGGTGTCGCTACCAAATCAGCCATCTCCCGCCGAGGATAAACGGAACGCGCGAAAGGCGCTGGCCCTCAATCTCGTTCAGGCAGCGCTCGCCGCCGTCGAACCGGGTGCGGCCGTCCGAGCGCACGTGCGGCTTATCGGCTCACAGCTTTATGTCGATGACCATTTGTTTGACCTGAACGCGTTCCAGCACATCTACGTGGTTGGCGCCGGTAAAGCATCCGCCCCGATGGCGCAGGCCATCGAGGGCATCCTCGGTCATCGAATCACCGATGGAGTTGTCAGCGTCAAATATGGCTACACCGCGCCCACCCACCGCATCCAGATCGATCAGGCGGGTCACCCGATTCCCGACGAGCGTGCCGTTCAAGCCACTGAGAAGATGATCGATCTGCTCCAGCGGGGCGGCCCAGACGATCTGGTGATCTGCTTGCTTTCGGGTGGAGGCTCGGCCCTGATGGTCGCGCCGGTCCCTGGAGTCACCTTGGCGGATGAGCGTCGCCTGACCAGCGCGCTTCTTCGCTCCGGTGCGACGATCAACGAGATGAACACAGTGCGCAAGCACATGTCGCGGATCAAGGGGGGTGGCCTCGCCCGGCTCGCGGCCCCGGCGACCGTCGTCAGTCTGATCCTGTCCGACGTCCTGGGCAATCCGCTCGACGTGATCGCCTCGGGCCCGACCGTTCCCGACACCACCACGTTTGTCGACGCGTGGGACGTGCTTCAGCGCTACGGCCTGCTCGACGAGCTTCCTCCGGCGATCGCTCAACGCTTACAGGATGGGCTGGCCGGCCGTATCCCTGAAACTCCCAAGCCAGGGGATCCGATCTTCCAGCGTGTTGTGAACGTCGTCATCGCCAGCAACGCGCACGCGGTTCAGGCCGCCGTCGATCGGGCCCGAGCCGATGGGCTGAACACCCTGCTGCTATCGACGTTTGTCGAAGGCGAGTCGCGCGAGGTCGCCAAGGTATTCGCGGCAATCGGACGCGAGCTGCAGCGCTCTAACCATCCGGTTCCCCGTCCGGCGGCGATCATCGCCGGCGGTGAAACGACCGTCACGATCAAGGGGCAGGGCCGAGGAGGACGAAATCAGGAGTTCGCGCTTTCGGCGGCGATTCAACTCGAGGGCGTCGACGACGTGACGATCATGGCCCTGGCCACCGACGGAACGGATGGACCGACCGACGGGGCTGGCGCCATCGTCGACGGCACGACCGTCGAGCGGGCCCGGGCGATTGGCCTCGATCCGCGTACCGCGCTCGCCGACAACGATAGCTACCAGTTCTTTCAAAAGCTCGGGGATTTGGTGGTCACCGGACCGACCAACACGAACGTCGACGATCTCTACGTCATTATCGCGGGCTGACACGGTTGCTCAAGACGCCGCCGTCGGACGCGATCCAGGCTCAGCGCTCAGCCTGAACGGGAGGGATCCGTGCGATCGCGCGGGCAAGATTCGGACAAGATCAGGCGTCTCGAAGCGCTGGCTTCAGCGCCGGAGGGCCAGCGAGCCTTCGCGCTCCAGCTGCTGGACGCCGAGAAAGGTGTTCAAGTCGTCCAGGCCGCGCTTCAGGTGCTACAAGATAATCCATCACGCGATGCGCGGCCTGCTCTCCTCCGTCAGTATGCCTTTCGCGACACGGATGGTAACCGACGCGATCCGGGCGGCTACATTCGGACCGAAATTCTTAGAATCCTCCGTCAGGACGTTCGCCATGAGGAGTTGCCGCTTTTCGAGCGAGCCACCTGGACCTATGAGTTCATGCCCGGCCACGACGAAGTCTGCTCGTCGGTCCGGGCAAACGCGCTCATCGCCCTGAACGAGGTCGAGCCGACGCTGGCGGCCTACCACGCCGTGCGGCTGCTGACCGATCGACATACCGCCAGGATGTCGGGCGAGCCAGCTGTCACCGCGGCGCGAATCCTGGCGTCCCAGTCGCGCCATCTGCCGCTCTACGGGTACGCCGTGGGAGCCGGCGCGGTGCCCGAAGTCATCGCCGAATGCCTGCGCGGCCTGGCCGTTCTGCCGTCGACGCTGTTGCCCCCGCTCGTCGAGACGTATCGGAACACCGACGACGAGATCGTCCTGATCGGCCTCTTCGACCTGATTCTGAGCCACCCGGCGGGAGCCGCCCATCGCGACTTCGTTCGCCAGTTCTTACGTGAGACCACTCTCGAAGACGTCCACCGCTACGTCGTCACCGCGATCGTCGCTCGGCGCGAACAGGATCTGATCGGGGATCTGGTCGACCTGGCCAGGAGCGAGACGAACCGACGGAAGCGGGAGAATCTTCTGGAGGCGCTTTCTCTGGTCCCGAACGATCGGCGCGTCGCCGCGGCCGCCCGGCAGCTTCGCGCTCTGATTGGGCCCTGATCTGGCGCGGTTCTTGACACCGGGCCGGCCGTGATAGAGCAGACTCGGCGCCAGATCGAGGCGTCCTCGCGTGATTCGTCCGACAACCTGCTCGCTCTTTTCGCGCCCCGTTCGGTCGCGGTCGTCGGGGCGTCGCGCGACCGTACCAAGCTGGGATCCCTCGTCCTCCGCAACGTCAAGTCCTCGGGTTTCCCGGGACCAATCTATCCAGTGAATCCGAAGGCCCGGCGAATCGGCGGGCTCGTCGCCTACCCGAACGTTCGAGAGATTCCGGAACCGGTCGACCTGGCGGTGATCGTCGTTCCGGCGCCGTCCGTGCTTCCAGTCATCGAAGACTGCGCGACCAGGCAGGTTCGGGCGGCCATCGTGATCAGCGCCGGATTTCGGGAGACCGGCGCAGCCGGCGCGGAGGCCGAGCGGAGGATCGTCGAGGTCGCTCGCTCGGCCGGAATGCGTGTTCTCGGCCCCAACTGTCTGGGAGTGATCGACACCGTCACGCCGCTGAACGCGTCTTTCGCCGCGCGGATGCCGGAGGCGAACGGCGTCGCGTTCATGTCACAGTCTGGAGCCCTCGGCACCGCGATCCTCGACTGGGCAGCCGCGCGCGATCTCGGTTTCAGCAAGTTTGTCAGCCTCGGCAACGAGGCCGACATCACCGAGAGCGACCTGCTGGAAATCTGGACGAGCGACGAGTCCGTCCGAGTGGTCGCGGCCTATCTCGAAGGGGTGCCGGCCGGCGGCCGCTTCCGTCGAGTCGCCGGCGCGACGACCCGCCAGCGGCCGGTCGTCGTTCTGAAAGCTGGTCGAACCACCGCTGGCTCGCGGGCCGTGTCGTCCCACACCGGGGCGCTGGCCGGCTCAGATCTGGCGTATTCGGCCGCCTTTCGGCAGGCGGGGGTCATTCGGGCGACAACGCTGGAGGAGCTCTTCGATGCCGCCCTGGCGTTCTCATTGCAGCCGATGCCCGGCGGAGCGAAGCTCACCATCGTCACCAACGCGGGTGGTCCCGGCATCGTCGCGACCGACGCGGCCATCTCCGAGGGGCTCGCCCTGACCCACCTGAGCTCGACGACTACCAGTCAGCTCCGTCGGCTTCTCCCGGCTTCCGCCAGCGTCGCAAACCCGATCGACGTGCTGGGAGACGCCGGTCCCGACCGCTACCAGGACGCCGTCCACGCCGCGATCGAGGATCCGCACACCGACGCCTTGCTCGTGATCTTGACTCCCCAGCTCGGGACCGATGCCCCCGCGACGGCGTACGTGGTGGTCGAAGCCCGCCGGAGCACCG
This sequence comes from Chloroflexota bacterium, assembly GCA_021323915.1. GTDB lineage: Bacteria > Chloroflexota > UBA6077 > FW602-bin22 > CADDYW01 > JAJPKB01. Next base: position 3,470 of record JAJPKB010000603.1, on the reverse strand, counting down.
ATCGGCCGATTCTGGCCTGTTTCATGGGAAGCCAGGGAGTCAGGCGCGGAGTGACCGCGCTGGCGAAGGGCAGCATTCCGAACTATCCATTTCCCGAGCGTGCCACCCGAGCGCTCTCGGCGATGGTGCGCCACGCCGAACACCTTCGCGAGCCCCTCGAGGCGCCCCGGCACGTCCCGGCGGACCGCGCGACCGTGGAGGACATCATCGGACGAGCCCGGGCGTCCGGCGCCAGAGCGCTCGACAGCTACGAGGCGTCGCGTATCGTCGCCGCGTACGGGGTCCCGGTGCCAAGGGGCGCGCTCGCTCACAGCGCGGACGAAGCGAAGCAAATTGCCGGGGAGATTGGGTTTCCGGTGGTTCTCAAAGTATCTTCGCCCGACGTCGTTCATAAGTCGGACGTCGGCGGCGTTAAAGTCGGACTGAACGACCCAGACGAGGTCGGTCGGGCCTACCAGAGCATCGTGACGTCCGTTCGGGAGCACGTTCCTTCCGCGCGCCTCGATGGCGTCGCCGTCTGGGCGATGGCGCCGCCCGGCGTCGAGACAATCGCGGGCGTGAGCGTGGATCCGACCTTCGGGCACGTCTTGTTGTTCGGCATGGGCGGCATCTACGTCGAGATTCTGCGCGACGTCAGCATTCGTATCGTCCCAATTACTCCGCGCGACGCACTCGGAATGGTTCGCGATCTCCGCGCGTACCGGGTGCTGGCCGGCGCGCGCGGTCATCCTCCCGCCGACGTCGACGCGGTCGTAGACGTTCTCGAGCGTGTTTCCGAGCTAGCGACCGATTTCCCGGTCATTCGCGAGCTGGATATCAATCCTTTGATCGTCTATCAGGCCACCCGGGGAGCGCTCGCGGTGGACGTACGAATGACTCTCTCCGTATAATCAGGGCGAATTGGAGGAAGAACAGGAATGCCGACCACGGGTATCGCGATCGAAAGCGTCCACGCCCGGGAGATCCTCGACTCCCGCGGAAATCCCACCCTCGAAGTCGATGTGACATTGATCGATGGCACGGTCGGCTCGACCGGCGTACCATCCGGGGCCTCGACCGGCGCCCACGAAGCGCTCGAGCTCCGCGATCGCGACGCGAATCGCTTCGGCGGCAAGGGCGTCTTGACCGCCGTCGACAACGTGAACGACGTCATTAGCCCGGCCGTCGCCGGGCTATCGGCGCTCGATCAGGAACGGGTCGATCGACGAATGATCGAGCTGGATGGCACGCCGAACAAATCGCGCCTCGGCGCCAACGCCATCCTTGGCGTCTCGGTCGCGGTCGCCCACGCGGCGGCCAACTACCTCGGCGAGTCGTTGTTTCGCCACGTCGGCGGTGTCGGGGGGCACGTTCTGCCGGTTCCGATGATGAACGTCCTCAACGGCGGCCGGCACGCCGAAGGGTCGACCGACTTTCAAGAGTTCATGGTCATGCCGGTCGGTTTTTCGACCTTTCAGGAAGCGCTCCGGGCGGGCGCCGAGATCTTTCACACGCTCGGAAAGCTCCTGCACGATAAAGGGCTGCCGACGACCGTCGGCGATGAGGGTGGCTACGCGCCAACCCTTTCCTCGAACGTCCAGGCAGTCGACCTGTTGACCATGGCGATCGAGCGCGCTGGCCACCGACCCGGGGAAGACGTGTTTCTCGCGCTCGATCCTGCCGCCACCGAGCTGTACCAGGACGGCAAGTACGTGCTCGCCCGTGAAGGTAAGTCGCTGACCGCGCCCGAGATGGTCGACTTGTATGAAGACTGGGTCGCCCGTTATCCGATCATCTCGATCGAAGATGGCCTCGCCGAGGACGACTGGGGCGGATGGAAGCTGCTTCACCAGCGACTGGACGATCGGGTGCAACTCGTCGGGGACGACCTCTTCGTGACCAACGTCTCGCGAATCGAGCGCGGCATCCGCGAGAAAGCTGCCAACGCGGTGCTGATCAAGCTCAACCAGGTCGGCACCTTGAGCGAAACCCTGGCGGCGATGCGAATCAGCAATCGCGCATCCTGGGCGGCGGTCGTCTCACATCGATCGGGCGAGACCTGCGATTCCACCATCGCCGACCTGGCGGTAGCGACGAACGCCGGCCAGATCAAGACCGGGGCGCCGGATCGCGGCGAGCGCGTCGCCAAGTACAACCGTCTGCTGCGCATCGAGGATGAGCTCGGTCCGGCCGCCGAATACGCCGGCAAGGGCGCGTTCTTCAACCTGCAACGCGATTGGTAGGCGCCTTCCTCGGGGCAGCGACGTGCTATAATCTCGGGCGTACTGGTGATACTGGAGGCAAATAAAATTAGTGATAAGGTTCGAGTAGGCATCAACGGATTTGGTCGCATCGGCCGGCAGTCACTGAAGGCCATTCTTGATCGCCACGCGGATACGCTGGAGGTTGTCGGGGTCAACGACCTGGCCGATCCACACACGAGCGTCCATCTTCTCGCCTACGACACGAATTACGGACGATTCCCAGGTGAAATCGGCTTCGAGGATGGTGAGCTGCTGGTCAACGGCCACAAGATTCGCGTCCTCGCCGAACGCGACCCGGCTGCCATTCCGTGGAATGAGCTTGGTGCGGATATCGTCATCGAGTCGAGCGGGGTCTTTACCGACGCGATCAAGGCCGCGGCCCACCTGCGCGGCGGCGCCAAAAAGGTAATCATCACTGCCCCCGCCACCGGAGAGGACGTCACGATCGTCCTCGGCGTCAACGAGCGGGTGTACGATCCGGAGCGCCACCACATCGTGTCGAACGCTTCCTGCACCACGAATGCGCTGGCTCCGATCGCCAAGGTCCTTCACGACGATTTCAGAATCGTCAAGGGGCTGATGACGACCGTCCACTCCTACACCAACGACCAGAAGATCCTTGATCAAGTGCACAAGGATCTGCGCCGCGCCCGCGCCGGAGCCATGAACATCATTCCGACTTCGACCGGAGCCGCCCGGGCGGTGGCGCTGGTCATCCCTGAGCTCAAAGGTCGTTTTCACGGGCTGGCGCTGCGGGTGCCGACGAGCACGGTGTCGATCATCGACTTCGTCGTCGAGACGGAGAGGTCGGCGACGGTAGACAGCGTCAACGACGCTCTGCGCGCCGCGTCCGAGGGGCATCTCCGCGGTATCCTTGAATTGTCGGATGAGCCCCTGGTTTCATCGGACTTCAAAGGCAGCACCGCCAGCTCGATTGTCGATACCCAAATGACCATGGCCATCGGCGGAAACATGGTGAAGGTGATGAGCTGGTACGACAACGAGTGGGGCTACAGCTGCCGTGTTGCCGACCTCGCCGCCTACGTCGCGCGGTGCGGGATCGCCTGAGAATCCCGGAACCGGAATCCGGGCGCCCGGTGTAGAGCTCATCACCGCGAAACCTCGAATCGTGGCCGGGCCGGCCCGTCCGGCGGCGATCGAGGGAGACCATCGAGGGGACCGCTGATTCCACGAGCGGCCCCCGAGAATGGATTCCGACTCCGGATT
>JAJPKB010000091.1 GCA_021323915.1 Chloroflexota bacterium | reverse complement strand
GCTCCGAATTACGACCCCGCGCTCCGGCTTATCCGCGCCCCGCACAACGGCAGCGATGGCCCGCGCTGGGGCTTCTTCGACGGCCCGCCATCGTACGGGTGGTCGGCGGGGATGGCGCGCTACGGCCTCCCGTACGAGGACGTCCCGGGCGTCCGCGGCTACGACGATCTCAAGGATCCGTCCCTGGCGCGCCGCATGGGCGAAGTGATGCAGGCGCGGATGGGGCGCGGCGACGTCGTCCCGAACCTGGCCGCGACTAGCCTCGTCGCCAACGCCTATCTGATGACCGGCGAGCCCGCGCTCCAAAAGTGGGTGATCGACTACGTCGACGCCTGGTGCGAGCGCGCCCGGGAAAACGGCGGCTTGCTGCCCGACAACGTCGGGTTGTCCGGCCGGGTCGGCGAATACCTCGGGGGCAAGTGGTACGGCGGCCTGTACGGCTGGACCTGGCCGCATGGATTTTACAACGTCGCCATGGCGGCGATCGTCGCCGCCGAAAACGCGCTCCTCCTGACCGGGAACCGCGGCTACCTCGACCTGCCGCGCGCGCAGATCGATCGGATTCTCGACCTCGGCGTCAGGCGGGACGCGCGGGCGCTGGCGATGAGTCTGGCCGAGCACTGGGTCGGTCAGCTCGAGGCGCTTGGCGAGGGCGTCGAGACGCTCGTCGTGCCGTATCGCCACGGCGACTCCGGCTGGTTCGATTACCAGCCGATGGCCCCGATCTACCCGACCGCGGTCTGGAGTCGCTCGCTGGACCCGGCCGATTGGGAGCGAATCGAGCGGGTTCGCCGGGGCAGCGGCTTCGACTGGAACCTGGTCCGGTCGTTTCGAACGAAGGAGGACGGCGGTCACGAGCCGCCCTGGCTCCGCTTTCTGGCCGGCGAGAACCCGTCTTACCCCGAGGAGATCCTCCGGGCGAGCCTCGGCCAGGTGTCCTGGCGGCTGGACCAGATTCGATCCGACCACGCCGACCTGACCAAAGTCAACATCCACCACTGGCAGCAGCTCAACCCGGTCACCGCCGAGGCGCTGATCCAGCTTACGCTCGGCGCGCCCCCGCCGATCTACAACGGCGGGCTGCTTTTCGCGCCGGTCCGCTACTTCGACCCGGAGCGGCGACGCCCGGGCCTGCCGCGAGACGTGGCGGCGCTGGTCACGCGAATCGATCCCGAGCGGGTGGCGCTGGATCTGGTCAATCTGAATCCACGGGAGACGCGCGAGGTGGTGATCCAGGCCGGATCTTTCGCCGAGCACCGCTTCACCGACGTCCGCTACACCGGTCTCGCCGATCGGGATGCCTACCCGGGGCAGATCGGCCGTTACCGTCCGCCCGACGCGCCAGCGATCTCCCGGACAGTCGCGGTCCAGGACCGTCGTCTCCAGGTGCGCCTGCCGCCGGGGACGCGAATCGCGCTGGATCTGGGCGCCGCGCGCTACGTCGAGCCGGCCACGTACCTGGCGTCGTGGTCGTAAGCCGTCCCGTGCTACGAGCCAGGTGGGCAGCGTGATCGTCGCGTTGAAAGTCTTCGCCTTCGTGCTCGGCTTCGCGGTTGTCGCGCTGACCTGCGCGTCGGCGGTTCGCGCGCTCGTGCTGCCGCGCGGGGTCCCGGACACGCTCTCGCGGATCGTCTTCACCACGAACCGGCGGCTCTTCAACGTCTGGCTGCGCTGGGCGCGCTCGTACCTCGAGCGCGACGCGATCATGGCCTTCTTCGCGCCGCTCAGCGTGCTGGCCCTTCTTCCCGCCTGGCTTGTCCTGGTAGTGGTTGGCTATGCCGCCATGTTCTGGGCGCTGGGCGCCGCGTCCTGGTACGAGGCGCTCCGGATCAGCGGCTCCTCGGTGTTCACGCTCGGATTCGCTATCGCCGATGGCCCGATTCAGACGGTGCTCGTCCTGTCCGAGGCGGCGATCGGCTTGATTCTGGTGGCGCTGTTGATCGCCTACCTGCCGACAATGTACGCGGCATTTTCTCGGCGCGAGGCGGCGGTGACGATGCTCGAAGTGCGGGCTGGCTCCCCGCCCTCGGCGATCGAGCTCATCCAGCGTTATCACCGGATTCACGGGCTCGATCGCCTGACCGAGCTATGGCAGACCTGGGAGATCTGGTTCGCTGACGTCGAGGAGAGCCACACCTCGCTCGGAGCGCTCACCTTCTTTCGGTCGCCGCGCCCGGGCCGCTCCTGGGTCACGGCGGCGGGGACGGTTCTCGACGCGGCGGCGCTGACCGCGTCGACGCTCGAGCGCCCGCGGGATCCGCAGGCTGAGCTCTGCATTCGGGCCGGTTACATCGCTTTCCGGGGCATCGCCGATTTCTTCGGCATCCCGTACGATCCCGATCCCCGCTTTCCGAATCTGCCGATCAGCGTCAGTCGGTCGGAGTTCGACCAGGCGTGCGAGCGTCTCGAAGAGGCCGGCGTGACCCTCAAGCCGGACCGCGACCAGGCCTGGCTCGATTTCGCCGGCTGGCGGGTCAATTACGACTCGATCCTGCTGGATCTCTGTGCCCTGACGATGGCGCCCTGGGCGCTCTGGTCGTCCGACCGATCGCCGAAATACCACTCACACGGCATCTTCGGGAAGAAGAAACCGGCGTAGCAGGAGTCAGCTGCGCGCTACTTCGCGGCGCGAGCGTCCTGGATCGCCTTCCAGACACGCTCGGGCCGTAGCGGCATGTCGAGATGGCGAATTCCCAGCGGCGACAGAGCGTCCATCACCGCGTTGACGACCGCCGGGGCGGAGCCGATCGTCGCCAGCTCGCCGATGCCCTTGGCGCCCAGCACGTTGAGCGGCGTCGGGGTCTCGGTCCGGTCGGTCTCGAACGATGGAAGGTTCTCGGCGATCGGCACGGCGTAGTCCATCAGCGAGCCGGTGATCAGCTGGCCGCTGGCATCGTAGCTGACTTCTTCCCAGAGCGCCTGGGCGATGCCCTGGGCCAGTCCGCCGTGGACCTGGCCCTCCACGAGCAGCGGGCTGATCACCCGGCCGCAGTCGTCGACCGCGACGTAGCGCTGGAGGTCGATCTGGCCGGTGGTCGGATTCACCTCGACGACCACGACGTCGGCGCCAAAGGGAAAGGTCGTGTCCGGTGGCCGGTAGAAGTCGATCGCCTCCAGGCCGGTCCCGATCTCGTCGGGAAGACCACCGCCGTAGGCCGCGCTCGCGATCTGGGCGAGGGTCTGCCCGCGGTCGGTCCCCTTGACGACGAACCGGCCGTTCTGAAGCTCGATGTCTTCCGGCGCCGCTTCGAGCAGGTGCGCGGCGATCCTGACCGCCTTGGCGCGCACCTGGCTCACCGAGCGGTAGAGCGCAACCCCGCCGACCGCCATTCCGCGCGAGCCCATCGTACCGATACCCTGGGGCGTCCGCGCGGTGTCGCCGTGCACCACGACCACGTCGTCGATCCCGACGCCCAGCTCGTCGGCCACGATCTGAGCAAAGCTGGTTTCCTGTCCCTGCCCGTGCGGCGAGATGCCGGTGAGCACCGTCACCTGGCCGCTCGGCTCGACCCGGACGTTGGCGCTGTCGAACGGGCCGAAGCCACAGATCTCGGTGAAGGTCGAGATGCCAATGCCAATCAGCCGTCCCTGGGCGCGCGCTCGTGCCTGCTCGTCCCGTAGCTTCGGATAATTGGCATTCGCGAGGGCCCGGTCCAGGGCCCTGGCGTACTCGCCGCTGTCGTAGGTCGGACCGGTCGGGGTCTTGTAGGGGAACGCATCGGGCGGGATGAAGTTCAACCGTCGCACCTCGACCGGATCCTTTCCGAGCTCGGCCGCCAGGAGATCCATCATGCGCTCGACGTAATAGGCGGCCTCGGGCCGACCCGCGCCGCGGTAGGCGCCGGTCGCCATCGTGTTCGTGTAGACGGCTTTGATCTCCAGATCGACGTTCCGGTAGTGGTAGACGCCGGACATTAGCCAGCCGGTCAGGACCGGGATAAAGGAATCGCGGGGATAGGCTCCCAGGTCGGCGATCAGGCGCATCTTCAGGCCGGTCACCGTCCCGTCACGCTTCGCCGCGAGCCAGAGCTCGTTGACGTGGGCGCGTCCGTGGTGGGTCGTCGCCAGGTTCTCGCTCCGGGTCTCGATCCATTTGATCGGTCGGTTCAGCTTGAGGGCCAGCGCGGCGGCGACGATGTCCTCGGGGTAGGTGTTGATCTTCGCGCCGAATCCGCCGCCGACCTCCGGCGCGACCACCCGGACCGCGATCTCGGGCAGTCCGATCGCCTTGGCAATCTGCGAGCGTACGGTGTGCGGATTCTGGGTCGAGGTGTAAACTGTCACCCCACGGCTGGCGGGGTCCGGCTCGGCGAGCACGCCGCGCGTCTCCATCGACACCGAGGACACCCGCTGGTTGGCGATCCGCTGATGAACGGTGACCTCGGCCTCGGCGAAGGCCTTGTCCGGATCGCCGTTCCGATGAGTCCAGGTGAAGGCGACGTTGTTGGGAACGTGGTCGTAGACTTGAGGAGCGCCCGGCTGAACCGCCTGGACCAGATCGACGACCGCGTCCAGTGGCTCGTAGTCAACCTGGATCAAATCGAGGGCATCGCGCGCGACGTAGGGACTCTCGGCCACCACGACCGCGAGCGCCTGTCCGACGTGGCGGACCCGCTCGGTCGCGAGCGGATAGGTCACCACTGGCTGCATTCCACCCAGGCCCCCGCCGCCTTCGCCCCCGCCGAAGGGCATCGGCCCCGACAGCGGCTTGAAGTCGTCGCCGGTCAAGATCGCGATCACGCCGGGTAGCCTGGTCGCTTCGCTCGCGTCGAGGCGCGTGATTCGCGCGTGCGAATAGGGACTGCGGACAAAGGCGAGATACGCCAGGCCTCGCGGGTGGAAGTCGTCGACGTAGGATGAAGACCCGGTGATCAGTCGGGGATCTTCTTTGCGCTTGACCCGTGCGCCAACCTGCTTGCTGTAGACCATGCCGTTTCTCTTTCATCCTCTCGGGTATCGATTCGCGTGTCTGCCGGGGTTTTTCACTATAAGGCGGCGGCTCCGGAGCGTCAAGGGCTGATGGCGGCCGGATGCGGCACGAGGCACACCGACGTTGACAATCGACCACGGCTCCGCGAGAATCGTCGAGCGAATACTCATTCTCCGAGTGGGCCGGTCGTCAGGAGTAGCCATGAGCCCGATGGTGAGCACGCCGTTGACCCTCGAGCACGCGCTGCTCGGCTTTCTGCGGCAGCGCCCGATGCACGCCTACGAGATGCACCAGCTCCTCGCCCACTCAAAGACCCTCGGCCGGGTGTGGCACCTCAAGCAGAGTCACCTGTACGCGCTGCTCGCGCGCCTGGAAAGCGCCGGGTACATCGCCACCTCGACCGAGCAGCAGGGAAGCCGGCCGCCGCGCAAGATCATGTCGCTGACTCCCAGCGGCCGCGCGGCTTTGGATCAGTGGCTGATCGGGCCGGTGGCCCACGGGCGGGATTTTCGGATCGAGTTCCTGGCCAAGCTGTTCTTTGCCAGCGAAAAAGACGTGACGACGGTCATGACCCTGATCGACCGTCAACGCCAGGCGTGCGACGAATGGCTCGTCACGCTCGGGCGGCAGCTCGACGCGCTTGCCCCGGGCGATACGTACGACCTGCTGGTGCTGCGGTTTCGGGTCAGTCAGATCGCGGCGATTCGGTCGTGGCTGGACGACTGCGCCGACACCCTCGCTCCGACCTCGGGCCGGTGAGGAGTCGCGTCGCGCGACTCCTTCGACGGATGTCCGGTCGACCTCGACCCGGAACGACAACCCCGGGGCTCGAAAGCCCCGGGGCGCCCGAGGCTACTGCAGGCTATCGAGATCCCGGAGGATCTCGCCGGCGTGCTCTTCCGGGGTCACGTTCTGGTAGACCTTGCGGATGGTGCCGGTTTTGTCGATCAGGAAGGTCCAGCGACGCACGCCAACCGACTTCTGGCCGTCGGGGCGAACGCGCTCTCCCCAGACGCCGTAGGCGTTGATCACCGCGCGATCGGTATCGGCGATCAACGGGAACTTCAGGTTGTACTTCTGGTCGAAGGCCTGCTGCGCGCCGACGTCGTCGGCCGAGACGCCGATCACCGCGACGCCGCGCTTGACGAACTCCTGGCTCGAGTCGCGGAAGGCGCAGGCCTCCCGGGTGCAGCCGGGCGTGTCCGCTTTCGGATAAAAGTAGAGCACGACGCTCTGCTTGCCCCGGAAATCGTCCAGGGCAATCTCGCCGGTCGAAGCGGTGGCCCGAAAAGTCGGCGCCGCCTGGCCCACCCGCGGAACGGCATTCTCAGACATCGATCTCTCCTCGGTTGATTTCGCCGGGGAGTGTATCGCACCCTCCCGCCGCGCGCAACAATTATTTCCACCATTCGACGAGGGAGCCGCCCGCGTGGTAGCCGATCCACGCGATGAGAGCGAGCAGGGCCGGCATGACGACGAGCTGCTCGACCAGGCTGCCGGTGCGCACGCGGAGAGCGCACCAGGGCGGCACGCCGAGATAGACCGGCAGCGGAAAGAGCCAGGGCACGCCTTCGATGGTCAGGCTGTCCAGCACCAGGTGGCTGGCGTAGCCGGCGACAAAACCTATGAACGGCAAGGCGGGATCGATTCCCGAAACGCGGCCCAGCTGGCCGAGCACGAGACCGACGAGAGCGCTGGCCAGGGCTAATCCGACAAGGGAGTGCGAGAGGTGTCGATGGCCGCCGAACGCGGTGTGGGCGAGCGCTCGCGCCCAAAGGTTTCGTGGCTTATCCAGATCCGGCGCGGTACCGCCGAGGAGAGCGCCCACGAAGAATCCAGCCAGGCTGGGCCAGCCCACCGGCGGTAGAACCGGGCCGATGCCGACAAGGCCGAGGACCGAGGCAAGCGAGTGGGAGCCGGCCGTCGACGGTCCCAGGAAAGCCAGTGCACCCAGGGCGACGGTGAAGGCGCCAACCTGATGCGTCCCCCGAGTCAAGGGCTGCCCCGGTGCTCAAACATCCGCGCCAACCATGCGAACCCAGGGCAGGTTCACCGCGTTGAACAGCGGCCGGTCGGCCGTCCAGAGGTCGCAAGCGAGCGTTTCCGCCAGCGCGATGTAATGGCTATCCTAGCCGCTTTCGGCTTGCCGCGGGACGTCAAAACGACGCGCTCGTCGCCGTAGGCGACTCGGTTGACCAGCTCGGAGATGTCGCGCTCGACGTGCCCGATACTGACCCGCGCTTCTTTCATCGAGCCCCCACCCTTCGGAGGGACATTGTCCTGATAGTCAGGATAATGCTCACGCCGTCTGGCGTCAATTCGGCCAACTGCCGGTGAGACGGACCGGGCGAACAGCCCCGTCCTGGCGCCCGGCCGGCGGGATGCCCTCGCCGGGGATTGTCGGCCGGCGTCGATCCAGCGTATGATGCTGGCATCGGATTCGGAGGTCTCGCGTCGGCCGCCGACGCTGGAGGAAAAGAATGCGCCTGTGTTACAGCACCTGGAGTACGCAGAAGCCCGGCGTCGACGAGATTGTCGCCAACCTGGCCGGCATGGGTTACGACAGCATCGAGCTGACGGTCATCCCGGGTTGGAGCACCGAGCTCGATACCCTCGACCGGGCCGAGCGCAAGCGGATTCGCCGCCTGCTTGACGAGCATGGCCTGGCCCTGCCGGCGGTCGCCGGTCATCGGCCGCTGCTCGCGACCGACCCGGACGAGCACGCCGAGAACTGGCGGCGGCTGACCGGCGCCATCGACCTGTGCGTCGACTGGGCCGGGCCCGACGGCCCACCTTGCCTTGACACGACGGCCGGCGCCGGACACGATCGAAAGTGGGACGAGTGCAAGGACGTTCTCGTCGAGCGCCTGACCCGACTCTGCGACTATGCGAAGGAGCGCGGCGTGACGGTTGGCATCGAGCCGCACGTGAGCGACCTGCTGGAAACGCCGGAGCGAACGCGCGAGCTCCTCGATCTTGTCAAGCACCCGAGCTTGAAAGTGACGTTCGACATCAGCCACTTCAACGTCCAGGGCATCCCGATCGAGCACAGCGTCGAGCTCATGGCGCCGGTTGCCTGCTTCACCCACATCAAGGATGAGAGCGGCCGGGT
>JAJPKB010000136.1 GCA_021323915.1 Chloroflexota bacterium | reverse complement strand
GTGGCCGTTCCAAGACCGCAACGCCATTTACCGCACACCAAATCCCGGATACGATCATAGCACCGCCCGTGGAACGACCACAATCGGTGGAGGTATCGCCCGATGTCGTCTGTCAGCAGTATAAACCGGCGGCGCCTGTTGGGAATGGGTGCTTGCCTGGCATCCGGTCTCGGAGCGCTCGCGATCGTGGCGTGCGGTCAGTCGCCGTCGACCGCCCAGCAAGGTTCGACCGCTACAACCGGAACGGCGAACCCGACGGCGGCGACGGGGGGATCAGCGAAACCGGCCCAATCGGCATCGCCGGTCGCGGCAGCGGCGACGATCGTCTTCTGGCCGCGCAGCCCGAGCGAGGGAGACGTCGTCTGGAAGAAGATCCTGCCGATCGCGAGCAAGATGTATCCCGGGCTGACCGTCAAGCTGGAAGCCCCACCCAGCAACTTCCTCGAGAAACTGAACGTGGCCTACGCGGGTGGGACGGCTCCCGACTCCGGGGTTGCCGGACTTAGCGCCTTCCGCGCTCTGATCGGCCAGAAGGTGTTCCAGAGCATCCAGTCCTACGTCGACGCCGACGCGGCGACCAAACAGTCTTTGCAGCAAAACTTTGTGCCCGCCGCGATCCAGGGCTATAGCTACAAAGGCAAGCTTTACGGCGCGCCCACCGTGAACGAGGCAATCGTCGTCTGGTACAACAAGGACGCGATCGTCGCGGCCGGTCTCACCCCGCCCCGCGAGATCGATTCCGATCCCAGCAAGTGGAACTGGAACACCCTGGTCGACTACGCCAAGGCGGTCAACAAGGGCACCGGTCCTCGCCGGGAGCGCTACGGAATCATCGCGACCTCCGCGCGCACGATCACCGGCATCTCCGAGGCGTGGGGAAACTTCGTGTACGCGCACAACGGGCGGGTGATGGATCCGGACGGCGAAAAGTGGAGCTTCAATGGCACCGACGTTCACGACGCCATCCAGTTCGTCGTGGATCTGACCCACAAGTACGACGTCCAGCCGGACGTTGGCGTGAGCGCCTCGGCGGGTCTCCTCGACCGTGCGTATTTCCAGAACGGTCAGGTCGGCATGGTCATCCAGGGGGAGTATTTCAGCCGGTATCTCTGGGGCAGCGGCAAGCCGTCGAAACCGATCCCTTTCCAGTACGATATCGCGGTTATGCCGACCTGCCCCGCCACCGGCAAGCACACCAACATCTATCACGGGAATGCCTGCTTTATGTGCAGCCAGACGAAACAGGCGGATGCGACGTGGGAATGGTTGAAAGTAACGCTCAGTTTGGACGCGCAGCAGGTCATCTCCCAGACCTGGGGCTCGCGTGCCGCCGATCTACGAACCTACGATCAGTGGCTCAAGACCAACGCGAACGGCGGGCCGGCCGGCGTGAACTACCAGGCGGTCGTCAACGCGGACAAGGACACCTACCCGTTCCCAACAACGCCGTACCTCGGCGTCGATACCTTGCTCAACCCCACGATGACGATCATGTACGACGACGTCTTTCAATCGAAGTGGCCGGTGCAACAGGGCCTCGATGAGGACGCCAAGGAAACGACCGCGCTGTTGGACAAGGCCAAGCAGGAAGCGGGCGGGTAAGGACACGCTGGCGATGACCGATCGTCTGGGCGCGCGCTCCGGGCTTCCCGGCGCCAGGCCGGTTCGTTTCCGGCGCCGAGTGGTGATCGAGGACCTCCAGGGATTGCTGTTCGCGTCCCCCTGGCTCGTCGGACTCTTCATCTTCTTTGTCATGCCGATGGCGTGGAGCCTCTGGCTGAGCCTGACGTCGTACAACATCGTTCGCCCCGCTCACTTCATCGGTCTGGGCAACTTCATCGAGATGATCGGCGACCCGCTGATCGTACAATCGCTGAAAGTGACAACCCTCTTCGCGATCATCAGCGTTCCGCTCAATCTCGGTCTCGGCCTCGCCGTCGCACTGCTCTTGAACCAGAAGGTGAAGCTAATCGCGATGTGGCGGACCATCTTCTACGCGCCCTCGATCGTCTCCGGCGTCGCGATCGCCCTCTTGTGGGAGTGGTTGCTGAACGGCCGCTTCGGCCTGATCAATTACGCGCTGGACGTTCTCTTCGGCATCACCGGACCGGATTGGCTTAACGACGGCAGCACCGCGCTCGTCGCCTACGTCTTGATGTCGGCCTGGACGATCGGTCCGTCGATGCTCATCAACCTGGCCGCGCTTCAAGGCGTTCCGACGTCCCTCTACGAGGCGGCGTCGATCGACGGTGCGAACACGTGGCACCGTTTTCGATTCATCACCGTGCCCACGATCTCGCCGGTGATCTTCTTCAACCTGATTATCGGCATCATCGCCGCCCTGCAATCGTTCACTCAGTTCTTCGTCATGACCGATGGCGGACCAAACAACTCGACCCTGACCTTCATGCTGTATCTGTACAATATCGCGTTCCAGAACTTGAGAATGGGCTACGGATCGGCGATGGCGTGGCTCCTGTTCGTGTACCTGGCCCTGCTGACCGCGATCGTGTTCAAGACGTCGCAATGGGTCCACTACGAGTCCCCAAAACGGTAAACTCAGCCAGGAGAAAGGCACCTGAGTGCGTCGTGAAGCGGTAGTCGGCGTTCCTCGGTCGACGGTACGGATCGACCAGGTTATCCAGAAGACAGCGATCTACCTGACGCTGACCGTCAGTGGACTGGTGGTCGCGGCACCTCTCTACTGGCTGGTACGCAGCTCCCTGATGGTCGAGGGGGATCAGTTCATCTGGCCTCCTTTGCTTTGGCCACACCCGATCGCCTGGCACATCTACGTCGACATCTTTCAAATCCCGTACATTCCGATGATTCTCTTCCTCCGCAACTCAGTGGTGATGGCCAGTCTCGCCGTTATCGGGGATGTCTTTTCCGCGTCCCTCGTCGGATTCTCGTTCGCGCGCCTCCGGTGGCACGGGCGCGACTTCTTTTTCGCCATTCTCGTCGCCACGTTGTTCGTGCCATCCCAGGTGACGATCATTCCCCTGTTCCTGTTCTTCAAACAGATCGGCTGGCTGAACACCCTCCTGCCGCTGATCGTCCCTTCCTGGTTCGGGCACGCGTTCATGATCTTCCTGATGCGCCAGTTTACGATGACGGTCCCGCTGGACCTCGACGACGCCGCGCGCATCGACGGCTGCGACACGTTTCGAATCTACTGGAACGTGGTGGTACCACTGACCAAACCGGCGCTCGCGACGATCGCGATTTTTTCATTTCAGAACAAGTGGAACGAGTTCTTTGAGCCGCTCATCTACATAAGCAAGGCCGATGTCTTTCCCCTTGCCGTCGGCGTGCAGATGTTCAGAAGCGCCCTCGCGTCGCCGGGCGGCGGCGTGTCGGGAAATGTGAGTTGGAGCCACTTGCTCGCCGCGACGGTGGTGCTGGTCCTCCCCATCGCAACCGTCTTCTTTTTCGCCCAACGCGCCTTCATCCAGGGAATTGTCGTGTCCGGCGTCAAGGGGTGACGCCGACCGCTTCGTCTTCGAATCTGGACGGGCGTGATTCTACGTCTCGCCAGGGACGAGGATGTCGGATAAACGAATCTCGGCACGCCATCCCCCTCTCTCGTGAGCCCTCGGCCTGAATCGGAGCGTGTCGACGGCCTTTCCCTCGGCTTCGACCGAAGTCTCACGCGACCGCGACGTTCCCCCGATGGCCATGTACAATCGACGGGTGGCCACGCGCCGCCAGCCGTCGCGCAGGCGGGCAAAGGTGCGAGGATGACGAAGGGTAGACCGAGCCCGCGACCGGGCAGGCAGAAGGGAGACCGTACACCTATGGCATCTTCAGAAAGCGCTCGTCCCCTGGACGGCGCGCTTGCGGACGACCCCCACCGTCCGATTTACCACTTTCTCCCCCCGGCCAACTGGCTGAACGATCCCAACGGGCTCATCCAGTGGAAGGGGCAGTACCACCTCTTTTACCAGTACAACCCCAACGGACCTTTCCACGGCACGATCCACTGGGGCCACGCGGTCAGCGCCGATCTGGTCCATTGGACCGATCTGCCGATCGCGCTGGCTCCGACGCCGGCCGGGCCCGACCAGGACGGCTGCTTCTCCGGCTGCGCGGTCGACAACGACGGCGTGCCGACGCTGGTCTACACCGGCATCCGCCCCGAGGTGCAGTGCACCGCGACCAGCCTGGACGATCTCTTGACCTGGCAGAAGCAGCCTCCCCAGCCGGTGATCGGGGCGCCGCCGCCCGGCCTCGACCTGCTCGGATTCCGCGATCCCTGGGTCTGGCGCGAGGACGGCCTCTGGTACGCGGTGATCGGCTCCGGGATTCGAGGCGTCGGCGGCGCCGCTCTCCTCTATCGATCGCCCGACCTGGTCGACTGGGCCTACCTGCACCCGCTCTGCGTCGGCGATCCCGCGGAGACCGGCACGATCTGGGAGTGCCCGAACTTCTTTCCGCTCCGCGACCGGCACCTGCTGCTCATCTCTCCGATCCCACTTCGGAAGTCGCTCTATCTCGTCGGCAGGTATGCCGACGGCACCTTCACGCCGGAGGTCCGGGGGCCCGTCGACGACGGCGGATGCTTCTACGCGCCGCAGACGATGCTCGACGATCGGAGACGCCGCCTGATCTGGGGCTGGCTCCGGGAAGACCGCTCCGCCGAGGCGTGTCGCGAGGCCGGCTGGGCCGGCGTCATGTCCCTGCCCCGAGCTCTCGATCTCCGACCGGACGGCTCCCTGGCGATCGAGCCGGTCGGCGAGCTGGAGCGGCTGCGCGGGCAGCACGCTCGCCATGCCGACGTGGACGTCACGTCGGCGACGCCGTATGCGCCGGACGACGTCCGGGGAGATTGCCTCGAGCTGGACGCCGAGGTCGAGCTCGGCGACGCACGGGCGGTGACGCTCGCCGTCCGGTGCTCGCCGGACGGCGAGGAGCAGACCCGCATCGTCTACGACCGCTTCGAGCGCCGGCTGAGCATCGACCGCCGGCAGTCGAGCCGCGACCGTTCGGTCAACCGGGATGCGCGCCACGGTTGGCTTTCGCTCGGCGAAGCTGAGCCGCTGCGGCTGCGCGTCTTCCTCGACCGCTCGGTGGTCGAGGTGTTCGCCAACGGACGCGCCTGCCTGACGAGCCGGATCTACCCCACCCGACCGGACAGTCTGGGTGTTGAGATCACCGCGAGTGGGGGACGGGTGCGCATGCGCTCGCTGGATGCCTGGGCCATATCGTCGATCTGGACGTTCCCCCGAGATCGGTAGGCAAGAAACCAGGCGGGCGATGAGGCGAATCGGGCGCACTGGGCCGTCCGCTATCATCTCACCGTTGCTTTTCGGAGGATCAGATGCAAGACGTCGCGACCCGCGGCCGGTTCGACCGCGAACACGCCTACCCCGACGCCGAGCAGCTCGATCAGCAGACGGTGCTGTCGCTGTCGATCGCCGTGCTGGTCGCGGGGATCGTCGTCCTCGCGGTCTTCTCCGACGACCGCCCGCGCGAGGGTTGGATCGTCCTGCTGTCCTTCGGGATGGCCGGACTCGCCGGGCTCTGCGCGTTCGCCTCGCGCCGCGCCCCCGGCCTGGGCAGCGGGCTGCTCGTCCTGGGCATCCTGGTCATCGGCACCGGCGCGCTGTCCGTCGCGCCGGTCGATCTGGTCCTGTCGCTGCTCCCGCTCGCGATTCTCTGCGCGACGGCCACCCTTGGCCTCACCGGCGCCGTCGTCACCTACCTGGCGCTTGCCGCCGACCTCCTGGCGCTGAGCCACCTGGGCATCCTCGGCGGTGAGCCGACCATGACCGCGCTGGTCGACGGCGCGGTCGTCCTCTGCCTGAGCTGGCTGATCACCCGGCCCTCGCGGCTGGCGATGCAGTGGCTCTGGGCGAGCTACGCGATGGCCGAGCAGATTCGCGAGGAGCTGGAACGGCGCCAGGGCGAGCTGACCCGCGCCCTGAGCAGCCTGAACGTCGCCCAGGACCGCCTCGAGCACCTCAACCACGAGCTGGCCTGGGCCCGCGAGGCGGCGGAGGAGGCGCGCCGGCTGAAAGCCGAGTTCGCCGCGAACATCAGCCACGAGCTGCGCACGCCGCTCAACCACATCATCGGGTTCAGCCAGGTGATGGTGACCGCGCCGGAAAGCTACGAGGGCGACGTCCTGCCGGAAAGCTACCGCGGCGACGTCGAGGCGATCCACCGCAGCGCGCGTCACCTCTCGCAGCTGATCGACGACGTGCTCGACCTCAGCCAGATCGAGGCCGGACGGATGGGCCTGGCCAAGGCCCGCGCCGACCTCGGCGAGATCGTCGACGAGGCGACCGCGGTGGTTCGGGGCTTTCTGGAAAGCAAGCGGCTGAGTCTACGGATCGCGCTGCCGCCCGATCTTCCCCCGGTGCTCGTCGACCGCACCCGGATCCGCCAGGTGCTGATCAATCTGCTGAGCAACGCGGCCCGCTTCACCGACGAGGGCGGGATCGACGTCACCGGCCGTTTCGACGGGTCCGACGTCGTGGTCTCGGTGTCGGACACCGGCTCCGGCATCCCACCGGAGGATCTGCCGAAGGTGTTCGAGGAGTTCCGCCAGCTCGACGGATCGATCCGCCGGCGCCAGGGCGGGAGCGGTCTTGGCCTGACGATCAGCAAGAAGTTCGTCGAGCTGCACGGGGGAAACATGTGGGTCGAGTCCGAGGTCGGACGCGGCAGCACGTTTTCCTTCAGCCTGCCGATCGCCAGCCCGAATATCGTGACGGCACCGTTCTCGAAGGATTACTCGCTCTGGGACCGGCTCGCCGCCGAGTGGACCGAGGGGCAAAAGGTGCTGGGGGTCCTTTCGAATGATCCGTCGATCGCGCGCCTCGTCCGCCGCTTTCTGGACGGCTTCACGATCGTCGGGATCGACGGCCTCGCCGACGTCGAGACCCTCTGCGCCGAGGACCGGCTCGACGCCTTACTGCTCACCGCCCCGTCGACGTCCGAGGGACTCGCCCAGGTCACCAGGACGCGCACCCTTCCGGCGTCGCTGCCGGTCGTCGTCTGCTCGCTTCCCTCACGCCGCGATCTCGAGCGCGATCTCGGGGTGGCCAGCTACCTGGTCAAGCCGGTTGGCCGCGACGACCTGCTCAACGCGGTCGCCGGCCTCGGTCCCCAGGTCCGGCGGATCCTCCTGATCGACGACGATCCAAACACCCTTCGCCTCTTCGAGCGGATGATCCACTCGGGCTCGGGCCGCTACCGGGTTCGGACGCTCGCCGATGGCGCCCAGGCGGTCGAGGTGATGCGTCGAAACCCGCCGGACGCCGTCGTCCTCGACCTGCTGATGCCCGACGTCGACGGCTACGCCATCCTGGCCGAGATGCGGCGCGACCCGCGGCTGCGGGCGATCCCGATCGTCGTCGTGAGCGCGCGGGGCGCCGAGGAGGAAGAGATCGTCGCCGACGCCATCGCGTTCACCCGCCGGGCCGGCCTCTCGGTCGGCGAGCTCACCCGCTTCGTCAAGTCCGGGGTGCAAGCGCTGGTGCTGGCGCGAGATGACGATCGAGCGCCGCTAACAACCCTTCCCGGCTGACTGGCTTCTCCAGGAAATCGGCGGCGCCGAGCGAGAGCGCAAGCTCGCGCTGACGGAGGACCGAGCACACCACGATCGGAATATCCTCGGTCTCCAGGTCGTGGCGGAGGGCCTGGAGCGTTTCCCAGCCGTCCTGGGTCGGCATCATCACGTCCAGGACCACCGCGTCCGGGTGGGCCCGCAGCGCGAGCTCGATCGCCTGCCGTCCGTTGGTCGCCTCGATCGTTCGGTACGACCCACCGGCCAGGAAGCGGCGGAACAGCCGGAGGGTATCCGGATTGTCGTCGACGAGCAGAACGGTGGAAGGCAGCAGCAGCGGCAGCCCGAGGGTGACGGCGAGCGTCGCCGGGTCGGCCTCGCGAACCTCGAGCGCGCCACCCTGGAGCGCGATCAGGCGGCGCACCACCCGGAGCGGCTCGCCGGCGCTCACCAGCGCGGCGGCGCGGTCGCCGCCAACTCGAAATCGGATCGTCAGCGCGACGGCGACGCTTCGCTCGGCCGACGCCGCGCGAACGGCGATCGATTGGACTCCTTTTTCGACCGCGGCCACCAGGAGGTTGACGAAGACCTGGCGGAGCACCGCCCGGTCGACCGCGACCTGGGGAAGCGACGAGGGAACGTCGACCTCGAAGCGGACCGCACGCTGCTGGGCCAGCGGAGCGACGGTAGCCAGCGCCCCTTTCAACGTGTCGCCGACGTAGGCGCCGCTCCGGGAGGTCGTGGCACCGAGCCGCGCGACCTCCGCGTCGAGGTCTGGGGCCAGCCGGGGAGACGGGGAATCCGCCCCCGGACGACGAGCGTGGCGCTTCGCCCAGACCGCCGAGGCCAGGGCTTCGATCGCTTCCTGGTGGACCCGTCGCGCCTGGCGCTCGCTCAGGCCGAGGGCCTGGGCAACCTGCGACGCGCGCACCCCCTGGCGGTAGCGGAGCGAGAGGTACTGGTGCCAGCGCGTTGATGGAGATTGGGTCTCGCCGGACTCCGATGGCCGCACCTGCTCGATCGCCGCCGCGAGGAGACGCGACAACTCGTTGCCGCGGTCGCCGGTCGGCACGCCCGGCAGCAGGACCGAAGCAAGGGGATGGTCCCGCAGGACCGCGCCATCCTGGAGGTGGCCGAGCGCGTCCTGCACGTACTGGACAAAAACGGTGCGCTCCATGCTCGGTCGATTATAGCACCGACGGCCACGCGGACGTCCGCCGCATGGCCGCTTTTTCGGATCGGGCCTCGATCCCCTTGCGGACAGTCCGAGTCGTGTCTACGATGCATCGTACCTTCCATCGCAGGATCAGGGCACCCCGCATTGGTGCCCGACCACCCCG
The DNA here is from genome assembly GCA_021323915.1 of Chloroflexota bacterium. Lineage (GTDB taxonomy): Bacteria > Chloroflexota > UBA6077 > FW602-bin22 > CADDYW01 > JAJPKB01. The sequence goes on along the minus strand of JAJPKB010000136.1, from coordinate 1,285 downwards.
CCCCGGAGAGGGAAATTTGGGGGATACCCCCAAACCCCCGCTCTGATGAGGCGCCAGCACGTGGAGAAGAGTTGGACACACCGACACGCTCGGCCGGAGATCCCGACGTTCGCGGGGCGGCTTCCGCCGTGCCCGTCGGGTTCCGTGGCACCGGGAGCACGGCGCTCGCCTGGCGGCTGGCGCGGGCGATCGGGCTCGGCACCCCCGGACGGGCGCGCGAAGCGGTCTGGGGATACATCTTCGCCGTCCCCTGGCTGATCGGCCTCGTCGTCTTCGTGGTGGGCCCGATCGCGGCGTCGATGGTCGTCAGCCTGACGAAGTACGACGTGATCAGCCAGCCCGAGTTCATCGGCCTGACCAACTACGTCACCGCCTTCACCGGCGACGATCTCTTCTGGGGCTCCCTGCAGCGGACCTTCGAATACGCGGTCGTCGTCGTGCCGGTTGGGCTCTCCGGCTCGCTGCTGCTCGCGATCGTTCTAAATCAGAAGATCGTCGGGACGAGCATCTTTCGGACCCTCTACTTTCTGCCGAGCCTGACCCCGGTCGTGGCGGCCGGGATTCTCTGGCAGTGGCTCTTCGACCCGCAGGTCGGACCGATCAACTTCCTGATCGCGAGCCTGGGCCTCCCCAAGCCCGGCTGGTTAGCCAGCCCGGCCTGGGCGCTGCCGGCGGTCATCCTGATCAGCCTCTGGGGCGTCTGGGGCGGCAACAACATGATCATCTTCCTCGCCGGCCTCCAGGGCGTGCCGGCCGAGCTGCACGACGCGGCCGCGGTGGATGGCGCCGGACGCTGGAGTCAGTTCATCCACGTCACCCTTCCGATGATCTCGCCGACGATCTTCTTCAACTTGGTCCTGGGGATCATCGGCGCGCTCAAGGTCTTCGCCCTGGCTTACGTCGCCACCCAGGGCGGTCCGGCCTACGCGACCTGGTTCTTCGCGCTCCACATCTACCGCTCGGCGTTCGGCTACTTCCAGATGGGCTACGCCTGCGCCCTCGCCTGGATCTTCGCCTGCATCCTGCTGGTCTTCACCCTGGTTCAGGTCCGGCTGGCGAACCGCTGGGTGTATTACGCCGGAGGGCAGAAGTAATGGCAACCGCAGTGCGGATCGCCTCCCCAGCAAACCGCCAGGCGCGTCCCTGGGGACGGACCATCGCCTACGTCTACATGACCGTGCTGGCGGTCTTCTTTCTCTTCCCCTTCTTCTGGACCACGGCTAGCTCGCTGAAGTCGGCCTCCGACGTCTACGTCTACCCGCCGATCTGGGTTCCGGCGGTCCTG
>JAJPKB010000560.1 GCA_021323915.1 Chloroflexota bacterium | reverse complement strand
GCTGGTTTTCAGGCGCCGCTCGAGATCGATCAGGTCGCGCGGCGGGGGCGTGGGAATGGACGGCGGCCTCTCGGTCACCGGCGACTTGGTGCTCGTTGCTGGGACGGGAGTGGACGGAACGGCGGTTGGACTGGCAACGACTGTCGGCGTGGCCGACGGCGGCGCCGTGGTGGGCGACGGATTTGCCGTTGGAACGACGGCGGTCGACGTTGCCGCCACCGACACGGTCGGCGTCGGAGAAGGTAGGGAGTCGATACCGGTGGGCTTGCAAGCGACCATTCCAACGGTAAAAGCTACCAGAATGGCCGCGCGAAGCCGGGAAGGAACGAAGATCATTCAGGCATCCGGTTCAGGATACCCTCGACGAGGCACCGAACGGATGAAGCCGCGCGCTCGACCGTGGCGAGCACGTCGTCGTGTCGGAGAAGCGCACCGGGAAGCCCCGCGGCGAGATTGCTGATCACGCTGAGGCCCACTACCTCCAGGTCAAGCTGGCGGGCCACGATGACCTCTGGGATGGTCGACATACCCACGGCGTCTCCCCCGATAGATCGAAGGAAGCGCACTTCGGCCGGCGTCTCGAAGTTTGGACCTCCCACCATCACATACTGACCGTGACGCAACGAAATGCCGTTCGCCCGCGCCGATTCGGTCGCGATCTTCTTCAGCGTCGGCGAATAGGCGTCGGTCAGATCGACGAATCGGGGAAGCCCCTCGATCGCCGGGCCCACCAGCGGACTGAGTCCGGCGAGGCTCGGAAGACTGATGTGATCCTCGATCAGCATCAGATCGCCTGGCTGGAAACTGGGATTCAGACCACCCGCGGCGTTCGTGACGACGAGCGCTCGGCAACCGAGGGCGCCCAAGAAGCGGGCGGTGAAACCCGCCTCGGCGGCGGAATATCCCTCGTAGCCGTGGACGCGGCCGGCCAGGACCGCGATCGAGCGTCCCGCCCATTCCCCGAGAATCAACTTCCCGGCATGCCCGGCGACCGTGGACCGCGGAAAGAATGGTATGTCTGTCGTCTCCACGGTCGCTGCCACGGCTATCGCGCGCGCCACGTCTCCCAGGCCCGATCCCAGAACCAGTCCCACCCGGGGAGAAGGTGCTTCGAAACGTCGCACAGTCTTGGCCGCGTCGTTCGCACGCTGAGTCCAGTCGATCATAGCGGCACTATACCACCACACCGCGGCCACCGCCAGTGATCCGCTTCCGAGATCCGGCACATCTCTTGCCCCGACGCCTCCGGTGCCAATCTCGTAACGAGATCTAGGAGATGCAAGCATGGCAGTTCTCATCGTCGGCGTCTTTCGGGAACGAAGCCAGACCGAATGCGCGGTCCGCGAGCTTCGCAACCATGGATTCCCAGCTTCCGACGTCGGCCTGGCCATACACGGTGGAGGGACTCAGACCGCCGCGACGGCCCAGGCCTCCGGACAGGGTACCTTCAACTGGGTTCCCAACCACCGCGTCTCGACGCTTCAAGGCATTGGGAATGCTTTCGTCGCCGGAACGGTCGCGAACTGTATCGATCGGGAGTTTCCAGGCCAGGCCCAGCCAAGCCTGGCCGCCGCTCTGGCGTGCATGGGCGTCCGCCGCGAACACGCCGACTGGTACGACCAGAAGGTTCGCGAGGGAAACGACCTCGTCGTCGTCTGCACGGATAGCCGGGGCGCCGAGGCCGAGACGATGATGGAACAGTGCGGCACGCTCGAAGTTCCGTCCGGAGCCCGAACGACGAACGTCACCAGGCCCCCGATGGGCTCGAGCTCGGCGCTGAGCACCTCGGCAATGGCTGGCCAGCCTTCGTCGAGCGCGAGCCGTACGAGCCAGGGAGCGGTCACCGACTTCAGCCAGGTCAAGGCTGGTTTCGACGTCTTCACCAGCGATGGGCAACGTATTGGAACCGTCCAGGAGGCCAGCCCCCAGTGCGTGCACGTTCTGTGCTGCTCCAACATGTTCGTCCCGCCGACACGGGTCGCTAGCGTCACCACCGATTCGATCGTTCTCAACCTGCCAGAGAACCAGCTTGGCAACGTCGACTGGTCGACCTGCCAGCCGTCGCACCAGCAAGAGTATCAGTCGGGCGGTCCGGGTTACAGCGGATTGTCTCCTCGGGAACACGAGGACGGAACGCACATCCCCGTCGACACCGACAACGGCTGATCCGTCGCTCCGGCGACCGGCTCCGTCCCGGTGAGCATTCCGAAGGGCAGTGGGCGTTTGCTCCTTCCACTGCCCTTCGACCTGGCATCGCCCTTGCAATCGCGCGTCCGGCTCAATTAGAATCCATCGGAACCGCGGGCGCAGCGAGGAGCACTATGCAGGCCGATCAGCGATTTTCCCAGGTCGTCGAGGTTCGGGGTCACATCATCGATTCCATGATTCTCCCAAAGATTCTGGACGAGTTGATGGACCTTGGCGTCGAGTTCAACATCGAGAAAGTCGAGGTCGGACGTCAGAAGCGCGATCCCAGCTATGCGCTCATCGAGATCGTGGCATCGTCGCAGGACGATCTCGACCGGGCGGTGAACGAGGCGTGTCGCCTTGGCGCGCTCTCGCTCGCCGTGGAAGAGGCCGAGGTGGCCGCCAGTCCGTTCGACGGAGTGGCCCCGGACGAGTTCTATTCGACCACGAACCTGGAAACGCAAATTCGCTGGAACGGACACTGGGTATCGGTGGAGCATCCGGAGATGGATTGCGCGATCGCCGTTGACGGCAGCCGCGCCTACTGCGTTCCGATCGGCGATCTGCGCCAGGGCCAGCCGGTCGTCGTCGGCCATCGCGGAGTTCGGGTGATCCCCCTCGAGCGTTCACGTTCTCCGCTACCATCCTTCGGGTTTATGGGCAGTCAGATCTCGAGCGAGCGACCCAGTGCACGATCGGTGCGAGAGGCCGCGATCTGGATGCACCAGTGCCGCCGGGCGGGTATGAAGAACCTGGTGGTGGCTGGGCCAGCGGTCATCCACACCGGTTCGCGCGATTACCTGTGTCGGTTGATCGAGAAAGGTTACGTAAACTATCTCTTCGCCGGCAACGCCCTGGCTACCCACGACATCGAGTACTCTCTCTTTCGCACGTCGCTGGGTGTTCCACTCGACGGCGGCGCGGCGGTGGAGACCGGGCACGAGCATCATCTTCGGGCGATCAACCGGATTCGCGCCGTCGGAGGAATCCGCCGCGCGGTCGAGCAGGGTGTGCTCACCAGCGGCGTGATGCACTCCTGCGTCACTCACGGCGTCGATTACGTGCTCGCCGGGTCGATTCGCGATGACGGCCCCCTGCCGGACGTCATCACCGACGTGATCGAGGCCCAACGAGAGATGCGGCGGCGAATCCACGACGGCGTTCAGGTCGCGGTGATGCTCTCGACCATGCTTCATTCGATCGCCGTCGGAAACCTGCTGCCCGCCACGGTCTACACCGTCTGTGTGGACATCAACCCCTCGGTGCTGACCAAGCTCGTCGATCGTGGGAGCTTCCAAACGATCGGCATCGTGATGGATACCGGCGGGTTCCTGCGCGACCTACTTGAAGAACTGGAAGCGCTGGAGAAGCAGGGAACGGCGCCAGCGACCGCCGTCGACGGCGTCTCAACTGGCTGACGTGCTCAGCGCCCTGGCGGACGGTGATCGTTTTCGCTTCCAGGACCTCGCGCGCCGATCCGAGCCAGCTTGGCATAAGTAACCGCGGCATACCAGGCCGTCAGCGTCGCCAGGATCAGTCCTCGCCTTCCGTCTCGGTAACCGTCCAGTTCGACGAACCGCCGGCGGAACTCTCGAAGCGGCTGCAGAACGAAGTGATGTGGTCTGGCCACCGCCCCATCCCGCGCCAGCCGCTCGGCATCCAGGGACGAATATGCGCGCTGCTTCGCGACGAACTGACCGATCCGCTCGTAGTTGTAGTGGATCAACGGCTCGCTGAGAAACCCAGCCTCCCCGTTCAATCGCACCAGCTCGTGAACGTCTCGAAGCTCGTCGTAACGAGCGCGCGTTCGCCGCAAGAGACGGAGCTGATGGTCCGGCGACCAGCCCCCGTGTCGAACCCAGCCGCCCCACATGAAGTTCCGACGAGGAATCCAGTAGCCGACCGGAGCATCCTCTCCAACACGGGCGATTACCCGTCGGACCTCGGCGGCAAGCATCGGGGTCACTCGCTCGTCCGCATCGACGAACAGCACCCAGTCCGTCACCGCCAGATCCAGAGCCGCGTTGCGCTGGGCGGGAAACGTCGTGAACCGATGAGTCATTACTCGCGCGCCTCGCGCTCGCGCCAGGTTGGCGCTCCGGTCGAGGGTCCGATCGTCGAGCACGACGAGCCGTTCGTCGGCCCAGGTCAACGCGTCCAGACACTGGTCGAGATGCCGCTCTTCATCGCGCGCGATGATCGCGGCGGTGATCGTCACCACGCGCAGACCTCACGAAAGACTGCCAGTTCCCGATCCAGCGTCGGGGAGTCGATGATGCCGGCGGCGGCCTCTCGCCGGACTCTGCGCACCGCCGCCGCCATCCCAAGACGGACGATCGCGCGCGCCACCTCGGCGTAGACAGGCCCGTAGTGCTTGCGAAAGAAGCGGTCGCGACTGCGGTGAAGCTCGACGAGCATCGGGCCGGACTGTTGGCGCGTGCTCTGACCGCCGTGGTGAATGATCTCGGCGTCCGGCGTGTAGTAGATCTCCCAGCCGGCGCGCTTGATCCGGTAGCACCAGTCGACTTCTTCGCAATACATGAAGAAGCCTTCGTCCATCAGGCCAACCTGCTGAATCGCCTCGCGCCGGGCCATCAGGCAGGCGCCGAGGGGGTGGTCGATCGGAAACGGATGGTTGTACCAGCGTCGCGGATAGCGACCGTTCAGCCGCGAATTGACGATCCGGTGGTTGAGTGGAAAGAAATCGAAGAAGGACATCGGCAGCGTGGGAAACCGGAAGCAGGAGTGCTGAAACGTCAGGTCGGAATTCAGCAAGCGTCCGCCGCCGGCGCCGACCGTCGGGTGCGCGTCCATGAAACGGACGAGCGCCGCCGGCGCGTCGCCGAGCACCTCGGTGTCCGGATTCAGGAGAAGGACGTACGGCGCGTCCGCCTCACGCATCGCCAGGTTGTTGGCCGCGGCGAAGCCGCGGTTATCGTCCAGCGCCAGCAGGCGAACCTCGGGAAACTCGGCCCGAATCATCGCCGGCGAGCCATCGGTCGAGGCATTGTCGACGACAACGACTTCGGCGGAGATGGTGCGCGAGCCAGCGACCTTCGCGCGTCTTAGCGACGTCAGGCAAGCTCGGAGCAACGACGCGGTATTGAAGCTCACCACGATAACGACGAGGTCAGCGGTAATCAAAGCCGAGGTCCGTATAGCGAATCATCAGACCCGCGTCCAGGCGCGTCATCAAAAGCCCAATCAGTGCACAGTCAATATCCGATCGTGATGTTCGTCTGCCCCACCTGCCCAGTGGGGAACCCGACGCCGCCTTGTTCCAGCGCGGCGAAGAAGCGCTGCGAGTTGATCTGGGCCAGGTTCTGAGCGATCGTGATTGTTCCGGTGACGATAACTTCCTCGCCGGGCATAAGGTCGCGGGTAAAGGTTCCGCTGCCGTCCGGCTGGCCGCTCGCATTCTTCTTCAAGTAGTCAGAACCAAAAAATCCCCAGCGG
>JAJPKB010000339.1 GCA_021323915.1 Chloroflexota bacterium | reverse complement strand
GTGTCCTTCTACCTGGGCACCACGGAGACAACCTACGAGATTAGCTCGGTCTGGCGTCGGTCCGCTGCCGGCCTGGGGCTTGGACTGGCGGCCACGGCTGGCTTCGTCGCCTTGTTCGCGGTGGTCGGGGCGGTCGTCTCCTTGGGCGGTCACGCCCTCATCGGCGCCTTTCCCTGGTTAGGCTTCGCGATCGGCGGGGCACTCGCTCTCCTCGGAATCTGGCTGCTGGTGAGTGGGCAGTCGCTGGGCATCGGACTCCTCCACCGAATTCAGCCACCGACGGAACGGGGCCCGCTGGGCCTTTTTTTGTTCGGCGTCGCCTACGCGGCGGCTTCTCTCTCTTGCACCTTGCCGATCTTTCTGGTGGTCGTCGGCGGGGCCCTGGCGACGTCCGGTCTGGTGGGCGCCGTGCTCCAGTTCGTCAGCTACGCACTGGGGATGGGGGCGGTTTTGATGGCGGTGAGCGTGGCCACCGCCTTGTCGAAGGGGGTGATCGTCCGCGCTTTTCGCTCGTTTCTCCCGTTCGTCGAGCGCGCCGGGGCGGTCCTGCTCACGGGCGCCGGGGTCTATCTCATCGTCTACTGGTGGTCGTATCTTGCCCATCCTCTCGGTTAGCCCAGTGAGCCAGCCGAGGGAGGCCCGCACATCCTCGTGGAGGTGACAAGGTGAAATCCAGACGATCAATCCGTTTGCCCGCCGGCCTCTTGCTCGGCCTCGCCCTGCTGATCCAGGGTTGCGGCGTGGTTCCTGCCACCCTCGTCGCGGTCTCCAAGGGTGATGCCGTGACGGGAACGAAGCAGGCTACGTCGCGTGCCCCGACGCCAATCGGCGCGTCGGCGGGGGCCGTCACATCTGTTGCGAGCACGCCCACGGAGATTCGTCCATCTATCAGCATCACCCCAGTCCCGACCATTGTTGCTGCGCCCCCTGCCGTGGCGGATACCGGCCTGACGCCCACCGCCAAAGCGGAGGACACCGCTGCCGCGCCCGCCTCGCTTATCCCGCTGGGGAGCGGACCCGCCGTCGGCCAGCCAGCCCCCGACTTCTCGCTGGTTGGCCTGGATGGCAAGACGGTTCGGCTCAGCGACTTTCGCGGCCAGCCGGTCGTGCTGATCTTCTTCGCCACCTGGTGTGGGCCGTGCAAGGAAGAGCTGCCACGCTTCCAGACGACCTACCAGAACGATCACCCGCGGGGTCTGCAGGTGCTGCTCGTCGATCTGAAAGAGTCCCCGACGGACGTCCGTTCTTTCGCGACCCAGCTCGGGTTGACCATGCCAATCGTCGTCGACCAGCAAGGCGTGGTTGCCTCGCAGGGCTACGCGCTGACCAACATTCCGACTACCTACTTCATCGACGGCGACGGGGTGATTCGCGGCGTGCAATCCGGACCGCTCTCGGCAAATACGCTGGCGGGCAACGTTGACGCCTTGCTGGCCGGATCGAACGCGGCGGTGCAGTCCTCGAACGCTATCTCGGCGGGCTGCTGCCCGGCGCCGTGACCTTCACCAATGGCAGACATCGTTGGAGGATCTCCCATGAACCGAAATGGCGCTCTTGGCGGCCTTGGAGCCGTGCTACTCATAGTGGTTTGCTGCGCCGCGCCGCTGCTGGTAACTGCAGGAGCAACGATCGGCCCGGCGGCACTCCTCACGGCGCTTGGGGCACCCACGATCGCGGCGGTGGTGGTTGGCGTGCTCGTCGCCGTGGGAATCGTTCTCTGGCGGCGACGAATTTCCGACGACCGCGCGGGCCAACCAACGGAACGCGATGCGGACATTGGGAAGGCTCGGCCGGGTCGGTGAGGGGCCGGGCGGAAGCGACCAAATGTCCCGGTGTCGTGCCACCAGCAGACTCCGTCGGGTGCTCCGATCTCCGGATGTTGGGTCTTGAGGAGGATCTGCTTGACTCTGGACCATGGTCCAGGGTGTACCGTCCAACGTGAAGGGAGTCGGGAGCGGGTGCGACGACTGCACCGGCTGTGCGCACCAGTCGTGGTCGTTACGCCGACCGATTACCAGAATAGATCGTCGGAGAAGATAACCATGCATGGGAGAATCTGGGCAACAGGCTTCGGCCTGGGCATATTGGCAACTCTGGTTATGACCGCGTTGATGCTCGGGGGCGTCGCGACGAGCGTGAGACGAGGGAGGCGCACACTCTCAGGGGCGCGAGGGAAGCCTTCGCTCCCCGTCTTCGGTCGTGGTGCGGATTGGATGCGTTCGTCGGTACCATCGGGCGAAGGCGACACCTGCCCAGACCAGTTCGACAATCCCAAACGGCCAGGTACCGGCGAGCCAGCCATACGCCGACGACACGAGGCAGGCGACTGCGAACAGCAGGGTGAAGACCGCGCGCCGGTCCTCGAGCCAGTAGAACAACATCATCAGGGTCACCGCGATCAGACCAAAGAGATTCAATGCCGACATACGCGCTTCGTCAGACCTCCCTTCGCCGTTGTGGTCTCTCGGCAACCAGGGAGTGAACACGGGAGGGATGGTTCAATTAGTCCCCTCTAGCGACAAATTCGCCACCTGCCTTCCGTTATGGACGTCGACTGGCGGTGCCATCACCCACCATCCGAGCCCAGGGTCGAGATCGATGACGCGGTCAGCCGGGCCTCGGCGTCTCATCGGAACAAGACGCCGACCAGTCGTCCATCTGGCGTCGTAACGACGATGCTCGCCACGTGCCTTTGCTGCATGCGTGGGACGATGTCGGCGAGCAGCGTACCGGGGCGGATCGTCGTGGGACCTTCCTCCATCACATCGTCGACGAGAGCGGCGGGATCATCTTGGAGCGCCTTCCCGCGCAGGCGCCCGAGCACCACGTTGTCGTCGGTCACCACCAGGCACATGTCCCAACCAGCCACCTGCACCTGCGATCGCACGTCGCCGACACGCTCCCCCAGGTGGCAGGTCGGGACGCCCGCTCGGGTCACCTGTCCCGCCCGGGGCACGTTCGCCTGCGTTCCCTCGGTGGGCAGTCCGTTGGCGAGCCAATCGGCTTTTCCCGGCTGGTAGCGGTAAACCCGGGTGAAGCCGAGGGTCTCGAGCCGCCACGCGGCTCGGGCGCTCATGTCTCACTGGAAGTCGTGGCAGTAGGTGATGATCGGGCGCGCGGCGGGCAGCGGGGCGGTTGTCGAGTGATTTAAAGTCTTCAGCGGAATATTGATCGCACCGGGGAGATGCTCGCGAGTGTACTCGTCGGCGGGAAGAACGTCGACGAGGATTGCCGTTTGCTGGATCAGCTTTTGAAGCTGGTCCAATTGGATCGTCGTGGGCATGTCAATCACCTCTCATCAGTTTAACCGCTCGTCAGACCGCGCAGCAGGAGAGCCGATGCACGTCCCTCCCAAAGGTCTGCGTCGCCAGCTTCAGACCTTCGGCCATCGTCAGGTACGGCGCGAAGGTCTCGACGAGGTCCTGCACGGTCAGGTGAAACTTCACCGCGAGCACCCCGGCGTAGATCACGTCGCCGGCGTTCTCCGCGACGACGTGCACGCCGAGGATCTGATCGGTCGCGGCGTCGGCGACAATCTTGAAGACGCCCCGGGTCTCCCGGTTGACGATCGCACGGGGCACCGCCGAGGCTGGCAGCACCGACGCCTTCACATCGTATCCTTTCTCCTTCGCCTGCGCCTCGGTCAGCCCCAACGTCGCGATGGCCGGATTGGTAAACGTAACTGCCGGCAGCGCGCTCAGGTCGACGCTTCGCCGATTCCCGTCGAGCGCGTTCTCGGCGGCCAGGGCCCCTTCGTAGGCCGCGACGTAGACGAACTGCGGCGCCAAGGTCACGTCGCCGGCAGCGTAGACGTTCGGATTCGTCGTCTGGAGGTGCTCGTCGACCACGATCTCGCCCCGCGTCCCAACGGCAATCCCGGCCCGGTCGAGCGCGAGCGCTTGCGTGTTCGGGATACGCCCGGTCGCGATCAGGAGCTGCTCGCCCTCCACCGTCCGGGATATGTCGTCGACCGCCAGGTGGACCACGATGGTCCCGTCCCGCCTCTCGATTCGGTCGTAACGAACCCCGGCCACCAGATCGATGCCCTGGGCGCTCAGTGCACCGGCGACAGCCTCGGCAATTTCTGGATCGTAGCTCGGGAGAAGGCGCGGGCTACGCTGCATGAGGGTGACCCGACTGCCGAGGTGGCGGAATAGCTGGCCGAGCTCCAAGGCGACGTAGCCCGAGCCGATGACAACCACACTTTCCGGTAGCTTCGTCAGCGCGAGCGCGGAGGTGCTGGTGAGGTAAGGCACCTCGCTCAGGCCCGGAATCGCGGGGATGGCCGGCGATGCCCCGGTCGCGAGGAGGATCTTCTCGGCGTGCACGACATCGCCGTCCACCCGGAGCAAGCCGTCTGTGCCGAAATGGGCTTGCCCGTGGACCAGATCCCAGCCGTACTCCACGATCAGATCCAGATATTTCTCCTGGCGAAGCTGCCTCACGAGCGCGTCTTTTTGAGCGACCAGCGCCGCGAGATTGACGGGCCCGTTCGTGGTGGCGACCCCCGCGAATGGGTTGTGGCCGGCCTCCCAGGAGATCTCGCCCGCCCGGAGCAACGTCTTCGACGGGACGCAGCCGATGTTGACGCAGGTGCCGCCGACCGTGCCTCGTTCGATCATGACGACCCGCGCGCCCCGATCCCGGGCCCGGATCGCCGCCGCAAAAGCAGCTCCTCCCGACCCGACGATCGCGAGATCATAAATCCCCTCGCTTGGTGTGCTCTGTGGGCCGCGCGTCGACACGTCTGGTTTTGCATCGATGCCGATATCCTCGATACCCACCGGGGTGTACCCGACCTGGCGTACCGCATCCAGCAATGCAGCCTCGTTCAGGTGCTCCGGTGCTCGCAGGTGCGCCTCCCCTCGGCGGAAATCGGCCCGTGCGTTTATCGCACCGACCCGTTCAAGCGCCCGAGTGATGTGAACCTCGCAGTCGGTACAGGTCATCCCGTGAATACGCATCCGTAGGTCGCGGTCAGCCATTCTTTCCTTCTCCTTATCAAACTCACCCGGTCGGCCCTGGAACGGGTACACATTCAGGAGATCGACTCAGGGATCCGATTCGGTTGAAACGCGAGTGCAACTGGCGATCGCCGCCGCGTTATCGCCAATGATCGAGTCGGCCAGGCGGACGATGTCGCGCACGCGGGGGTCGGCGAGGCGGTAGTACACGTACTTGCCGTCGCGCCGCGTACTGACGAAGCCACACCAGCGAAGACAGGCGAGGTGATTCGAGACGCGGCCCTGCGATGCCTGGAGGTGCTCGACAATCTCGCCGACCGATTTTTCGCCGTCGAGCAAGAACTCCAGGATCTTCAGACGCTTCGGATCACCGAGCACCCGGAAGAAGCGGCTCCGAATCTCCGTCGCATCCACGGTAGGCTGAACCATCACCGGCGCTTCGGACATCATACATTCCTCATATTCGCTTATGCGAATCTATTATGCATGATGGCGAGAGGAGTGGCAACAGTTTCGACCGGGTCTGAGTGCGACCCCGCTCCGCGTTCGACCGCCAGGAGGCGTGCGGGGAGCAACGCGCCGGAGCGAATAGCGACCCCGCATACCAGCGCTGCTCAGGCCTAGGAGAGCCGCGACGCAGCTCTCCCCAACGTATCCTGGCTCAGCCCGTCGCTCGCAAGGACCCATGTTCTTGAGAGGGGACTGCTTTTGGGAGCTGGCTCGCCAGGTAGACGCCGAGGACCGTTCCAAAGAAGATCGTGTGGGCGATGAGCCCTTGCCAGAACCAGTCGGTCTGGGTGGCGAACCAGGGAGCGTGTAGTAGGGGCGCGATGACGTAGAAGTTGAGGGGCCACAGGATCAGGCGCACGGCGCTCGCGACGATCCACGATCCCGAAAGGGGAGGAGACGACCGAGGCGAACTTGCCGATAATGACGGCGGCGATGAAGCCGAACATCATCGACAGGACCATGTGCGTGGCGAGGCCGACCACGATCGCCGTTCCCAGAGGAATCTGCGGGGGTGGCTGCTGCAAGGGGAGGCTGGCGACCATGCCCAGGGGCGCGAAGAAGCTCCCTTTTGCGATCGCCGCGTAGACCATCTCCATCATCGCGAAGACGACGCCCGCGAGAATACCGCCGATCAAACCGTGCTTGATTGGTCGCTACCATTGATAGAATCTCTTTTTGCTGAACTCAAACTCGACTGATCACGTCGTCGGCGCCAGGGAGCTTTGCCGAGTTGGACTTGCTCTCCTGAAGCCCAGATCTGACAGGGTAGACTCTGATTTCGTCCCTGACCGTAGCCTTCGCTACATAACGACATTGATCGGGGCAACCACGCTCAGATTGAAGTAACGACTGTGTAGCGGAACATACGGAGCGGTGCGATGCTTGAGGAGTAGGGTCTGAGTGTCACGACCGATGAACTGGTTGGTGACGTGAATAAACCCATGGGATGGAGTCATGAATCTCAATCTGTTTCGCCG
>JAJPKB010000640.1 GCA_021323915.1 Chloroflexota bacterium | reverse complement strand
TCAGAACCGATTACAATGGTAGGGGCCGTTAGCTCAGTTGGCAGAGCACCTGACTTTTAATCAGGGTGTCGCAGGTTCGAGCCCTGCACGGCCTACCCAGGACGCCCACTCCGGTGGGCGTCCTCTTTTTCGGCCTCGGGTGCCTCGGAAATCAGGGGGTCATGGTGCACCAATCGGTGCACCAATCGCGTGAAAAAGACTCGGCGCGCCCCGGGCGTAGGGGACGGAATCGACGTTAGCCATGCCCCAGCACGGAGTCCATCCGATCGGCGGCGTCGCGGTACTGGGCCGGGCCGAGGTGACTGTAGGTGTCGGCGGTGAGGGTGATCGTCGAGTGGCCGAGGATCTCCGAGACGACCTTGAGAGGCACCCCCTGGGCGAGCAAGAGGCTGGCACACGTGTGGCGCAGATCGTAGAAGCGCGCATGGGGAAGCTTTGCGCGGGCGAGAAAGCGCTCCCACTGGTGGGAGACGTTGTGTCGATCCAGGGGCGTGCCGATGCTGGTGGTGAAGACGAGATTGAGCGCGTTGCCCTTCCATTCCCAGGCCGCCCGGACGCGCTCTTCTTTCTGAATGCGCAGACGCTCCCGGAGGGCGGCGACAGCAAACCGCGGCAAGGCGATCACGCGGCCCCGGCGGTGATTCTTCAGGTCCTTCAAGCGAAACGTCCCGTCGACCCGCTCCAGGGAGACCATTGTCCGGAGCTGCGCGGCCTCGAGGTCGACGTCGTCCCACCGCAGGCCAAGCGCCTCGCCCTGACGGAGACCAATCGCCAGAGCGACCGAGTAGAGTGCTTCGAGCGGATGGCCGCGGATGACAGCAAGGAGCGTGAGCGCACTCTCGGGGGTAAGCGGCACAACCGGGGTTTTGTCCACGTGGGGAGGATCGCTGAGCTCGGCGGCGTTGCGGTCTAAGATCTCCCAGCGGACGGCGCGGTTCAGGGCCGAGCGGAGAATTGCCCGGGCGTATTGTTTCGTCCGGGCGCTGGCCGGACGATCGGTCGGCTTGCCCTTCCGATCATGGCAGCGCATCTGAGCAAGCATCTGAGCAACGTGCTGCGGGGTGAGCTCGGCGAGGGTAAGATCGCCGAGAGCCGGTTTGATGTGGGTGATGACCATCTGTTTGTACGAGCTATAGGTCTTGGCCGGCTTCCCCTTGATCGCCGTCTCCAGCCAGTCGTCGAGAAACTCGGCGAGGGTCTGCTGATCATGTCCCACCTGACGGCCGCGCCGATGGTCTTTGACCGCCTTGGCCAGGGCCTCTTCGACGACCCACCGCTCCATCGATGTTTTCTGCCAGCGCTTGACCTTCCCGGTCTGGACGTCTTTGCCAAGATACAGGCGGCCGACGTACAGTCCATCCTTGCGCTGGGTGATCGAGCCCTCGCCCGGGGAGTGATGGCCCTTCGCCTTTTTCCGCGTCGCCATTGTTCACCGGAGGGCCTGGGCAAATGCCGGCGCGACCACAATGTGATCAGCGAGATCGTAGACTCCATGCCCATCGAGGTTCTGCCAGGCGATTGTGTTCCCCCGATCGGCGGGGAGCTTGAGGACCAGCACGTCCTCAACCCGCGTCCGTCCATATTGGTCCTGCATCGAGAAGGAACCGGTCCATGCGACCCATTGAAGCGGGACGCCGGCCTGATACACAGATTTGCTGATGGCGGCAAAATCCATCAGGGCGCCGTTGGCAACCATGCTGTCCGTGAGATTGTCCGCAATTTGCTCGTGGATGTCGACGATCCACAATCCGGGCTGGCCGGCGCTGGGGAAGACCTGGAGTCGATCGATCTTTCCGAGCAGGGGGGTACGGTGCACGGCCTGACGGAGCTTGTCTTCCGATGTCACCGTGGCAGATGGGGTCGGGACCGCGGTGGGAGCGGGGAGAGGAGTGGCGGACGGAGGCGGGGTGGCCGTGACCGGGACAGATGTCGCCGTCGCGGCAGGGGAAGCACAAGCGAGCAGCAGCAGGGGAGCTACGAGACTCACCACGATGCCTACTGCCAGGTCAGAAGAAATCTTCATCGCCCCCTCCAAGTTCAAGTTGCCTCTGAAGCGCCTCGAGGCGCCGCCGCATAGCGGAGAGCGAGACGCCGTTGCACTGGGCGAGGATGCGGGGATTGGCACCGAAGCGACGCACCTGACGGACCAGACGATCGTACGGCATAAGCAACTCCGCCGCATAGACATTCGCAAGACGCTCGCACATCGCGCGGCGCGGCGGCCGGTGCTCCATGGCCACGTGTCCAAGCTCGTGCGCAAGAGTGAACGCGCGGCGCGGCGGCGCCAAGAGTTCGTTGACGATGACCAGTCGAAAGCCATCGTCGCCGATCAAGCTGATACCGGTAAACAACGGGTCGTCCCAACACGGACGGATAACGAGTCGCACATCGAGGAACGCGGCGATCGGCCGCAGCGCCGTTGGGCCGTCGATGGGAGTGCCAACCGCCCGGAGGTGGGTCCGGGCGAGCGACCGCGCATGGTCGTCTAGCTCGTCCCAGAACACGGCAATCTCCGACGAATAATGACGTTGCAGCACATCTTGCCGCCGACCGGCAGGCTACACGATCAAGCCAGCAACTGTCAAGCGGACTCACCTTATTCCTCCTCTCGGCGCTGTTCCCGTCGCCACTCTTCCAACTCGCCCGCGAGGATGTCGACGACCCAGCGGCGTGCCTTCGGGGACACGAAAGCCTCGCGATTGATCTGTTCGATCAACGGCTCCAGCTCCGGCTCGGCCGTCGTCTCACTGGGCAGGAAAAACTGCAGGGGGCGGTCAAGGACACGCGCAAGCCGATCGAGATATTCGATCGAGATCGCCCGCGCACCACCCTCCCACATTGTCACCGCGGAAGACGTGACTCCAATGCGCTCGGCGAGTTCGCTTTGGGTGATATTCGCCGCCTCGCGGGCAGCGCGGATCCGCGCGCCGAGACGGACATAATACTGGCTCTTCTTGGGGGGCACGCTCGCTCCCGGGCTCCGAACGCCGATGAGCAGTGCATCACTCATCGTGCTGATTTTCTCACAAAAAGTCTTGACACGGACAAAACGATCTGTTACTATCTGCTCACTTCTTGTGAGGTTGGTCGACGGGCTAGCGGGGCACGCCGCGAACTCACGAAGAGTGACAAAGAGGTAACAGTGCGCAAGAATCCGAGAATTGAAAAGCTCGAGTCGGCGTATGGAAGGCCGATCGCGGAGATCGTCGCCGATGCCTACACGCGCCACGGCACGATCTACCGGGCCGCCGAGTCGCTCGGGGTGAATCCCCGGACGTTCCACGGTTGGATGGTGCGGTTCCGTGTCACGGTAAAGAAAGTCGCTCAAGCGCCGAAGGCGAAGAAGTGATGAAGGGACAGCGGCGGTACGTGCGTCCGGTGCGGAATCCGGACGCGGCGGTACTTACCGCCGAGCAGGCAGGAACGATGCTTGGGCTGACCCGCGGGCGGACCTACAAGATGCTCGAGCACGGCACCTTCCCGGTGCCGGCGCGCAAGCCGGGCGGGAAGGTCGGTAGCCATTGGCAGATCCTGCGTGCCGACGTCGAGCGTCTTCTGGCACAGGGCAGCGCCGAGACGCCCCGCGCGGATAATTTGCTCGTTGTCCCTGATCTGCTCCGTCGCCTGCTCAGCGGTGAGCAGGTGCGCATCGAACTCCGGTTGCGCCTGTTGGAATCTGGCTGCGAGGTCGACGCGGTCTCATTGACGGCAGACGGCGTACCGTCTGTCGTTAGTCTGAAGACAAGGAGTAAAGGAAGGTGAGTGCTTTCGAGCGTGAGCGGCGCCTGGCCAGTGGCCAGGAATGGGCGATGGAACTCCAGTCGATCCTGGCGGACATCGACAAGCTGAGCTTCCAACTCAACGCCGCGTTTGTGCGCTTCAACCAGCACCTTGACCGTTGCCCGCCCGGCGCGGCAGCGCCCCCGTATTTGCCCTCGGCTGCATAGATGCCGAACCCGAAAGAGGTTGCGCGCATGCGGGACGGACTCTCTTCTGCCGCATGCGCGCGACGCGCAGCGAAAGGATGCTATGTATAGTATACCTGAATACTCATCAGCTGTTCCAACCATCGTCGGCTGTCCGGATCCGGAGCCGCTGCTTTTGGCAGCGGTGCTCTCGGCGATGATCTTCACCCTCACCGGGCAGGAGGTGATGGTCCCCGCTGGGCGCGCGAGCGTCACGGTGGGGATTGATACCTTTTTGCTCTCCGGCTATCCCGATTCTCCCCAGCTCCGCATGCGAGGACTCTGCCCCGTCTGCGGCAGACACGTCTGGAGCATGCCGCTCCGCGGGTACGGTGATTGGCGTCTGCAGCAGACAACCGGGGGGTTTCGGCCGGGACCCCACGGGTGCGTGCAGAGGAGGAGTGCGTGAGTAGCATGCGCTATCTGCGTGAAGCCGACAGTCATGATCGCTGGCTGATCGTGAAGCCCCACTGCGGGCGTCCGGGCGATGTGATTGCGCTCGTCTACGACGAGGCGGAAGCCCACGCGTTCGCGGCACTGGGCCAACTCACCGCGTTCGTCCGGACAACGATCCGGGCCGTGGCCCTGGCGCGCCATGAACCCGCGGCGCTGACAAACGATCACCTTACCCGTCTGGAGGAGGCCGGACGGCGCGCGCTGCTCGCCCTGGAAGGGGTGTATCCGAGCGCGATGTGCTTGCCCGAGATCCCCGACGCACGAGTGCAGCCCTTCTGCGGATCCGACGAGCGGATCCGTCTCCGTCCTCTCCAGGTCCGGCGGTGGCCTCCGCTGCGCCTGCTGCTACGCTCGTGCATCGGGCGACTCGGCGCGCTACGGTCGGGACGCTACGACTGGCGACATGCCCATTGGCGGAGATCCTGATGCACCGGTGGGGAGAGAAAGCGCAGAGCGACGCACCCCGACCAGGGAAATGGACCCCCCTCCTCTGTCGCCTCTGCGGCGCGGTCATCGGGGCGGTGGATCGGGAGGATCCCCACGTCGCGGCACGCATCGCCACATGCCAGAGGATTCACGCGTTGCTGGTGCACCCTGATCATCGCGCGGGAGAGGCGTAGCGGCGTGCCAGAGTGGACCTTCGAGGAGCGCTATGGCCGGCTCTTTCGGTCGCATGGCGTCGGCACCTACCCGAACGCGCTCGGCGAATTCCAGGCGCGGCTGGGGCTCAGCGGCGACGAGTGCTGGCTGATCGTGCGGTTGTTTTCGTACCGCTGGACTGACCGTGCTCCGTACCCGTCTGAGCGGCGCCTGGCAAAACATATGGGCATTGCGCGCTCGACGGTGCAGCGGATCGTTCGCGGCCTGGAGGCAAAAGGACTGATCGAGGTCGAGCGTCGCACGGCGAGCTCGGGAGCCAAGATCACGTCGCTCTATCGGCTTGAACCCCTCCTGCGTCGGCTGGAGGAACTCGTCGATGAGGAGTCACGGTCGGTGGCCATTGCGCAGAGAATTCCCCGTTTCGGCATCGTCAGCACTCTCTCTCGGTCTGCCCTCCCCTCCGTCGCGGAGCAGCAGATATTGCCGCTCGAAGAGGGGGGTGGCCCGCCGGCGGGCCACCCCCGGCCCACATGCGGGCCACCCCCGGCCCACATGCGGGCCACCCCCGGCCCGCCGGTGCTACCTCATGGAAAAGATTCATGGGAAGAAGAGGAAAGAGAAGAAGAGTCATGGCAAAGGGCACAGGCAAACACATCAGACCGTCCGTATCTCGCGATCGCCGGCGACGTGGTCTTTCGGCTGGGCTGCCTGTCGAAAACCGCGAGCGTCGAGCGCGGTCTGAGCCAGCGCGCGCACGCGGTGGGGGCATCCCCCGAGCAAGTCCGGTCGGCCGCGATTCGGGCAGTATCCGAACAGCGAAGGGAGGAGGGACTAGACGGATTTTGGCACACCTTTGCCCGGATCTTGTCCGAGCAGATCGCGCGCCCAGAGGGACCCAAGAGAAAAGCGAAAGCGTCAGCTGAGGCCTGAAGGCCTCAGCTGACGCCGACAAATCGAGCGATTCTGCAACGAAAGGAGGTTCCGAGCCTGTGGCTCGGGCGCGGCTTCCTCTGTCGGCTAAAGCCAACAGTCCCCGCCGCGCAAACGTTTTATGGCTGTCGACGTCGTCTCCCAACCCACCGTGAGCGAACGGGTGAAGCTTGTCCCGCGGACCAGCATATTTCCGAGCCCCTTCAATCCGAGGAAGCGATTCTCGGCCGAGGATCTCGCCGATCTGGCGGAGTCGCTGCGGACCGAAGGAATGCTCCAGCCCATCGTCGTGCGGCAGCGGCCCTATGTCCCCGCCGACGGGACCCGCGCCCACCAAGCGCTGGAGGGCTTGTGGCCAGGCCAAAGTCTCGTAGCGACGCTCAAGGTCGTGCATGACCAGGTCACGCGGAGCCGACCGGGCGACCTCGACGAGGCGAACTGGTATACAGATCTGGCGCCCGGGCTGGTCGGCGAGATCTATCGGTACGTCGGCGAGACGCTCGGCTGGCGCATCGACGTCGTCGACGTCCAGGCGCCTCAGGAGCACGAGCGGGTGATCCGCTTCCGTCGCTGGCCCGACGAGGCATACGAGATCATTTGCGGTGAGCGGCGCTGGCGGGCCGCCGAGATCGCGGAGATCGAGTCCGTGCCGATTATCGACAGGGGCGAGGTCGACGATGCGACGGCACTGCGGTGGGCAATTACCGAGAACGAGAAACGCGTGGACCTGGACCCGATCGAGCGAGCCGAGGGCTACGCGGCCTTGCGGCGGATCGCGGGCCTGACACAGAAGCAGATCGCCGCCGAGGTCGGGAAGAGTCAGCCCGTCGTGGCAAACTACGAGCGGCTGCTGACGCTGCCGGCCGACGTCCAGGAACACGTCCGCACCGGAACGCTCTCGGCGAGCCACGGCATCGCGCTGGCCAAATATGCACAATTCCCGGAGGTGGCCAGTGTGTTAGCGGCCGCGGCCGTGGCTCACCACTGGCCATCGGCCCAGCTCGAGAAAGATCTTGGTGACTTTTTCCCGGCGTGCCAGGCGCTTCTCCTTGCGAAGGCCATCCGGCTCCTGGATCAGGCGCACTTCGATCGCGCGGTTTGCCGGGATTGTCCCTTCGCCGCGCGGCGGCACAGCGCCAGCTACGGTGACGTCTGCCTCCGTCCGGCCCACTTCGACGAGCTGGAAGCTGCCCATGAGGCGGAGACCAAAGCGCGTGCGAAGCAGGAGCACGTGGTTCACGAGGGTGTCGTCGAGAAAGGCGTGCCGCCACTCCCCCGTACCGCCGAGATGAGGCTCGGGAGCTACATCAATCTGCGCTGGGAGCACGCGCCGCCGGGCTGTAGCGCGGATTGTCCGTGTCGAGGGAAGGCGCTCGACGGCAAGAGGGTCGTCGAGGTCTGCCTGGACCCCAACCGCTGGCGTCGACTCGCGGCCATCGCGAGCAAGGCGCAGAACAAGACACGGCGTGACGATGCGAAGGCGAAGCGCGCCCGGCTGGAGAAGCTCGTCGACTCGCTCACTGACGTCGATCAGATCGGGAGCGCGGAGATTGCGCTCCTCTCGGCGACGGCGGCGAGCGGGCCGCGGTGTAGCGTTTTCCGCGCGAGCCAGGGGGTGGCTGCGGCAAGCAAGCGCCACGGCGTTGAACTGAGCGGCCACGACCCGGCGCATTTCAAAGGACTGCGTGTCGTGACGGCGGTGCAGATCGCGGTGGAGGGGATTCTCGGCGCCGAACTGGCGGCGTACGCTGACGATCTGATCTCCCCCCAGTGGACGGACTGGTATCTGGCGCAACGCGAGCGTCCCCGAGATGATTCGGCAGGGGTAAGCCCCGCGCTCATGGAGGCGGTCGGAATGGCCGAGGACGAGGACTTCGTCTGTCCGGACTGCCACCGCTCGGCCGACGAAATCGCGGAAGAGGGCAGCACGATCGACGCGCACGGATTGCGCTGTGGGGACTGCACCAGGGCACTGAACGAGACAGAGGATCCGGCGCGGGTCTGTTGGCTGTGTGGATGTACGGACGAGAATTGCCAGGGGTGCGTCGAGCGGACCGGCAAGACGTGCTATTGGGTCGCGCCGGACCTCTGCTCGGCGTGCTGTACGCCCGAGGTCGCCGCCGCCGAGTACGAGCGAACCCGCGCGCTGACGCCCCGGGAGGTGCCGGAGGGGGACGGCTGAGATGCTGAAGGCGCTTTCGCTCACCCAGCCCTGGGCTAGTCTGGTTTGGTGCTCAGCCAAACGCATTGAGACAAGAAGCTGGCATACTCTCTGGCGGGGCGAGTTGGCCATCCACGCGGCGAAGGTCTTCCCCGCGGACTGCCAGCAGATCTGTTCCGTCGAGCCATTCGCCCGCGTCCTTCGGCGTTTCGGCCTCGTGTACGACGTGGAGACCCGCCAGGGAAAGGCGACGCGGCTGGGCCTGCCGACCGGGGCGATCGTTGCGGTGTGCAAGCTGTCCGGCTGTGTGGCCACCGAGGAACTCCTGGAATTGGGTGTGGTCCCAGATCTGGAGCGGGCTTTTGGCGATTTCTCGCCGCGGCGCTACGGGTTCCTGCTGGAGGAGATCCAGCCGCTGTACGAGCCGGTGGTCTGCCGCGGCTCGCTCCAGATCTGGGACGTCGACCGTGAGGTCGAGGAGGAAGTGCGTGCACAGGTGCGCCAGACGCAGGAAATCGCCGCGCGGAAGGCGGCCGGCCGATCAGTGGTATTTGGTGCCAAATGAGGAGGAGATATGACCAGTCAGTCGCAACCGTTCACTCCACTCGCCGGGGACCAACTCCGGCCCGTGGTCCAGATCCGCCAGGCGCACGATCTGCTCGAAGACGTGCTCGACGGCACCGTGCCGATCCACCTAAAGGATGAGCTGAGCAAAAGTGTTGTCGCTGCGCTGTACATAGCACTCTGCTGGGTGCTGAATCATCCGTCGCCGCCCGGGAGCGGGCTGGCGGAGCTGCTCGACGAGTGGCGCACCGTCCTGGCGGCCAAGGCGTGCGAGGCGACGGATGGCCAATGACCACACCGGCATCGGCTGGACCGATGCCACCTGGAACCCAACGATGAGGAGAAAGCGGGCGGTTTTCTGGCTGGTTTGTTTGGTTGTTTCTCTGAGTTTGTTTGCACGTTCTTTTGCTGGCCGCGCACGGGATCGTGTCGACAGAGACGATCCCGATCCCGGAGGACCTCGGCGCTCTCCTCACGCCGCTCACGCTGCCCGATGAGGAGAACGCGGACGACGATATACCGTTCTAGGGGAGGTGTGATCGATGAGTGAGACAGTGCGGACAATCCATTTCGGACACCCATGTCAGGTGTGTGGCATGCCGGCAACGGTCGTCGTCGGCGAGACTGCGCCACGGTACTACTGCGCCACGCACAATCCGATCCTGCCGTCGTTTTCCAGGGATGTGCCGCTGGGTGTCGTTCGCACATCCGATGTCTGGGCAGCCATCGAGCGCTTCCGTGATCATCTCCGCGAGCGCGGTCGGGAGTCGGACGAAGACGTGATCTGCGAACTCTTGGATTATCTGGTGGGCTGGTGTGGGCCGATCCCAGGACGCGGGGTTCTGCGCGGTCGAGACAGCGGTCGAGACAAGAGTTCGGAGGGATTCGGGGAAGATGGGGAGGAATCTTGATGTGTCAAAGTAAATAGTCAAGAAACGGAGAAACAAAAGACTATATGCCTCTTCTCAATTACACGACGAAGATTCCGCCCCACCAATCCATTGGCGAAATTTATGCGGTGCTCGCTGCCCACGATGCTGAGCGAATTACCACGAGTTACAAAAAAATCAACGGCAAGCAGCGGCCGACTGGCATATCCTTTGGCCTGCAAACCCCGGGCGGTTATTACGAGTATGAACTGCCCGCGAACGTTGCCGGCGTGCTCGAGGTCATGACGCGCCAATGGAAAGAAGGAAAAGTTCGCACGCGACCGGATTATGACCATGCGGAGCGTGTTGCCTGGCGGATTCTCAAAGATTGGATCGAGGCGCAATCAGCCATTATTGAGGCGGGAATGGCCACATTACACACCGTGATGCTGCCCTACCAGATCGAGGAAAAGTCCGGACGGCCGCTGCACGAGCTGATAGCGGAACGTTGGCAAGCACTGCCGCCGGGGCCGGAGAAAATCTGAAGGAGGTGCCAATTGGACGCAACGGAAATTACGATCACACGGCATTATCG
Source organism: Chloroflexota bacterium (assembly GCA_021323915.1). GTDB lineage: Bacteria > Chloroflexota > UBA6077 > FW602-bin22 > CADDYW01 > JAJPKB01. The sequence continues at coordinate 35,343 of JAJPKB010000640.1, read as the reverse complement.
CCTCGATGATCCCGTGACTGGGCATATCGTCGTCGCTCAGCTTGTCTACGCCGGCGGCAAAGTCGCGGTCAGTGATCCGCGGACAAAGCAGCGGGTAATCATCAGTGCCAGTCGGTTGTATCCGGTTGGTGATATTGCGCACACGGCTCAAAAACCGAAAAAAGATGCTCGGACTCCCAAAAAACCCGTGATCTGCCAGCATTACTGGCAGATCACGTATGAGATGAATGGCGAGGGGAGACTGACACAAATTGGCCGCTGCCAACGCTGCCAGGCCAAGCGCGAATTTCGGCAAAAATTTCACGTCTCGGCAATGCAGTCGTGGGACCTGACGGGGCATCATTAGGAGATGAAACCCATGGAGAAGGATGCCAAGGTCACCAAGTCTTGCCCGAAGTGCGGCGAGCCCTTGGTGATCCGTACGAATCGCCAGACCGGCCAAGAGTTTCTCGGCTGCAGCCAATACCCGCGCTGCACGCACACCGAGGAGCTGCCGGAGTATTTCCAGCTGAAGCGCGCAGGCGCGCCGACGCTGTTCTGAGAATTCCCTTGGCCCGGAGGCCAGGGGCGGATCCAAAGAGGCGGAGGTTTCCAATGGCCACCGAGGAAGAAAAGACGACGATGGAGACGATGATGCTTCGCTACGGACGCGCCCTGCACGCGATGCAGAGTGGCGTGGAGAACGAACGCCAGATCAATCCGCGCCCGACCGATCCGAAGCACCTGCGGGTCGGAGTGAACGCGGTGATGTGCGACCATACTGCGCTGGTCCGGTTGCTCATCAGCAAGGGATTGATAACCGAGGACGAATATATCACCGCGATCGCCGAGGAGATGGAGCGAGAGAAAGAGAGATACGAGCAGCGGCTCAGCAATCATTTTGGTCGTCCGGTTACTCTGGAATGACGGTGCCACCGACGGCAACGCTCGTGGTCGATATGGCTGATGTCGCCAACATCCCCAACGGCTTCTGTGGCCAGGTCCACCTGTACGCTAACGTTTCTCCAGACGGTTACGTCGCCTTCTGCGTCACGCCGTGGCGCTTGCCCCAGCGCGCCACGGCGTGACGCAGAAACCGCCGCGCGATGTCGCTGGTCGTGCGTTCTTCCTGCTTTGCGATCTGATCGAGTGCCTCGCGCAGATCACTGGCGATGCGCAGTCGCAGATAGCCTCCCAGGCGGGGTCGGACAGCGACGGAGGGCGAGCGAGGTGTCCGTTGCGTCATGTCTTCCATTGTCTTCCTTTTTCTGGACAATTTCTGGACAATCTCCTTGACAGTCAACTGTCTCTCGCGGACAATCACGCTACGATAGCGCGACCGTACGGCCGTCTTGTTCGGACCTCTCCGATCCGAACGGGCGGCCTTTTTGCGTGGACCCGCGTGATCTCCCCCGCATGGTTGCGCCGTCTTGAGTGCGATGATGCGAGAGTCGGCCGATGGACGAGACCCTGCGCGCGGCGATACGGGGAGCAACTCTGGTCAAATGTTCCTGTCAGCCCCGTGGAGAAATTCTAGGCGAATATCTTCCGAACGAGCAACGGTTTTGGCGTAAGCTGGGTGATGTGACGGCTCGGCAGTGCGACGTTCGCTGCCCGAAGTGCAAGCGGATCCACCATATGGATGCCGAGGTCTACATCCGTGCGGTGGCGTTGCTCGCGGCGGGCTGCTCGCCCGCATGTCTGATGGTTCTGGTTTCCGAGACTGCTGTCTGAGTGCGTCTGAGCGCATCTCGCAGGAGGAGCATGCCGAATCATCCCCTTGGCCGAGGCGCCGCGGCTCACCAGGATCACCGCACGCAGGCCAATCGCGACGCGCTCGCGTATTGTCTGCGCCTGTATTTCGACGGATCTCTCGGGAACACCATGACGAAGAGCATGCGTCGGGGACAGGCGCGAACCGGTCCCGAGCTGACCGGCCAGTTCGTCTCGCGACTCGAGCTCGGCTCCGCGCTCGCGGAGCTCGCCCACCAGCGCGCTGACCTGGTTGTTCTGCTGGAGGCCGTCTACGCCCACGGGCGCACCCGCCGCGCGGTTGCCGAGGTCCTGCATTTGTCGCCGACGACCGTGAGCCAGAAGGTGGAAGAAGGTCTCAATCGCTTGATCGACGTGATCTGGAGGGACGGGGGACAGTCATGATCGCGCGGCTGAAGGAAGGAGAAGAGCGGTTATCTTTATGTGGCGCGGGAATTGATCGCCTCTCGATCTTCATCGATGTCCAGGCTCGGCGTGTGAGTCGGCGGCCGAAGGTCGATGGCCGCGCCCCATGATCAGCCGCTGGCGCGGACAGGGGTGGAGATCGCCGCGGCGGACTCCGACGCGACGCTGATCGCCTTGTGGTTGCATGGGCGCAGCGCCCACACTCAGCGGGCCTATCGCCGTGACATCGCCCGGTTTCGGGAGTCGGTGAAGAAACCGCTCACCGAGGTCACACTGGGGGACGTGCAGGACTTTGCGCGCGATCTCGAGGACAGAGCACTCGCACCGGCATCGCGGGCGCGGACGTTGGCCGCGCTCAAGAGTCTGCTGAGCTTCGGCCACCGGATCGGCATGCTGGCGGTCGACGTCGGCCGACCGCTCCGGCTGCCACCGCGCAAAGATACGCTGGCCGAGCGAATCCTGACCGAGGATGAGGTCCAGCGCATGCTCAGCGCCGAGACCGAGCCACGGAACCGGGCTCTCTTGCTGGCCCTCTACTTCGGAGGCCTCCGGGTCAGCGAAGCATGCGGGCTCCGCTGGCGCGATCTCCGAACACGCCAGGAGGGCGGCCAAATTACCGTGTACGGGAAAGGGGCGAAGACCCGGGCCGTGCTCCTGCCAGCGGGACCGTTCAACGCGCTCCTCGGCCTGCGCCGATCACGCGATGGGCCCACCGACCCGGTATTCCGGAGCCGGAATCAGAAAGCGCTCTCGACGGTGCGCGCATGGCAGATCGTGCGGGCGGCGGCAGAGCGCGTGGGGATCACCGTCGGCGTCTCACCGCACTTTCTTCGCCATTCCCACGCGAGCCACGCCCTGGACAATGGTGCGCCGATTCACCTGGTCCAAGCCACCCTCGGCCACGCCTCGGTGGCGACGACCGGGCGCTACCTGCACGTGAGACCCGGCGCCTCGTCCGGGCAATATCTCGGAAAGGGGAATACCCATGGATGAGTTTCTGACGGGCATTGCCGCGCTCGATCAGAGAACGGCGGTGTATCGCGACCTCGCCCAGAGCCTGGCCGCGATGCGCGACGCGTATCTCGCGGTCGGCTTCACACGGGAGGAGTCCTTCGCCATGGTCCGAGACTATCTGGTCCTCCTGCACCGCGGCGCGCTGCTGCGACGGGGCGGGTCGACGGAGTCGACGGAGTGACGGGAAGAACGGGAGTGTCCAAAGGGCGGGGAATCTCTGCTATGGTGTAGCCTGTCCAATTGTCTCACCGCAGAAGAGGAGAAGGATGGACGAGTCCCGGGATCGGGGGCCAGGCAGTGACCACGATGTGCCGTACGTCTATGACTTGCTCTGGGCAGATTGGGCGCATCGACACTTTCTCCGCTATCTCGTCGATTCCGGGCGGGTGACCGACTGGCCCGACCCGGGAACGAACCCCATCGAGAGGAACGCCGTGGCGTGCGCTATTTCCTAGCGTGTCAGGTGGATTGGGCAGGTGTCGAACTCCTCGGGATTGTCCGAGAGGACAACCAGGGGTATTTGTGCGACGGGACGGCCGGCGCATGCGCTACTCTGCGCGAGGCGATGGGACGCGACGGCGAGGCGCCGGAGTTCTGGAGTTGGGACGGTGACCGTGCGTTCACTCTCTTCCAGCAGTACGTGCGAACTCCGCCACGCCACTCGTCATGGGGAGAGATATCCTGGCCCAGGGGATGGCCACGCTATGTGCGCAGTTTGCACCAGTGGGCCGACCAGTTGGCGTTGCCGGCTTTGCCCAGGCGGCCGGGGACCGACGATGCTCTCGCCCAGGCGCGCTGGCAGCGCGCGGTGTATCGCTGGCTGCGCCACGCGTGCCGCGAGGCGATAGGGTCGGAGGGGTTCGATCGCACGGTGCTGGCACAGCATGTCAAGGAAGAGATCGAGCGTGCGGTCGCCACGGAGCGGGAAGCCTGCGCGCAGATCGCCGAGCAGCAGATCGGGACGATCCAGCGGCTCGGGATCGGGCAAGGTTGTGCGTTGGTTGCCGAGCAGATCGCGTTGCGCATCCGGGCACGGCGGTAGCCAAAAGTAGCCGGACATGAAGCCTTTCACGTGGACGAAACGCAAAGAGCGCGCTGCGCTCTTGGTGGCAGAGGATGAACTCACCGACGTCGCGATCGCTGGCGCGGTGAAGATCAGCGTGGCCGGTCTGAAGAAGTGGAAGGCGCGTCCAGAGTTCGCAGCACGCGTCGCCGAGATTGTCTCGGCGACGCGTGCTGCGGTGCAGGCCCGCGGGATCGCGGAGAAGCAGAATCGCCTCGCTGCCCTCAACGATCGCTGGGGACGACTGCAGCAGATCATCCGCGAGCGCGGCGGGGACCCCGCGATGGCCACGGTGCCGGGTGGCCAGACGGGGCTGTTGGTGCGCGAGCTCAAGGCCATGGGGACCGGTGCGGACATGACGCTGGTGGAGGAATTCCACCTGGACGCCGCCCTGCTGAAAGAAGCGCGGGAGCACGAGAAGCAGGCGGCGATCGAGCTTGGGCAGTGGACCGAACGCAAAGACGTGACCTCCGGTGGGCAGGCCATCGCCTTCACGATTGAGATTGACTCCCGTGCCCGCGACGAAGCCACCTAGACTGCTCGTCTACCGTCGTCCCTGGCTAGCAGATTACCAGGTATCGGCCATCTTTTGTCCCGAGCGCTACGGCATTGTCGAGGCTTCGACGAAGGCGGGCAAGACCACCGGTTGCATGGTCTGGCTGGCAGAGCAGGCCATGCAGGGCAAGGCGGGTCGGAATTACTGGTGGGTCTCTCCGATCTACCCCCAGGCGAAGATTGCCTTCCGTCGTCTGGCGCGCGGCCTGCCCCCCGCGGTCTACGTGGCGAACCAGACGGAGCTGACTCTGACGCTGGCGAATGGGGCGATTATCTGGTTCAAGGGAGCAGACAAGCCAGACTCGCTGTATGGTGAGGACGTCTACGCCGCGGTGATCGACGAGGCGTCGCGCTGCAAGGAAGAGGCGTGGGTTGCCGTGCGCTCGACGCTCACGCAGACCCGGGGGCCGGTGCGGATCATCGGCAACGTCAAAGGGCGAAAGAACTGGGCTTATCATCTCGCGCGCCAGGCCGAAGCCGGCGCGCCGGGCATGCACTATGCCAAGATTACGGCCTACGACGCGGTCGCCGCCGGTATCTTGGCAGCAGAAGAGATCGCAGACGCGCGGCGGACGCTGCCCGAGTCGGTCTTCAACGAGCTGTATCTTGCAATTCCTTCCGATGATGGCGGGAATCCGTTTGGGATCAGCGCCATTGGGGAGTGTCTTGCTCCGTTGTCGTCGGCGCCGCCGGTTGTCTTCGGGGTCGACCTTGCCAAGGCGGTGGACTGGACTGTCGTGATCGGCCTGGATGCGACCGGCGCGGTGTGCCGGTTCGCGCGCTGGCAGGGCTCCTGGGATTCGACAATCGAGCGCATCCATGCGCAGACTCGCACCTGTCCCACGCTCGTCGACTCGACGGGCGTGGGTGATCCGGTCCTGGAAACGCTGCAGAAACGCGGCGGCTATTATGAAGGTTTTAAGTTTACCAGCCAAAGCAAACAGCAGTTGATGGAAGGACTCGCGGTGGCGATCCAGCAAAAGCACGTCCGCTACCCGGAGGGGCCGATCCGCTCCGAGCTCGAGGCCTACGAGTATCACTACTCCCGGGCCGGCGTCCGCTATGGCGCGCCGGAGGGGATGCACGACGATTGTGTCTGTGCGCTCGCCCTGGCGGTCGAGCTTCTGACCGCGCGGGGGGCGCCGACGCGGATCCATTGGCTGAGAGAGAGGGACGCGACGGAGAGCACGTGGCAGCATCAGAGACTCGGGCGATGAGCATGGCGCCGAGCGGTGATACGCTGATCCGCAAAGCGGTCAGCGATTTCGGAGCGCTCGGCAACGCGATGTCCGACGCGGCGATCTCCTCGGCCCTGTATACCGAGTACCGCGCGTGGCAGCAGACGATTCTGCGCGACGCGGCGATCCACTGGTGGCTCTATAAGGTGAACCCGTGGGTGCGCACCTGCGTGGATCTGATCGCCCAGCGAGCGACCGCGGACGCATATGCGATCCAGTCGGCGAGCGACGACGATGCGGGGATTGCCGCGCTGCGGGTCTTCTTGTCCTCGATCAACCCGAAACAGTCCCTCGACCGACTGCTGCGCGGGATCTATCGGGATCTGCAGATCAACGGCAACTGGTATGGGCGCGTCCAGTTCGAGTCGAAACTCCCCGTCGCTGTCTATCGCGTCGACTTTCGGACAATTGTGCCGAAGCCGGAGAAGATCGGCGCACCGCAGACCTACCATCTGTACCAAAATGGGCGCTTCGACTACAGCCCGGTCGAGATTCCCGCCGAAGAGATCCTGCACTTGACGCTCAATGACGCGGGCGAGAACGGGTGCGGTCTCTCGCCGCTGGAGTCGCTCGATGCGACGCTGGCGAATGATCAGGCAGCAATTAGCTACAACACGGGCTTCTTCCAAAACGGAGCAAAAGCCGGGGACATCTACGAGATGGCGCCGGATCTGGGCCCCGACCAGGTCGAGCGCGAGCGCGAGTACCTCAAGCAGAACTTCACCAAGCCGAGTCAGAGCTTCGAGCCGCTTTTTCTCCAGGGCGGCGTGAAGTTGCTGCGTGACGGGGCGGCGCTGCGCAAGGACATGGAGTTCGTCGAGCTGCGCCGCTGGAACCGTGAGGAGGTGTGCGCGGTCTACTCGGTGCCACTGAGCCTGGTCACGGGTCAGGTTGGCGCGCTTGGGGCCAACGGCAAAGAACAGGATGCGATTTTGTTCAAAGATGCGGTGATCGCTCCTTTGCAGAAGCAGGTGTTCGAGGATCTCAACCGCGAGCTGCTTCGGGAGCGGATGGGCAACATGGATCTGATGCTCGTGGCGCCGAAGGTGGCAAAGATTCGCCTGGATCTGGTGCAGATGGCAGCGGAGATGACGACCGCGGGCGCGACGGGGAATGAAGCCCGGCGGGTCATGGGGCTGGATGACGTGGAAGGGATGGACGACCCGCTCTACCTGAAGTCCAGTCGGCTCGCCTTGATCGGCATTCCGGGGTCGGAGGATTCCGTGCTCCTGACCGATAAGGGCGCGATGAGCGCGCGGATTCAGGATCCGGACGAGGTGAATGTAGCGCCCTCTCCGCCGGCGGCGACAGACCGTCACGACGGAGAGCAAACGACGGTCGCAAAGGCCACGTCGGGCGGGGAGTCCGACGTGCCCGAGTGGGTGAAGGAGGAGGTCCGGAAGGTCGCCGAGCGGCTGACCGAGAACGCGGCGGCTCGTCAGCATTACTTCACGCGTCTCCTGGGGGCACACACCTGATGGGGGGTGTGCTGAGTGCGCTGCGCAAGGCGATGGCCGCTGACGACCGTCAGGCCCTGACCGATGAGGAGAAACGGAGAGTCGCCCAGGCGGCGGTGCAGGCCGCGCAGGCCGCGCTGGCGGGGGAAGCGGACGCGACGGTCTCACACACTCTGGCGGGGATCATCTACCACGGCTGGGTCTCGACCTTCGAGGCAACACTTTTGTCGGAAGCTGCCAACGCCGGCTTTTCGGGCGGCGTGGTCAAGCTGACGGATCCCCAGATCTTGGCCGCGCTCCAAGAGCAGAGCGCGGCGACGGCCAGCGGGATCATGAAGACATTTGAGAAAGACCTGCTGAGCTTCGTCCACGCGCTGCCGGCGGACACGGATCCGTCCGTCGTCCCGTCCCTGGTGGCGCGCTGGAATCTGCAGCGCGACATCTGGAAGATCCCGCAGATCGCAATCACGGAGACGGCGAAGGCGCGGGGGGCGGCGCAGAAAGAGTTCGTCAAGCGCTCGGGGGCCAAGGGGACGGCGACGTTTGGCGGCAGCTTGCAGTGCCCGGTCTGCCAAGGGATCGCGGCAGGGAACCCGTATGACCTCGGCGACTTCGGGGTATTCGAGATTCCTCACCCGCACTGCCTCGACTCCTGGACGGTGCACTACCAGTCGATCGGCCGCCCATGGCAAGGGGACTAAGTCAGCGAGACGGTGCCGAGCGAGCGCATCGTCTTGGGAGGGGGAGAGTGGGCCGATGAAGGTCGAAGTCTCGCATCACGATGAGCAGATTGCCCGGCGGGCGGCCGTGGCGCTGGTGCCGCTCTGCGACGAGCTGGCCAAGCGCGACGACCAGGATCTCTGCCGTCTGAGCCTGACGAGTGGCGTTGTCATCGCCGACTTTTACGCGACGGACGGAGCTCATGGCCAGGTTGCCGTCGGCGTGCGCGCGCTGGCCGCGGCGCTGGTGGGAGGACGGGAGACGCTCCGGAAGTACGCGGACCAGCTCGTGCGCTGGGGCCGACGCCAGCAGGATGAGGAGCGGCGCCGGCGCTTGCGTGGTCTCTCGCTCGTGCTGAACGAGCCGATTTGGCGCCCAATAACGGAGGGACGGTGGACGAGGAACTGATCGCGCGCCTGGCGACGCTGTCCGACGACCAGGTCGTGAAAGCCGTGCTGAACGCGGCGGCGCGCAAGAAACTCGCGGATGACGACTTCGCGTACATCGATAGCAAGGGCGGCCGACACTTGCCGATCCACGACGAAGCGCACGTGAAGGCGGCCCTGGCGCGCTTCAACCAGACTCACTTCGAGTCGGCGGCCAAAAGAAAGAGTGCTGCGGCACGGATCCGTGCCGCAGCGAAGAAATTCGGCATCGCGGTCAGTGAAGACGACGACGTCGCCAAGGCCGAGCGTGCAGAGACCGGCGCGGCGGGACTCTTCGTCAAGATCGAGAAAGCCGACTCGCTGAATGGGATCATCTATGGCCGCGTGAACCAAGCCAACCTGATCGACCACCAGCAGGAGTTTATTCGTCCCGACGAGCTCCGCAAGGCCTGCTGGGGTTTTATGCGCTACCTTCAATCGGGGGCCGGCGAGAGTCCCGTGAATGACACCCACTGCTTCGGCGACATCCCCGGTGCGGTGGTCGAGTGCTGGACCGAGCCGAACGGTGATTGGATGATCGGCTTCCAGCCAGACGATATCGAAATTGCCAAGGCGGCTGCCCGGGGCGATTACGTCGGCTGGAGCATGGAAGGCACGGGAAACCGGGTCGAGGTGAGCGTCTGATGCCCAAAGAACTGCGCGACCTGAAGATCACAAAAATCGCCCTGGTCCGGAAGGGCTACCGGCCGGTGAATGACGGGGCCCGGATCACCGTCGTCAAGGCAGAGGAGGATAAAGTGGATTTACAGGCCTACCCCGCGGGCGCGGAAAGCTCGGGCGCTCTCGCCGAACGCTTTGTGAAGGCGATGAAGGCATTTTTCGCCGGCGATAGCGATGCGGGCGCTGAGCAAAGCGCGCCCATCGCGAAAGCCAAGATGGCGACCCACCTCATCGCGGATGATGGCTCGCACGGACGGATGAGTGGCATCCATAGCCACGAGCACAGCCACAGCGATGGGAAAGGCGGCGTGTACACCCATACGCACGAGCACAGCCACAGCGATGATGCCTTTCACTATCACGATGACAACCCGGCGCACGCCAGCGTGATGAAAGCACACGACGCCGACGCGGCGATCGACGCGAAGGTGACGAAGCTGATTGGCCAGATGGAAGAGGTGCTTGCGCAGTTGAAGGCCGCCCAGGAGAAAGACAACGAGATCTCGAAGGCGATCCCGACCACGGAGGCGCTCGAGAAGCTCGTCGACACGCGCATTACCGCGGCGCTGGAGCCGGTCGTGAAAGCCATCGAGGACCTCGGGATCGCCCATGCGCGGCTGCCGCGCACGCTCAACCCGACCGTGTCGCTTGCGCCCACACAGACCGACGGGGCGAAGGAACGGGCCGCGGCGGTCAAGACGATGAGCTTCGGAGAAGCTTTGCGCTACCTTGTCGCGAACTAAGGGAGCGCAAACTGTCCCGCGGTGGCCACCGCGGCTTTTTGAGTTTCGAGGAGGGGGAGAGAAACACCGTGGACCAGATTCGCAAAGCGATGGACTCGCTGCTCGGCGCGAACTACGAGCGCAAGGACCTGAGTGCCCTGATCAGCTTGCAGGACGGACCGATCCGTCCGCTCCTGCAGGGCCAGACCATTCGTGGCACGCAGGTTGTGCCGCCTCTTGGCCACGTGCCGGCCAAGGGCAAAACGCATTATTGGGACGAGCAAGGACTCGTCACGGCGACCGGTAGCTCGGCGGGATACCAGGAAGGGGGTAAGCCGGTCGCTGACTTTGGCACCGTGGCGCAGATCAATAACGTTATCGGTCGGTTTGGCAAAGTCGCCGCCGTGACCGACACGGAGGCGGCAATCTGGACGGGAGCCGGCTCGTACCAGCTCCAGGAAGGGGAGCTGCAGCGGCTCTATCAGGCCGCCCTTGATTTCGATACGGAACTGAAGACGACGGAAGTGCTGAACGAAATCGAGTGGTGCTTGGTCCAGGGCAACTCGGCGAATAACACGGCCGCGAGTATCCCGGCGTCGCCCTCGCCGGCATCGGGAATACCGGTCACCAGTCAGTTCAATGGCTTGCTCGAGATCCTCGCGGGTGCGGCTGCCAACAGTGGCACGTTTACCGGCAACGCGGTGACCGGCTATGGCAACGCGGTGCTCGTCAATGCCGGCGCTGCTCCGTACACGAGCAACGCTCTGGTTGAGCAGATGGTGCGCGATGCCGCGAAGCAACTCGCCGATAAGAAGACTCCGTACATGCCCGATCTGCTCCTGGTGACGTCGGGACAGCTCGAGGTGATCAACACCTGGCGCCCGTCGATCATCACCAGCGACAATGCTGGCCTGACCGGCGGTGGCTCGGTGGACTTCTACAACACGGGGTTCTCGACCGTCTGCGTGGCCTGGGAGCCGAACCTTCCCAGCGGCTACATGATCTTGTGCAACAGCAAGCTGCTAAAGCTCGCTGACCTGATCAAGATGGGTGCCGAGCCATTGGCCCGAGTCCAAACCCAGGTCGAGCGCATGATCACAGCCGAACTGAGCTTCGAGGCGCGCGTCCAGAAGGCGCATGCCATCATCTACGGTCTCCCGTACTAGCTCAGGAGGAGTGGGTGAGCGATCAGTTCCCGTTTGGGCCGAGTGGAATCGCGACCGCGCTCGACCAGGAGGCGGTCTTCGGGGCGCGCAATCCGAGCTTGCTCGTGCGCACGGAGCGTCACGTGATCAGCTTCCGCCACGGCGAGTACCGGACCAGCGACCCCACGGAGATTGAGTTGCTGTTGAAGGTCGTCGCCGACGAAGCACGCGGGAATCGCGGCGTGTGGGTGCGTCAGCTCCCGCGTTCGTCGGAGGAGAGCGACACCGCGATCGCGACACGGGCAAAGCGAGCCAAAGAAGCGAAGCGAAAGGCGCGCCCGAAAGGCGCCGAAGGCGAGGGAGAAGATGCCCTGGAATCCGAATGAAACTGATTGGATCGCGCAGGCGGAAGGCCTGGCGGGCGTGGCTCGCCCCCATCACGCCGTGGTGCCGGCGGCGGCGGCAGCAGCCGACTATGAGATCGCGGTGTTCAAGGCCGGCGCGAGTGGTATCGGCACCACCCTCACACGTCTGAGCATCATCGCTGACGTCGCGATCGCCGGCGCGGCGACGAACTACCAGACGCTCCAGTTCCGTCAATGGCGTGGCGGTGCGCTCGTCGGCACCGTGCCCGGCGCAACGACGTACGCGACCACGGCGAACCTCGCCGCGTTGACCGAGCTTGCGCTGTTCAGTGGCGCGTTTGCGCTCCAGCCCGGCGACATCATCACGCTGCAGAGCGTCCACGCCGGCACCGGGGCGGCGCTGCCGGCGCTGACCGCGGTCGTCGAAGCGTCGCCGAGCGTGTGATCATGAGCCAGACGATCCAGGTTGTCGATGCCAAGACACGCGTCATTTCCCCCCAGTCCGCGGTGAGCGTGCCGGTCGACTTCACATCAGCCGCGCTCCAGGTCATCCAGGGAACGCCCGGGCGGATCTTCGGCGTCCTCGTGACAGCAGCCCTGACGGGAACCGTCACGATCTACGACAACGCGAGCGCAGCCGCGGGCACGATCATCGGGTACGTGCCCGCAAGCACGGCAGTGGGGACGTTCGTGCCTTTTTTGAGTGGCGGGGTGCCCGCGGCGCAGGGAATCACCGCGCAGGCGTCGGCGACCGGCGGTAAGTTGACCGCGTTCGTGAGCTGAGATGGGCTATTTGCAGCCGAGCGACCTCCAGGATGCGACGGTGCAATATCTCTCGCCGTGGGGGACGCAAGGCGTGGACTTTTCCCAATACACCGCAGCGCAGCTCCAATCGCTGATCACCCGCGCGTCCCGCCAGATTGACGGCTACTGCAAACAAACATTCGCGCTGACCAATGCCCAGGAGCGCTACATGGGGCGTGGCACGAACACCCTGCGCTTACGGAGATATCCGTTGGCGCAGATACCGGCCTCGGTGTTTGGCGGGGCGGGGGTGCTCAGCCAGTCACTCGTGGTGAACACGACGACGACCACGGCGAACGGGAAGGGAGACACGGTCGTCAGCGTCGCCGACACGTCCAATATCGTCGCCGGCCAATACCTGCAGTGGAACGACAACGCCGGCGAAAACGGAATCGCGATCGCCGGGGCAAGCGTGCCGAGCGGACCGGGGACGATCACCCTCACGAGCGCGCTCCAGAGCGCGCACGCCAGCGGCGCCCAGGTCATCGTGAACACCGTGGACTACGTGCAGATTGTGCTGCCCGGACAGTCATTCTTCCCGATTCCGATCCAGCAGCTGGTGGTGGACGCGGAGAAAGGACTGCTCATCAACTACACGCCGCTGATGTTTCAGAATCTTGGCTACGCAACGATCTTCCCGCGCGAACTGCCCCTTTTGGTGCGCTACACCTACGGCTATCTGCTCGGTCAGATACCCGGTGTGCTCCAGGAGGTCTGTCTCGAGCAGTGTCGACGGATCGTGTTGCGTAGCGGGCATCTGGGGGCGGGCGGCGTGCGCCAGTGGCGGTTGGACGATCAGAGCGTGAGCTACGCGGACTGGAAACCGGTGCCGCTGGATCCTGACCTGCAGGAGGCGCTCGGGCCGTTTCGGCGCACGGTGGGGATGATCTGATGCTCCTGGCAAGCAACGCGACGATCAGCACCACGCGAGCGAGCTATAACGCAGCGACCAAGCAATCAGTCTTCGTGCTCCACCTGGCGACCGTGCCCGTCTACATCCGCGAGATCGGCAACGATCTGCGCATACGGGGGTTCGCACCGGAGTACGATGCGCGAATGACATTCGATGCCATCTGGGACATCGTCGACGGCGACCAAATCAGTGGCTATGATCCGACGGGAACAGCGCCGCTCTGGCAGGTGCGCCATGTCGCGCTAAAGAAGGGAACCATGGGCAGCTTCAAGGTCGCGCTCTTACGCGCAGTGAGGCAGTAGATGCTGACACCAGCAAGGCGCGGAGCGCTGAGCGCGCGCCAGATCGAAATTCTCCAGATGCTTGCCGACGGCAAGAGTCCCAAAGAAGTTGCCCGACAGTTGCGGATCAGCACCCAGACGGTCAAGAATCACTTGGCCGGGGTCCGGCAGGCCCTGGGGGTCCGCAAGACCGCCGCGGCCGCGGCGGTCGCGTTCTGTCGAGGACTGATCCAGTGAATCTCCAGATCATCCTCCGGAATGCGTCGCAGCTCGGCGACGAGGCGCGGCGGATCGTCGAAGCGGCGGCCACGGTGGAGCTGACGACGAGCGAGGTCAAACGGTCGCTGGCCACGGCGATCGAGCGGATCATGACGCCGCTGCTGCGATCCGAGACGCCCGTTCGCACTGGTCAGCTCCAGAAGCAGACGCGGAGCACGGTCACGCCGACCGGCGGCGGCTACGTGATCACCTGGACGAGCGAGAGCTACGCCCGGTACGTGATCGACGGGACCAAGCCGCACATGATCGTGGCAACCAATGCGCGTGCGCTGCGCTTCGAGACGGCGAACGGCGTGGTGTTTCGGCGGAGTGTGCAGCATCCGGGGACGAAGCCGAACCCCTATCCGACGCGAGCATGGGAAAGGGCGCAGCCGGCGATCAACGCGGCGCTGGCGCTCGCGGGGGAGACGATCGCGGTGAGCTTCCGCGCATGAGCGCGCAGTCGGTGATGACCGCTTTGGCGACGATCCTCCCGGCCGGCACGACGATCGCCCAAACGGTGGTCGAGAAGGGGATCAACGCGGTCAGCGGCCCCTATCCCGCGCTCATCGTGAACTGTCCGCACACCGACCGTGCGCGTGTCGCGGTTCGGGCGAAGAAAGAGACCCATCAGGTGCACGTGCTCTATCTGGACCGCTGGGAAGATTCGACACGCACGCTCGAGCAGATCCTCACCGATACGCGTACGGCAATCACGCAGATGGTCGCGAACGTTGACGCGAATCCGACTCTGAAAATAGCGGGCGTGGCGAATTGCATTATCGCGGGGGACAAAATGAGCGTCTCGGTCGACGGACCGGTCAGGGATGACGCTTTGGGCTTCCCGCTCATCACGGCAGAGCTCGTGATCGAGGTCGAGGACCTGTGGATCTACCAATAAGGAGTTGAGGGAATGGGGGCAATCGCGAAGGCCGGACTGGTCGTGAAGTGGGAGGCGACGGTTATCCGTGTCTGTGGGTGCGTTGAGGACCACGGGGTGGTGGCGATCCAGCATACCGATCCCCGCCAGCACCGGGCGGTGTTGCTCGACCGCTACCTTGGCTGGCATAGGCACGCCGAGCGGGCGGCCGCGAAGAGCCGGGTGAAGGGTCTCGCCATTCCCGCACTCGAGCAATTCCTGAAGGACGAGGAGATTCACGGACTCTTTCGGCCGCGGCCGCTCACCCTCTGCACCCGACGCGACTCCTGTGTCAGCCCCTTCCGCGGGCTGCCCCACCCCCACATTGGCGGTGGCGGCCCCGTGTTCGCGTACGCTGGCAAACTGATCACGACGAACAAGCTGCACGGGGTGGCACAGACCGAACCGATCTACGTTGGCATGGGCCTGGGAACCGGCACGCACCAGAACTATGACTCGGCACTCTTCAATCCGAGTCCAGAAGCCCGGGCCGCCGGCACGGCGAGCCTGGTCTCAACGGCGGCCGGCTTCGCGGCGGCGCCGGCGATTACGGATACCGAGAAGATCGTTGGGACGATCACCGCGTCGGCGGCAAGGGCGGTGACCGAAGCGGGGTGCTTTGACGCCTCAGCGGCGGCGCCCGCGACGACCTTGAGCGCGGCGATCTCCTCGGCGACGGCAACTTCGATCTCGGTGAGCGCGGCAACGGGCTTCCCCACCTCGGGAAACTATGACATCGAGGTCTCGGATGGGACACATCCGGCCGAGACGATGACGGTCACGGCCGGCCAGGGGACAACAACATGGACGGTGACACGCGGGGCGCGGGGGAGCACCGCGCAGGCGGCGATCAATAGTGGCGCAAACGTCGTGGGGGGATCCGGGACGGCGGGCGGGAACGCATTCATGCTCGCTGATTTTGCGGTGATCAACCTCGCCACCGGCGATACGCTGCAATTGACGGCGAGCGTGCAGTATACATGAGCGTCAGTTTCAGCGCGCTCAAGATCGAGCTGCAGACCGACCCCAAGGCGCTGGGATATGCGCCGTTGATCACGGTGGCGAACTGGATTGGCGTCGCGGCCCTCTTGAACCAACCCGGCGCATCCCGGGAGACTCTTCCCCGACTGGCGGTACCGAGCGCCGCCGCGCTCTGCTACCTTGACGAACGCGATATGGCTAACTTTACGGTATCGCAACTGGCGTTCATTCAGGCTATTGCCGCGAGTGGCACGCTGCTCTTGAAGGACCCGCTGTCTCTGACAACTCCGCCGGCGGACTCGGTCATGTTCACGCGCCTGAAAGCTCTCTTTCCGGGGACGACGCCGACCGGAGCGAATATCCTCGCTCTCGACGCCTATCCGTGTAGCCGGGCCGAATCGCTCTTTGGCGAAGGCGTCCAGGTGACCGCGGATCAATGTCGGTCAGCGTGGGGAGGGTAAGCGATGGCCGCACCACAGGTCACGAAAGGCGCGGCCGGGAACGTCATCGCGGCGGGAACCAATCTCGCTGCGGGGGTCACGAATGCCCCGACGACGTTGGATTATTCGGCCGATTTTGCCGCACGCTTACTTGTCCAGGTCACGGCCGGCGGCGCGGTCTCGACGACGGCAGGAGTAGAGTTCAAAGCCTATCGCGGAGCGGGGTCGACGGCGGCTTACGAGACGGTGCCGACGATCGATGAGGTGATCCCGGTGGCCACGCCGAGTACGACGACGAGCAAGACGTTTGCCCTGGACAATGGCCAGTGGCAATTTACCCTGACGAATCTTGACGCGACCAATGCGGTCACGGTCGAGGTGACAAGCGACGTGGTGACGGGGATTGCTTAAGACGATTTGGCCCGAGGTCGAGCAAAAACCGACGCGCGGGGCACGGATCAACTGGGCGCATCCGTTGGCGCGGGGGCTCGTCCGTTGCCTGCCTCTCAACGAGAATGCGGGCGGCGCCGTCTTCGACGCGGCCAAGCGGACGACGTATGCGGTGAGCAGTCCGGCCGGCTGGACTGCCGGACTGCTTGGCTCGCAGCTGCACTTCGACGGCACCGCGACCTGGATTGACCTCGGGGATCTTGGGTTAACGTCGGGGACCGTCGAGGTGCGGGCACGCTTCACCGACGTCTCGACCGACCACCGCCTGTACTCCCAGGTCAGCGGGTCGACGACCCAAGGAGGAGCGATTGGCATCTCCTCCGGAGTGGGCGCCGGGGCCGTGACACTCTGGAACGGGAACACCTGGAGCACCCTGGCGGCCACCGGCACCCTGAGCGTGGGCCAGCTTTATCATCTGCTCTTCGTCTACCAGTCGGGCCAATGCACCCTCTGGCTCAATGGGAAGCAGCAGAGTACGGTCTCGACCACGTTCGACTTCTCCGGCGTGCATTTCGGCCTCGGGGAGAAGTTCGTCGGCAGTTTCGGGGGTACCCTCGCCGGCGACATCCTCAAGGTCTCGATCTACAACCGCGCACTCCCGGCGGCCGAGATCGCGGCGCTGGCGGATCCGGCAACGGCGTACGCGATGTTTGAGCCGCCGATTGTCCAACGCTGGGCAGTCAGCTTCGCTGGCGGCACGGCACACGGCCAGACGATCAGCACGACGGCGGGATCGACGGCCGCGCTTGCCAAGGCGGTCGGCGCCATCCGCGCCGCGACAGGGAACTCCACCGCGCAGGGGAGTCGCCAGGCGGCGATCGCGCGCGCGGCCCCCGTGGGAAGTACGGCTGCCGCCATCAAGCAGGCGCACGTCATCCGACCGGTCGTCGCCAGCACGGCTCTCACGCTGAGCAAAGCCGTCACGGCTGTGCGTGTCGCCACGGGAGGCAATAGCAGCTCGCTGGGGAAGGCCATCGCCCATGCACTCAGTGCGATGGCCGGCAACGGCACGACGCTGGGTAAAGGAATGAGTAAGGTGCTGCTGACGACCGTGAGCAGCGCGACGACGATCAGCAGTCTCAAGGTGCACCTGCAAGTGATCGCCGCGACGGCAGGGAGCATCGCCCGCTGGGGACCGACGGCGGTCGGCAAGGCGATGGGCGGGACGGCGGCGGCGGCGAGCGGCCTGGGGCGCGGCGTCAGCGCAACGCGCGGGGCGACGGCGGCGGCGAGTGCAGGCATCGCGAAGGGACTCACGCACACGATCGCCGCGACGGCGACAACGGCGGCGGCGATCGTGAAGGGAATTGGTCACGCGATTGCCTCAATCGCGGCGGCACTGGCGAGTCTGACGACGACCGTGCGGCGGTTCGTGGCGAATCAGCCAGGTGGAGCGACGCTGACGCTGACGGAGCCCTGGACAGCGACGCTGACGCTGACGGAGCCCTGGACAGCGACGCTGACGCTGACGGAGCTGGCATGACCGCGCCAGCACAGATGGTGAACCTGGGGACGGTGGTCCTCGGCCAGGGGGTGCGCTGCAGCGTGACTTTCACCAGCGGAGGCGTGGCGACAGATCCCACGACGGTCACGTTTCAGTTCCTCCCGCCGGGCGGATCCGTGACGACCTACCTCTACGGCGTCAATGGCCAGATCCTGCGGGACGCCACCGGCCAGTACCATGTCGATCTGACGGGCAACGTCGTCGGGCGCTGGGCGCTGCGCTTCGCGGCCACCGGCGCCGTGACCGCGGCGGTCGAGGGCGAGTTCGATGTCTTGCCGAGCATGTTCGGCTAGCGGGAGAAGAGGGTGATGGTGATCTGTGCGCCAGTGGGAATCACCGGCGCGGTAACCGTGATGGGCGTCGGCACGTTTGTCCCCGGGCGATACGAGGTATCGCCCGGGGAGGCAGCGCGCCTCTGTGCGACGCGGCACTTTTATTTGGCACCAAATCGAACAGTCCCGTCGGGAACACGGAAAATAAAGGGAGGAGACGATGCCGCAGCCGTACATCGGCAGTCTGGGTGATCTCGGGTATGCCAAGGAGTCTGTTTTTGGAACGGCCGTCGCGGCGACGGCGTACGTCCCATTCAAAGATGAATCCCTTGAGCGGGATCCGGGGGTTGCCGAGCTGAAGCTGGCGCGCAACGTCCGGGAGTCGGCATCATTCTTGATTGCCGGCGAGCAGAAGGTGCAAGGAAAAGTCACCTTTCCCTTCTTTGCCCTCATGGGCATGCCGCTGATTTGCGGAGCGATTGGCGTCGATCAGTACCAGACCGGCACGAACAGCGGCGCCTCGACGACGCTCTCGGCAAATAGCGTCGCCCAGACGACAACGATCACGGTGGCCAGCTCGAGCGGGCTGGTGGCCGGGACAACGATCGTCCAGATCGACTCCGCGGCGAACAAGATTGCCGAGTGCCGGAAGATCACCAACATCGCTGGCACGGGACCCTACACGCTGACCCTGGACTCGGCACTGGTCTACGCGCACGCCAGCGGCGCCACGGTGCAGCCGGTGATTGCTCCTTTCCTGCACGCGATCGTCGAAGCGAATACGCTCCCGAGCTTCACGCTGGAAAAGAACCTCGGCGGTCTGACCTCGCTCCAGTACACGGGCATGGTCGGGAGCAAGCTCACGGTGAAAGGGGCGACCAAGAATGAGGTCGAAGTCGCGATCGACTTCATGGGCCAGAACGAACAGCCGATTGCGCCGACGGTGCCTGCCTACACGACCGATACGCCGATTACCCTGGCCGGGGTGTCCGTCTCTCTTTTCGGCGCCGCTGATGCGAATGTCGAGTCTTTCGAACTCGACCTGGACAATGATGTGAAATCCCACTACACCTTCAGCGGCAACCGGTTTCCGACCTTCGTTGTGCCCGCCGGCCGCAAGCTCACCTTGAAGGTGAGCGAGGCCTTGACGTCGCTCACCTACTACAACCAACTCGCGGCGGCGACCGCGAAGGGGGCCCCCCCCGTGGGGGCCGAGACAATCAGCCTGACTGACGGGGCGAGTAACCAGAGCGTGATCAGCCTGCCGCAGATGTCGATCACGAAGTTGAGTCAACCGGACAAAGTCGGCGACGTGATCATGGTCGACCTGACCCTCGAGGCGTGGTTGGGGACACAAGCCAATACGCTCGCGCTGACCAATCAATCATCCCAGTACCTTCCGTATTAATAAGGAGACGAGCAGCCGATGGTTCTCGATTACTTTGGCGAAGACGGAGTCGTTGAGCAGACTCACGCGGTCCGGATCACCGGGGGCTTCACGGTTGTCGTGCGGCGCCTGACCGGCGAGGAGGACGACGAGTGCAACGCCATCCTCAACGCGAATGAGCGGACGCGCACGCGGGTGCGCACCGTCGTCAAGGCGAACACGAGCGAGCCGGAGACGGTGCAGGAGACCGAGATGCCGGCCGACTTTCTCCGGTATCGGCTGGCCGTGCTCCAGCGGGGAATAAAAAGCTGGGATCTCCGACGGAAGGGCGAGATCGTGCCCGTGACCGAAGCCAATATCCAGGCGATGCTGGCGCAAGACAAGAACGCGGTCTTTCTGGCGATCAAAGAGTTCGACAAGCAGATCTCCGAGGAAGCCTGGGGAAAATCGGCCGCCGCGCCCTCCAGTTCTTCAAAGGGCTGACGATCGACGCGCGCGAGTTGCCCTTGATCGAGGCGTACATTCTCTGCCGGCACCTGGGCTGGAGCTGGCAAGAGTACCAGGGGACACCGAAAGCGGTGCGGCGGCTATTTCTGCAGTACCTGCGGTGGGAATCTCGAGCCACCGCAGCGAAGAACGAACAGAAGTGAGCGAGCGTGGCGGATAACCTGACGCGGCGCGTCGTCGAGATCATCGTCGATGCGAAGAACCAGACGACCGAGGGACTTGCCGCGGCGACGGCGGAACTGAGCGCGTTTCAGTCGAGCGTCACGGCGATCGGCAAGAATCTGGCGCTGATCGGCGGCGGGATGATGCTGGCGGGAGGCGGGCTCACCGCGGCGATCGGCGGGCTGGTCGACCAGGCGGCGAGCTTTGACGCGGCACTCGTGGACGTCCAGAACAACACGAACATGAGCGACGCGGACGTGCAGACGATGCGGGACACGATTCTCTCGCTCGGCCAGGACACCGGAGCCAGCTTCGCCAGTCTCGAACAGGGCTTCATGCATGTGATGAACATCACCGGGGACGCCGCGGCCGCTCAGGATATCCTGGCCGTTGCGACCGAGTCGGCAGTCTCGACGGGGGGCGACGCGGCGGCGACGGCGAACGTGCTCGCCAACGCGATGCACGAGTACGGTCTGGACACGAGCAACGCGGCGACGGCGCAGCAGCGCAACGCCGAGATCACCGCCAATGCGACCCGGGTCATGGGGGTGTTCCATCTGGCGGCCGCCGAGGGCAACATGACGCTGGAGCAGTTCAGCGAGAACTCGGGAAAGATGTTCGGTGTCGCGGCGAACTTGCATATCCCGCTCGAACAGGCGGCAGCGGCCTACACCGCACTGACCAAGCACGGGTACGATGCGTCCCAGGCCCAGACGCAGATGGTCGACCTGATGACCCATATGATCAACCCGACGAAGGCGGCGGAGTCGGAGATCCGAAAGCTCTCGCAGGCCTCCGGGGTCGACCTGGTCTCGGACTTCTCGGCGGCCGGGTTGTCCTCGAAGGGGCTGGATGGGGTACTCGCGGATCTGCGGACCGCCTACCACCGTCTGGGCTATTCCCAGGACGATGTGACCGGCTCGGCGATGCGGGTGATCAATGCCCAGCGAGGCGGCCTTGGCCTGGCGTCGCTGCTCGGGACGGCCTGGGATGACAATCGGAAGATTCTCACGGACCTGACGAACGAGCAGCTCGTCAACAATGTCACGACCGACTCGATGAATCGCACCCACGCGACGCTCAGCAACGAGATGGCGCGGCTGAAGAACGGACTCGAGGCCACGGCGATTACCCTGGGAGACGCCTTGACGCCAAGTGTGCGCAAGGGGGCTGACGAGCTGATGACTCTCCTCGGCCGCGTCCAGAGTTACGTCAGTCAGAATCCCCAGCTCGTGGCGCAGACACTGACCACGGTCGCGACTTTCTTGCTGCTGGGGGGGGCATTCCTGCTGGTGACCGGAATTCTCTTGCCGGTTGCCGGGTTCTTGCTCACGACGACGCTCGGATTGGTGCGACTGGGGATCAGCGCGGTCGGGGCGACGATCAGTATCGCCGGTTTTATCGGCAACCTGATCCTCATGGGCGCCCAACTCCTGATCGCGGCGGCACGCTTCACGGTGATGACTGCGGCGGCGCTGGTCAACACGATCGCTGTGCTCGGGGTGCGCGAGGGACTGGCATATCTCGCGATCTCGGCGGCCGAAGCGCTCTCCGGCATGGTCGCTGGTTTTTTGGCCTGGGCAGGTGCGGCGGTCGCGGCCGCCGCGGCGACGATCATGGCACTGTTGCCGGTGCTGGCGCCGATTGCCCTGGGCGTCGCGGCAGTCATCGCGCTCTACGAGGCGTGGACCCACAACTTCCTGGGGATTCGCGATATCGTCGGCACGGTGGTGAGTTTCATCGTCGACAAGCTTGGCGCGGTCTTCGGGGCGATCGGCGATCTGCTGGTCAAAGTCGGCATCCTCCCGGCGAACTGGCGCGACTCCTGGGAGTCGATGAAGTCCGAGACGGCAAGCGCCGCGTCGACGATCGCGGGCACGGCGACCTCGGCGTTTGACCAGGTGAAGAGTGGGGGCGTCGGCGCGCTCGCCGGGCTCTCGCTGCAAGGCATGGGCAGCTTCAACACCCTCGCCACCGGGGGACTCAGTTCGCTGGCCGGGCTCCAAAGCGGAGGCGTCAGCAGTTTGGACGCGCTCCAAGCGCAAGGGGGGGCCGCGCTCGCCGAGCTCCAGGCGCAGTCGAACCAGAGCTACCAGGGGATGCAGGAGAACAGCGCAGCGCTCCTGGCACTGCAGCAAGCCGACACGGTCAAGACGCTGGGTGCGATCAAGGACACGCACGTCACGACGAGCCAGGACATTGCGCGATCTGACCAGCAGATCACGACGCGGATGGCCAACACCCATCAGCAGGAAATGGAACAGCTCGCCTTCGACCACCAGACGACGGTCTCCAACCTGGCCGAGCAGCACAAAGAGACGCTGACCAAGATGTCGGCGGACCACTCGGCGCAGATCAAGCAGCTTTCCTTCGATCATCAGCAGAAGATGGCCCAGCTCGCGGCGCAACACGACCAGATCATGCAGCAACTGCGGGCGAAGCACGAGTCGACCGCCCAGGAGATCAGCCGCTATCAGCAGGCGCGCGACCTGGAGATGCAGACTTACCATAATGAGCAGATGAGTCTGATCGACACGACGACGCAGACGAAGCTGGCGGACATGCAGAGCTATCACCAGCAGACGATGGACGCGATGACGACGTACCACGATCAGAAGATGCAGGCCTTCGCTGATACGACGAGGACGCATATGGACGCTGCACACAGCTCGATTCAGACGTCGATGGACCAGTCCCAGCAGGTCGTCACGACCGATGCGACCAACATCACCAACGCGATCAACGCGATCCCGACCCAGCACGATATTTACATCGTCACCCACCACATCGACGTCTACGGCCACGCGAGCGGTGGTCCGGTCGCAGCGGGGCAGGTCTACATGGTCGGCGAGCGCGGGCCGGAGTTGTTCGTCAGTGATGAAGCCGGACAGATCATCCCCAATGACCAGCTCGGCCGGACGACCTACGACAGCTACGTCGGGGGCGCCGGCGGGGGGATCAGCAGCCCGGGCGCGCCGGGGGGCGGGACGGTGATCAACAACTACTTCAGCGTGACCGGCAACAAGATCCTGAAGTCGTCGGACGTCTCCGATCTCGCCGAGCTGCTCGCCCAGTATTTCAACCGCAAGCTCAGCTTGAGCTTGCAGCACTAGGAGAGACGGATGCCGGTGCCTTTCGAGGGGACGCAGGCGCTCCCGAGCGACACGAATACGGTGCCCTTCCTGGGCCTGTGGGACGCGACCGGGAGCGTGTTCTACGCGCTGCGGTCGGTCCGCTCGTTGGGCGATGGAGACGCCGGGCAGTACGAGCTGGCCGTCGGCCAATGGGTGTACAACGGGGCGAGTTGGGACCGCCAACGGGGCGACAATACCGGGGCGGCCCGGTCGAGTATCTATGGCAAGGGCACCAACCCGGGCGATACTCCTCTGGAGATCGCGACCGCAGGGGCGCACCATCCAGCGAAGGTCACGCTCTATGGGAGCAGCGGCCAACCGCTCAGCGTAGACGGAAATGGCTCGGCATATTCACGGCTCTGGGCCGACGATGCGAGCCCAATCGACGTTCTG
The DNA here is from genome assembly GCA_021323915.1 of Chloroflexota bacterium. Classification (GTDB taxonomy): domain Bacteria; phylum Chloroflexota; class UBA6077; order FW602-bin22; family CADDYW01; genus JAJPKB01. The sequence continues at coordinate 11,396 of JAJPKB010000640.1, read as the reverse complement.
CACGGAACATTCGACTCCGCGAGCTACACGCGCACGGTCGGCGTCTCCGGAGCGCTGTACTGCTTCAACGGTGCGACGTTCGACCGCGTCCGAACTCTCTCGGCCAACGCCGACGGTCTGGGCAAGATCGTCACGGTGCCCCAGCCGGCGACCTGGACCGCGAGCGTGCAGACGAATACGACCGGCGGCTACACGCTGACCCAGGCGGCGCCTCCATCGGGCCAGTCGCTTTACCTGTGTGGGATGGGAATCTCGCTCCAGAACGTCGGCGGCGACTGGATCCTCTACTACGGAAGCTCGACCGCCAATCAGTTACGCAGCGGCTACGGCAAAGACCTCCAGGGCAGTGTCGTCTTTGCGAATCCGATCAAAGTACCGGCGGCGAGTGCGCTCAACCTGCTGGTCGAAAACCTCAGCAATCCGACCTACGTCCACCTCGATCTGTGGGGGTTCACCGCATGAGTCTTCGACTTGGCTTCGTCACGACCGACTTGCCGACAGCACGCGGGGTGTAGATGGCGCCGCCTCTGACGATCATGCTCGGCGGCGGCGCCGGGACGAAGGGCGCGGCGCGCCTGGTGGGGCCGAACTCCGCGCTGGGCGCAGCGATCGGCCCCGCGGTCGAGGTCGACTCACTGGAGATCGATCAGGTGGTCAGCCGACGGGGAAGTACCGCGAAGCTGCGCTTGATCGACGTCGGGAACCAGATCACCGTCGGGCGATACAGCCCGATCCGGATCAGCGATGACCAGAATAATACACTCTTCAAGGGATGGGTCGCGCTCACCCACTACGAGGTGCCGAGTCCGAACGAGCGGACGATCGACCTGACATGCGTGGACGCCACGGTCTTCTTGATGTCGCGTCTCCATAACAAGGTCTACCAAAACGCGTACGTCACCGACATCGCGCGGGACATGGTGCTCAACGCCAATCCGCCCGTCGGGATCACCGCGAACAATACGCCGCCCGGCCAGGGGTACCTGATCCCTTACTTTCGGATCAGTCATGGGGCGATTGCCACCGAACTGACCCGTCTGGCGAAGCTGGCGAGTGTCGGACTGGTGTGGGATTGGTATCTCGATTGGAACGCGGATTTGCATTTCTTCTACGCCGACCAGGCGCCCCTATCGGCGGTGGTCCTGACTGACCAGGAGCCGCCGCTGCCGCCGGGCTGGTATTGGTACGACCGCGACTCGTTTACGTACGAGGTGGATGATACTCAGCTCGGCACGCAGGTTACCGTGCGGGGCGGGACGTACCTCAGCAATCCGTACTTACAAACGTGGGTGGGCAATGGTCAGCAAACGTCTTTTCCCCTCGACTATCCCCCGGACATCCAGGGAGCAGGGCTGCCAACGGTGACCGTGGGCGGGGTCAGCCAGACGGTCGCCCAGGGCCAGCAAGGAGTGACGCCGACGACCCAATGGGTGGTGAGCCAGGCGGTCGACAGCAACACGTGGGTGCTGTCGGTCGGGACGGCGAGCGCGCCGGGCAGCGGAGTCGTGATTCAGGCGAGTTATCAATTCGACCTGCCGGTGCTGGTCAAAGCAAAGAATAACGACCAGGTTGCCGCCCTGACGAACCTCCCCAATCAAGGATTCTTTGACCGCTACGTCGCCGACACGACACTCGTGTCCTCGCCGGCGGCGCACGCACGGGCGCTGGCCGAGCTCGGTGCATACGCGCAGAGCTATATCAACGTGCACGTCGAGGTGCAGGATGTCGCGACCGGCGCGGGCGGGATTGGCACTCTGATCGCCGGGCAGAAGCTCCGGCTGATCAATAGCCAACTGGGCGTTGATACAACTCTCCTGGTCGTGAAGAATGCGATCAAGGGCACCCACGCGAACTTTTATCGGTACTGCCTGGACTTGCAAGGATGAGAGAGTGAGTAACCGGCCGCGTGACCTGTGGGATGTTCTCCAGAATCTGACGATCCAGTCAACACCGTTTATCGCGGCGGAGGAGCAGACCCAGGACGCATTTGAGGCGCCCGATGTCCAGCAGGTAACCCTCTCCGACGCGGTCTCGTTCCCGAACCTCGGGCACAGCGGCACCTATGTCTTTGACGACCCGACGAGTCTGTTCGACAAGGCGCAGTTCAGTTGAGAGATTTTCTGCAGCGTATCGTCCGGACGGTCCTCGCGAGGAGAGCGGAACACCAGCAGATCGCCGTGCGCGGCGAGTACTTCATCACGATCCGCGACGGACAGAGCGCACGGATCAAACGGCGCACGCATTATACGAATGTGACCTGCCTCAACGGCAAGGTCTGGATTGCCCAATGGCTGAACGGAGAGATTGGCAGTGCGCAGCCGACGGTCTACGCCGCCGTCGGCACAAGCGGGACGACGCCGACGGCGACCGATACGCAACTCGGCGCGGAAGTCTCGAGTGCGCTGGTCGGACGGGTGGCGAAGGCGAGTGGCTATCGATCGGTGAACACCCTGACCTGGGACTTCTTTTGGACGACGAGTCAGGGGAACGCGAGCGGTACACTCCGGGAAGCGGGGGTGTTTCTCAATGGCACACTGGCGACGAACAGTGGCAATCTCCTCAGTCATGTCTCAATCACTGAGACAAAGAACGCTACCGAAACGATGACGGTGGAATTCGTGATCACGGTGGGGCCCTGATGCCCGTGACGCGCGAGCGACGAGTGCCAGTTGATGAGGCGTTCGGCCGTTGGCTCGGGGAACTGAGCAGCCAAGTCGCCGAGCTGCAGAGTCGCCTGGGCGAGGTGCAGTCGGCGCTGGACACCCAGGCACGCGGCCTGGATGAGCTCGATAGCAAGGTCACGCGGGGATTCGCCGAGATGCGCGCGGCCGTCGACCAGCGTATCAGTATCGCCGTGTTTGGCAAGATGTGGCGGGTGGCACTGGGCCTCGTGACCTTGATCGGCGGGGTGTACGGGCTCCTCAATATCGTCGACAAGCTGCACCAGATGAGGCTGATCGGGTGATCGAGCGCTGGCGACGCACCTATTACACGCCCGAGGACGACGTCCGGGCGGTGCTGCTGAGACTCCCCGGCGAAGCGCGCCACACGCTCGATTGCGAGTGCTACGGGCTAGCGGATGAGGCGTTCGTCGCGGCACTGATCGCCGCCGGGCGCAGGGGCGTGGCGATCCGCGTGATGTGCGATCGCACGCAGAGCGCGGGGCCGGCCGATCGGGCGGTGCTCCAGGCCCTGGTCGACGCCAATCTGCCGGGGCTGGCGGTGCGGATCGTCGAGAGTACGCAGCACCGTATCGATCATCTGAAGATGCTGATTCTCGATGGAGTCGATGGAGCGCTGGCGGACTCGAGCTCGGTCTGGAACGGCTCCTATAACTTCAGCGCGGCGGCGGAGCAGCAGGATAATTACGCGACCTGGGATAACGACCCGGGACTCGTGGCACAAGCAGTCGCGAAGTTCAGGCGCGACTGGACGCAGAATCCCGCCCGTCCGGAGTGGCAAATCCTCCCAACACGACGGGAGGGGGCATGACACGGATTCTCGGTCTCCTGAGCATCCTTATCCTCCTGGCCGCATGCGGCGTGGCCGGCGCCGCGGGAAATGTGACACCGATCCCGCCGGGAGGCGAGTTCGATCTGAGCTGTGCGACGGGATTCGTCTCCGTCGTGAGCAATCCGACCGAGATCGCCGGCAGTTGCGCGACTCTGACGCCGACCAGCACGTCCACCGCGACTCCGACGACCACCGCGACGGCAACACCGACACTGACGGCAACGAGATCATCGACGCCTAGCCCCACGCCCACGGCGACGAACACTCCGCCGCCGACACCGATCCTTCTGAGCGTGGCGCCCGGCGGGAGTTTCATTGCTCAGTGCACGACGCTCTTCGCCCTCACCGACAATCAGACAAACCAGATTTCCGGCGCCTGTGCGGTGCTTGCCGCGACCGCGACGCCGACCGTGACGCTCACGCCCCCGGTGGCCAGCAGCGCGACCCCTTCCGCCACCCCGACGGCGAGTCCGACCGCGACCGTGACACCAACCGCGCTGCGTGCCTATGTGATCGCCAACGCGGTGCCGGTCCCCAACACGATCCAGGAGCAGTTCCGCTCGTCGAGTTTTTCGACGACGATCACAACAACGATCCCGCCGCGCGCAACACAGGTGGTCGTGATGAGAGAGGTGACGCAGGTGCCGATGGGCTTTCTGGGGCGAGTGGATCTCTCCTCAAGCGAGCCGTTCAGCGCATATCCGGTGACGCCGAATGGGACACCATGAGTACCACTCTCGGGGTGCCGTGGCGCGGCGTGGGGGCATGGCTCTGGTACGCTGATCTCGGGGGCTCGACCCAGCAAATCATCGCGGTGGCCCAGGCGGCCCACCTGGGCTGGCTGGTCGAGAAATACAGCGATGGGGCGGGATGGGGCGATGAAAGCAATCCGACCATTTTCCGGGACCAGTTTCGGGCAACGCGGGCCGCGTTCGCCGCGGCCGGCCGCGCGGTCGGCGCCTACGGCTATCTCTACCTTGTGGACCCGGTCGGGGAGGCTCAGGCGATTGCTCAGGCGGTTGCAGATGGGGCCGATTTTCTTGTCTTCGACGTCGAGTACGAGGCGATCGGGCGCATGGAGCCGGCGGCGCGCTTCTTCACGGTACTCTGGGGCGCGCTCCCCCGGCGTGTGCCGCTCGCGTTCGCGCCGGATATACGGATCCTGGTGGGGAATGCGCCGCCGCCGTGGTCGGCAAGTTCGGTCAATCTGATGGCCGAGCCGTGGCCGTGGCAGACCTTTCTTGCTCACTGCGACGCCGTGATGCCGCAGTTGTATAGCACCGATTTTGGCGTCTCGATGAGCGAGGCATTTGGGCTCGTGCAGGCCTACCGTGCGGCGGTGAGCGCCCAGGGGTGGGACGACCTCCCGGTCGTCCCCATCCTGCCCGCCACGGCAAGCGTGGCGGAAGTGGTGGTCGGACTGCGCTTGGCGCAGCAGATGGGGCTACCGGGCGTGTCGCTCTGGCGCGAGGATGACATGCCGAGCGACCTGCAGGAGGCGATCGCGCGCTTTGCCTGGGGAGGGGCGATGGATGAGAGCGAACTAGCGGCCATTGGCCAGCAGATCTTTCACGGCGGGGCAGGGGTCGATTTCAACCCCACCGCGGCATTGACCGCGGTGTGGATCCAAGCCTGGCGCGACGGTCACTATCTCGGCCGCCCGCGGGGCCCGGAGTTTGACGCGGGCCGCTGGCGATGTCAGGAGTTTGAACGCGGCATCGCCTGGGCGGAGAAAGCGAACTGGGCGAACCGAGGGTACGACCTGCGTCAGGCGGTCGCGACCCAATGACTGCTACCCCTCACGCGGCGGGCGACGTCATCGCCTCCGCCGACTACAACCTGCTCGCGGCAAACTTCGGCGCGGGCTGGGACATTAGCGCAACTGCGACCTCGACGGCGATCACTGGTGGGACTCTCTTTGGCCAGGGGCCGCTCGGCCGCGGGAATCAGGACTACTGGCAGGCCACGGCGATCGGACAACAGATCGACATCGCCTTTGCGGCTTCCCACACGTTCTGGGGTGTCGCCTTCGGTACGTATTTCCGTAATGATACCCGGTACATTCCGACGGCCGTCGCCATTGATCTCTCCCCGGATAACGTCACCTGGACGAACGTGGCAACGATCACCGGCAATACGTCGCCGGTGATCAGCTTCTTCCTGAACGTGAGGGGCTCGCTCCCGTCCTTCCAGGCTCTGCGCCTCACCATCAACGGGTTCTCAACGGGGGGGTACGCAAACATCGCGGGACTCCAGGTCTTCGCGCTCGACTGGGCGGCCGGCTTCGGAGGGAATCCGTTTCTCGTCGACGCCAACGGGCTCCCGCTTTCTCGCTCTCTCGCCGGGGCGGACGGCCACGTGCCGCTCCTGATCGCGAGTGGCACGCTCTGGAATGCCGCCACGGTCAGTTTTCAGAACATTCCGTCGGGGTTCAGCCACCTGCGTATCGCCGGTAGCGCAAACACCAACGCCAGCGTCTACAACACGGGACTCTACCTGCGCTTCAATAACGACGCCTCGGCCAGCTACACCGCGCACGGGGTACTCAGCCAGGGCACGTCGGTCAGTGCAACCGACATCGCGACCGCGACGACCCTCGGGCAGATTGGCGAGGTCTCGGGAGCGAGCCTGACGAATGACCTGGCCACGTTCGCGATTGACATTCCCGGATACGCGGCGGCCACCCCGCATTATGCCCTCGGCCACGCAAACTGCAGCAATGACAGTGGCACCGGGCGGAAACTCGAGAGTTGGGCGGTGAAGTATGCCGGTACCGCCGCAATCAACCGGATCGACCTGCTCCTCGGCTCGGGGGTCGGGTTGACAAACAATACACCGATCAGCCTCTACGGCTATCTCTAGGAGGAAAGGATGGCGCCCCCGAACCTGACCATCGTCGATTGCCAAAAGGGGCAAATCGTCTCGCGACCGATGACCGCGAGCGAGCAGGCGACTTACACCAGCGATCAGCAAACGATCACCACGTGGCAACAAAGCGTCGCAGCGGCGCAGACCGCGCGACAGACCGCGATTGCGGCGCTCAAGGCGCAGGCAGCAACCAATCCTCTTGCCGCCACGATCTGTGCGGCATTCGGCTGGTAAGGGAGGAAAGATGCCAACCTCGGATCCCATCATCGTGCCGGCAGCGCTGGGAGTTGTGCATGCCGCCGAGCGCGCCGGCATGCCGACGGCGTTCTCGCCGATCCTCGCGATCGTCGCTGCCGTCGGCTTGGCCCTGCTGGAGCAACCGGCCCTGGCCACCTGGAACACGACAGTGTTGAGTGGCATCATCGCCGGGCTTTCGGCGTACGGACTCTATGCCGGCGCCGGCACGGTCGGTCAGTACCTGAGCCGCCCGGCGCCCCCGGCGTAGGCAGCGCAGCATGGGACGACTGATCAGCGCGCTGCTCCTCGCGAGCCTTCTCGCCATCGGAGCGAGTGGAGCGGGCGCACACGCCGAGCCCGGGCCGATGACGCCGCAGATCTACCTGCCCGTGGTGCAGACCACGGCGTCATCGGCCCGGGCTCGGCCAAGCTGCACGCTGCAGGTCATGCAGGACGAGATAGGCCGTGGCGGGGCGCTGGCGGACGATATCGGCGTCATTGGCCCAGGCCAGTGGTTTTTCTATGCGGTGCAGGTCCAACCGCCGACGGTGCTGGCGATGTCCATCACGATCGATGACGTGATCGTCAGCAGCACCCTCGTCTCGACAACGACCGGCTGGCAGCGCTTCGTGCCGGCCGCGGACGGCGCCGTGCGGCTGGCGCTCACGAACATGTTTTCGCGGCATCTGGTATTCGTGACGATCACGACGAGGATATGCGGACCGTCTGCCTGACTGAGCGCCATGATCACCCCGTCCGGTTCGAACCGGACGGGGTCTTTTTTTGTTGGCAGGATGGGGCACCGAAGCCACGTCAGCGGCGCCGTGGACGCGCCCCGCGCGTCCACGTGGCGACGATCTGGCGCCCCTGCCGGCGGGCAGCATAGCGCGCGAAGGAACCGGGGCCGCGCGCAAGGGCCCGACCGAGGAAGATCAGTCGGAGAATGCGCCAGAAAAAGGTCATGGCTCCCTCACTCGTCCCTCAACGCCCTGGCCCTATCCCTCATTTTTCCCCTTTTTCCGTTTCCGCCTGTTGGGAGTTTGTGACAGCGCGCTGCCGGCGACGCTCTTCACCTTCTTGGAAGTTCGTGGGTCGTTTAGCAATTCACCAGCATCGCTGGCGACCTTGGGTCCGGTAACCTTGCGCGAATTGGTTTTCCGAGACATGAGACATCTCCTTCAAGTTAGATTGCATCTGCTGAGAACTCCCCACCACGCGTAAGCGTCATTTCCATCGGATTGAGCCACTCGCCCGATCGCGTGCCTCGAGCGAGGTGGTGACGCTACGCTATCCTAGCGTGGCCTACCACATGGTGACCATCCAGGTGGATAGGGAATGACCGATGGTAGACAATGTCCTTGCCGTCGGAGCCCATCTTCCCCATCCGCAAGGTGACCCAACCAGCGCAAGAGCGGCAGACGTACAAGACGTCCCCTTGGTTGGTTGTTGACAGCCGAGACAGGCAACCAGTAAACTGCAGTCTGCAACATTTCGAGTCTCTGGTTATCAGTGCCTCTGAGCCCGGAGCACGCGTCCGTGCTCGCTGTCCCTTTGTGTCGACTGCGGAGAATGAGACTTCGAACACTCCCGTCAGCGCCGGTGGGTCGACGCCATAGCGGTCCTCGACCGCTTTTGACTGGCATCAAGATAGCTTCCGCTACTCGATTAGCTTGCCAGCGGAATTTTCGGATCACCTGGACGGCGATACGGTCAGTATCGCGATGCCCCATACCGGGCACCCGAGGTACCTGCGAACCGACCTTCATGCACTTTGTCCCTTTTGTTCCCTCTTCTCGTCGAGGAAACGGGTTATCTCGGCGAGATCCTCCTCGTCGAGTTCATCCCATGTGCGAGCTAGCGCTAGAGCGGCTTCCAGTCGCATCGACTTTTCGTCGCGGGAAATAGGAAGTTCGATGGCATTCCGCTCGGCGAGGGATGCGCTCAGAAGGGGGCCGGGATCGACCCCGAGGCATTGGGCAATCTTGCGTACCGTGGCTGGTGCTGGCGGTCGCCGGCTTCCCGCCTCAATATCGCTTAGGTAAACCGCCGACAGACCAACTGCACGACCCAGTTCGCGCAAGCTGACCCGTGATCGCGCGCGCATCTGCTGCAGCAGTTGTCCGAACATCGCGGTAGACACTCCTCGTCAGGCTGAGAACCGGATAAATTGCTGTAAGCGGATTGCTTACAGCTCGCATTATAGCGGCCGGGTGGTACCCTGTCAACAGGCAAAATGTTCTGTAAGGCCTGTAGCGTGCAGATGTGGATAACACGGTAGTGGGGTGGGCGGACGAATCATTGGGCCGTGCCACAAGCGAGCAATAAGGAAAGTTTGAGCACGGCCGAATAGCTGTGCCCCGAGCATTATGTGAGTCGCCGTGCCTCACGACGAATTTGCAGCAGTAGACGAAGGTCGTCGCGGTGAACATCCGCGACGCGCCGCAGGAAGCGACGGACGCGCGGGCTGTGCTCGCTGTTTTCCGCCTCCCGTCGCTCGTGCTGCATCGCCTGCCAAAGGTAGGCAATTCTCTCGTTCACCGCCTCGCCCATCGCCGCGGGTTCGATCTTCTTCACGCCCATTACGCCGCCTGCGGCTCACTGGCGACAGTCACGACTCGGTCGATCAGTGAGGCGCTCATCCAGCCCTCCCCGGGTGCAGGTGAGACTCGAGCATGTCGATGACCTGACTCGCCTGGCGCTTGCTGAGGTGAGCAACGTCGACTCCCAGGGCGCGCTCAACGTCGTGGTCGGTATAGTTCAGCGTGGTCATGAGCGTTCGGATCTTGCCAAGCTGGGCCGGCGTCGCGGGAGGCTCCGCTCCCGGGACGGGCACGGGAGTCGACGGACGGGAGGCCGTGCTTTGGCCGGTCGGCGGAGCAATGCGCTGGCCCTCGGCGGGAATGGCTGCTGCGGGGATCGGTTTGGGCACGGCTGCCCTCAGTGATGAGGGGGCCAGGTCCGCACTGTCGGTCCCGTCCAGCTCTTCGCAGGCGGCAACGCCCACGTTCACGGCGTCGCGCAACGCGCGGGCCTTCGCCCGCGTTTCGGCGAGGCGAATCGTGCAGGTGAGCATGGCACGGTTCACGTTGTTCGGGTTGGCGTCGCCGATTCCGGAGAAGGTCCCGCGGTCGGTCTCGACCTCGGCACGGACGATGGCGGTTTGGCCATTGTCGTCGGAGGGAACCTGAAGCAGCGTGGTCCGAATGGCGCGCAGTCCCTGGCTATGCGCCAGATCGAGCAACCCCGCGTACAAGACAAACTGCCTGCCCTGGCGTTCGACCAGGAATTCCGGGCGGATGGTCATGATCCTCTCTCCTTCGTGGCCGCCGCGTTCGGACAGCGGCCGATTTCTCAGACAATCTTAGAACGGGACGTCGTCCGGGGCACCGGGGACGTCGGGCTGGCACCGGGGGCAGGGATACTGGCTGACCTCGTAGAGATCGGCAAGCTCTTTCACCGGCTTGCAGCCCGAAAGAGCGCCGCAGCGCAGACACACGCGGCGCACGGCGAGCGCGCAGACCTCACCCAAGTCGCTGAGCAGTGGCTCGAAGCGCAGCCCCGCGAGGTGCAGAATGGGGATGCACGGTATCCCCCGGACGTCGAGCCACTCCACCCGGGCCTCGGCGTCGTAGTCAGCGCGCGCGATGCCGATTGCCGCCAATCGCCCCCAGATCTCCGTGAGACGCTGGCTGCACACGCGCCCCGTGCGCCGGCGTGCCTCCTCCTCCGCGCGCCGCTCCTCCCGGGCCTCGTAGGCCGCTTTCGCACGTTCGATCAGATCTGCCATTTTCGCCTCTCCTTTCCTCTGTGATCGGTCATACCTGCGCTCGGGGCCGCCGCTGGCGCCAATGGCGGCCGACCTCCTCATAGACGACAGCATTTGCCTTGGCCTCGTCAAGTTGCGCCCAGTAGCTCTCGTCCTCGGCGCGCTGGCGCCAATGGTGGCCGACCTCCTCAGAGACGACGCGAAGCAGGTATGCCCGCACGGCGGCGATGTGGCGGCAGTGGCCGCGGTACTGGTAGCCCTTGCAATCGCAAGTGAGCCGCGAGCACTCATGCCACGCATCCGGCTCACTGTGCGAGCGGACCAGATAGGCAGTCCCTTCGCGCAAGATGATGATCGTTTCGCCAAGAGATTCAACCTGGTGCAGCATGCTGTCGCCTCCGTATGTTGCTTCATATTGCTTATAGTTCAATTATATCGCTTATGATTGCCGTGTCAAGTATTGTGGCCTATAATTGGTTGACAAATGTTGACAAATTTTGACGGAGTTTGAGATTGATCGAACGAGGGGTATCCCCGTAGAATGGACTGCGGAGTTTGACGTGATGGGTGTGATGTTGGCCGACGAAAAGGTTTTGACGGTCGAGGAGGCCGCGCAGATCCTCAAGGTGTCTCGCTATACCGTCCGCGAATGGTTGCGGACCGGGAGACTCAGAGGCATCCAGTTAGGAGGCCGTCGGGTCGGGTGGCGAATACCGGCGGAGGAAGTCCGCCGAGCGGTACGCGAGGGGCTGCGCCCAAAGGCCGAATAACATCGGTTCTTTGCCACCGATTGGTGTACCAACAGGTGCACCAATCGGATTGGAGACGACGATCCATGAGGAAGACCGATGACTGCGGGAAGGGCGACGCGATGGGAAGAATGGCACAGGAGTGGAGAGGAGTCACTCTCCTTCGACCAGATGTCCCTGACTTTTAATCAGGGTGTCGCAGGTTCGAGCCCTGCACGGCCTACCCAGGACGCCCACTCCGGTGGGCGTCCTCTTTTTCGGCC